>NZ_AP023439.1:980000-1293381 GCF_014701095.1 Streptomyces tuirus | reverse complement strand
CGTGCGCCTACGCTGGAGCGCATGCCCACGCTCATCCTGGTCAGGCACGGACGCTCCACCGCCAACACCGAGGGACTGCTCGCCGGCTGGACACCCGGCGTCGCCCTCGACGAGCGCGGCGCCGCCCAGGCCGCCGCGCTCCCCGGGCGGCTCGCCGAACTGCCCCTCGCCGAAATCGTCACCAGCCCGCTCCAGCGCTGCCAGGAAACGCTCCGGCCGCTGCTGGAGGCCCGGCCGGACCTGAGCCCGCACACCGACGAGCGCATCGGAGAGTGCCACTACGGCGACTGGTCCGGACGCAAGCTCGCCGAGCTCAAGGACGAGCCCCTCATGGAGGTGGTGCAGGCCCATCCGTCCGCGGCGGCCTTCCCCGGCGGGGAGTCCATGCGGGCCATGCAGTCGCGCGCCGCCGAGGCCGTACGCGAGTGGAACGCACGCGTGGAGCGCGACCACGGCGCCGACGCCGTCTACCTCATGTGCTCGCACGGCGACATCATCAAGTCGCTCGTCGCCGACGCACTCGGACTTCACTTGGACCTCTTCCAGCGGCTTTCCGTGGAACCGTGTTCCATCACCGCGATCCGCTACACACGCCTGCGGCCGTTTCTTGTCCGCCTCGGTGACACGGGTGACTTCAGGTCCCTGGCGCCGCGCGAGGAACCGCCGGGCGGCGAGGCCGAAGTCGGGGGCGGTGCGGGCGCACCGTGATCGTTCGCCGCAGTAGGGTGAAGCGGTCGCAGCAGTGCCGTGGTCACACGGTTCCCACGATTTCAATGGAGACAGGACGTGTCCCGTCAGGTGTTCCTCTACGACCATCCGGAGCGTTTCGTGGCCGGTACGGTCGGACTGCCCGGGCGCCGTTCGTTCTTCCTCCAGGCCACCGCAGGTTCCCGGGTGACCAGCGTGGCGCTGGAGAAGACGCAGGTCGCAGCGCTCGCCGAACGCATGGACGAGCTGCTCGACGAGGTCGTACGCCGTAGCGGCGGCAGCGCCCACGTCCCCGCCGTCGCACCCTCGGACACCGACACCGCCCCGCTGGACACCCCCATCGAGGAGGAGTTCCGGGTCGGCACCATGGCGCTCGCCTGGGACGGCGACGAGCAGCTCATGATCGTCGAGGCGCAGGCGCTCGTGGAGCTCGACGCGGAATCCGAGGAGGACCTCGCCGAGGCCGAGGAGCGGCTGCTCCAGGACGAGGAGAACGGGCCGCCGATGCTGCGGGTCCGGCTCACCGGCACGCAGGCCAGGGCCTTCGCCAAGCGCGCCCTCGACGTCGTCAACGCCGGGCGGCCGCCGTGCCCGCTGTGCAGCCTCCCGCTCGACCCGGAAGGACACGTATGTCCGCGCCAGAACGGATACCGCCGCGGAGCGTGACGCCTCCACCGGACGCCGCCGGGCTGCTCGCCCGCGGCGACTTGACCGTCCGCGGACGCATCCGTGAAGCCTCCAACGCGGCCCTGTACTGCACGGTGTCGTACGACGGCGAGGACGCGGCCTGCATCTACAAGCCGGTCGCGGGGGAGCGGCCCCTGTGGGACTTCCCCGACGGGACGCTGGCCCAGCGCGAGGTCGCGGCGTACGAGGTCTCCGAGGCCACCGGCTGGGGCCTGGTGCCGCCCACCGTGCTGCGCGAGGGTCCCTACGGCGAGGGCATGTGCCAGCTGTGGGTCGAGGTGACGCCCGGGGCGGAGCTGCTCGCCCTGGTCGACGGCGAGGAGCCCGAGCCGGGCTGGAAGGCGATCGGCTTCGCCGAGGTCGGCGAGGGACGCACCGCGCTGCTCGTGCACGCCGACGACGAAAGGCTGCGGCGGCTCGCGGTCCTCGACGCGGTCATCAACAACGCCGACCGCAAGGGCGGCCACCTGCTGCCCACCGGTGACGGACGGCTCTACGGCATCGACCACGGGGTCACCTTCAACGCCGAGAACAAGCTGCGGACCCTGCTGTGGGGCTGGGCGGGGGCGGCCCTCACCGAGGAGGCCGTCGAGGTCCTCGAAGGCCTCAGGAAGGGCCTGGCCGAGGGCGGCCCGCTCGCCGTGCGGCTCGAACCGCTGATCACCGGAGCCGAGATCGACGCAACCCGCGCGCGGGTCGGCACCCTGCTCGCCTCGGGGACCCACCCGGAGCCGAGCGGGGAATGGCCTGCGATTCCCTGGCCACCCGTGTAGCAGCACAGCCAGTGGGAACACCGCAAGAGCGCCTTCTCGGCCGTGTGGCCCGCTCCCATTCGTATATGGAACTTCAGTCCGGTTAGGCTCATGGCATGCATGCCTGGCCCGCTTCCGAGGTCCCCGCCCTGCCTGGTCAGGGCCGCGACCTGAGGATCCACGACACCGCGACCGGCGGCCTCGTCACCCTCGACCCCGGTCCCGTCGCCCGTATCTACGTCTGTGGCATCACCCCGTACGACGCCACACACCTGGGACACGCGGCGACCTACAACGCGTTCGACCTCGTGCAGCGCGTGTGGCTCGACACCAAGCGGCAGGTTCACTACGTCCAGAACGTCACCGACGTCGACGATCCGCTCCTGGAGCGGGCGCAGCGTGACGGCGTCGACTGGGTCGCGCTCGCCGAGAAGGAGACGGCCCTCTTCCGTGAGGACATGACGGCCCTGCGGATGCTGCCGCCGCGGCAGTACATAGGCGCCGTCGAGGCCATACCCGGGATCGTCCCGCTGGTCGAGCGGCTCCGGGACGCCGGCGCGGCCTACGAACTGGAGGGGGACGTCTACTTCTCCGTCGAGTCCGACCCGCACTTCGGCAAGGTCTCCAATCTCGACGCCGCGGCGATGCGGCTGCTGTCCGCCGAGCGCGGCGGCGACCCGGACCGGCCGGGCAAGAAGAACCCGCTCGACCCGATGCTCTGGATGGCCGCCCGCGAGGGCGAGCCCAGCTGGGACGGCGGATCGCTCGGGCGGGGACGGCCCGGCTGGCACATCGAGTGTGTGGCCATCGCCCTCGACCACCTCGGCATGGGCTTCGACATCCAGGGCGGCGGCTCCGACCTCGCCTTCCCGCACCACGAGATGGGCGCCTCGCACGCCCAGGCCCTCACCGGCGAGTTCCCCATGGCCAAGGCGTACGTGCACGCCGGCATGGTCGCCCTGGACGGCGAGAAGATGTCCAAGTCCAAGGGCAACCTGGTCTTCGTCTCCAAGCTCCGGCACGACGGCGTCGACCCGGCCGCCATCCGGCTCGCGCTGCTCGCCCACCACTACCGCTCCGACTGGGAGTACACCGAGCAGGTGCTTGAGGACGCCGTCGAGCGGCTCGGCCGCTGGCGGGCGGCCGTGTCCCGGCCCGACGGGCCGTCGGCGGAGGCGCTCGTCGACGAGATCCGCGAGGCCCTCGCGAACGATCTGGACGCACCGGCCGCGCTCACCGCGGTCGACCGCTGGGTCGAGCTCCAGGAGCAGAGCGGCGGTACGGACATCGGCGCGCCCGGGGTGGTCTCCCGGGCGGTGGACGCGCTGCTGGGTGTGGCGCTGTAGCCGGGGCCTCGAAGCACGCCAAGGGGCGTCTCCCGAACGGGAGACGCCCCTTGGCGTGTCGGTGCCGTGCCCTTGCCGTGCCCTCAGTCGTCCGACGACTCGTCGTCGTCCGTGCCCGGCTTCGGCGGCTTGGGCGGGCGGGTGCGGCCGCCGGGGTTGTCCCGCAGGTACGAGGTGCTGTCGCTGCCGTCCGCCGTGGCGTGACCGCCGGGCCCGGGCGGTCCGCCGCCGTCATGGCGCCGCAGGTAGCGCTCGAACTCCCGGGCGATGGCCTCGCCGGACGCCTCCGGCAACTCCGCGGTGTCCCGGGCCTCCTCCAGCGACTGGACGTACTCGGCGACCTCGCTGTCCTCGGCGGCCAGCTGGTCCACGCCGACCTGCCAGGCGCGCGCGTCCTCGGGCAGCTCGCCCAGCGGGATGCGCACGTCGATCAGGTCCTCAAGGCGGTTCAGCAGGGCCAGCGTGGCCTTCGGGTTCGGCGGCTGGGACACGTAGTGCGGCACCGCCGCCCAGAGCGACACGGCCGGGACGCCCGCGTGCGTGCACGCCTCCTGGAGGACTCCGACGATGCCCGTGGGGCCCTCGTACTTGGTCTCCTCCAGATCCATGCGGCGGGCCAGGTCCGGGTCGGACGTGGTGCCGCTGATCGGGACCGGACGGGTGTGCGGGGTGTCACCGAGCAGGGCGCCCAGGACGACCACCAGTTCCACGCCCAGTTCGTGCGCGAAGCCCAGCAGTTCATTGCAGAACGACCGCCACCTCATGGACGGTTCGATGCCCCTGACGAGGACGAGGTCGCGCGGCTTCTCGCCGCCCACCCGGACCACCGACAGCCTGGTCGTGGGCCAGGTGATCTTGCGGACGCCCGCTTCCATGAACACCGTGGGGCGGTTCACCTGGAAGTCGTAGTAGTCCTCGGCGTCCAGCGCCGCGAAGACCTCGCCCTTCCACTCCCTGTCCAGATGCGCGACCGCGGTGGAGGCGGCGTCGCCGGCGTCGTTCCAGCCCTCGAACGCGGCCACCATGACCGGGTCGACCAGCTCGGGAACCCCCTCGAGCTCGATCACCCAGCGCCTCCTTCCGACGTGCCCTCGCTTGACCACCCAACCTTACGGCGTGCCGCGGGGGCGCCCGCAGCCCCCTTGCAGGGGGAGTGCCCCCATCACTGCCCCGCGATCCGCCCCTGAACACCCCGGATTCATCCGAGCGGTCGGTGAGGCCCTGGTCACAGCGTGGAGCGCAGCCACTGCTCCACACTCGCGATGTGCACGGTCGCCCACGAGCGGGCCGCCTCGGCGTCCCGGTCGCGCAGGGCGGCGAGGATCGCCCGGTGCTCGCGCAGGGTGCGGGCGACCGCGTCCTCCTGACTGAGGCCGCGCCAGATCCGGGCCCGGGTCGTGGGGCCCGACAGCCCGTCGAGCAGTGAGCACAGCACCGAGTTGCCCGAGCTGTGCACGATGCCCCGGTGGAACTCCGGGTCGCAGGCGACCAGATCCTCCACGGAGGGGGCCTCACCGAGCTTGTCCAGCTGGGCCGTCAGCGCGTCCACCTGCTGCTCGCTGATCCGCACGGCCGCCATCGCGGTCGCGGCCGGCTCCAGGATGCGGCGCACGGCGAGGAACTCCAGCACCGTGTCGTCGCGGTGGAAGTCGACGACGAAGCTCAGTGCCTCCAGCAGGAGTTGCGGGTCGAGGCTGGTGACGTACGTGCCGTCGCCCTGCCGCACGTCCAGGATCCGGATCAGCGACAGGGCACGCACCGCCTCCCGCAGGGAGTTGCGGGACAGGCCGAGGCCGGCGGCGAGTTCGCTCTCCTTGGGCAGCCGGTCGCCCGGGCGCAGCGCGCCGGAGACGATCATTCCCTTGATCTTCTCGATCGCCTCGTCGGTGACTGCCATGGCCGGCCTCCCAATGCGTTCAAGACCTCCGACGTATCAGGTCATTATGCGGGCGCGGGAACGCGGAAGGGGCGGCTCCGTCGGCGTGGAGCCGCCCCTTCCGGACAACTGATCCCCCGTACCCGTGCCTACTTCTTGTCGAGCAGGTCCTGCACCTTGGCGCGGACGTCGTCCGTGGCGAGGCCGCGGATCGTCAGCGTCGTACGGCGGCGCAGCACGTCGTCCGGCGTCTCGGCCCACTCGTGGTCCCGGGCCCAGACGACCTGTGCCCAGATCTCCGGGGCGTCGGGGTGGACGCGCTCGGCGAGCTCGGGGCTCTCGTTGGCCATACGGGCGATGTCGAAGGCCAGCGAGCCGTAGTGCGTGGCCAGGTGCTTGGCCGTGTCGGCCGCCATGCGCGGGCCGGGCGCCGGGCGGTCGGTGAGCAGCCGGTGGGCGACCGCGCGCGGGTTGGCGATGCCGGGCAGCGGCAGCTTCTTCGGCAGCGCGCTGACCGGCTCGAAGTCGTCGCCCAGCGGGTGGCCCGGCAGCGCCTCCAGCTTCTTCATGATCGTGCGGCCGATGTGCCGGAAGGTGGTCCACTTGCCGCCCGCGATGGACAGCATGCCGCCCCGCCCCTCGGTCACCACCGTCTCGCGCTTGGCCTTGGCGGTGTCGCCGGGACCGCCCGGCAGCACCCGCAGACCGGCGAAGGAGTAGGTGATGAGGTCGCGGCTGAGCTGCTGGTCGCGGACCGAGAAGGCGGCCTCGTCGAGGATCTGGGTGATGTCCTGCTCGGTGACCGAGACGTCCGCCGGGTCGCCCTCGAACACCTCGTCGGTGGTGCCGAGCAGCAGCATGTCCTCCCAGGGGAGGGCGAAGGTGATGCGGTACTTGTCGATCGGGGTGGCCAGCGCGGCCTTCCAGGGGGAGGTGCGCTTGAGGACCAGGTGCGCGCCCTTGGACAGGCGGATGGACGGCGCCGCGTTCGGGTCCTCCATCTTGCGCAGGTGGTCGACCCACGGGCCGGTCGCGTTCAGCACCAGCCGGGCGCTGACGCCGAACTCGTCTCCGGACAGGCGGTCCTTCAGCTCGGCGCCGGTGACACGGCCCTGCGTGAAGCGCAGACCCGTCACCTCGGCGTGGTTCAGGACGACCGCACCCGCCTCGACGGCCCCGCGGACCGTCATCAGCGCCATGCGGGCGTCGTTCATCTGGTCGTCGCCGTACACGGCCACGGCCTTGAGGTTCTCGGTGCGCAGCTCGGGCACGTCCTGCGCGGCCTTGGCCGGGGACAGCAGGTGCCCGACGCCGTCACCGAACGCGGAGAGCGCGGAGTAGGCGAAGACGCCCGCGCCGAGCTTCGCCGCGCCGTGCGGCCCGCCCTTGTACACCGGGAGGTAGAACGTGAGCGGGTTCGCCAGGTGGGGAGCCACCTGGCGGGAGACCGCACGGCGCTCGAAGTGGTTCTCCGCCACCAGCTTCACCGCACCGGTCTGCAGGTAGCGCAGGCCGCCGTGGAGGAGCTTGGAGGAGGCGGAGGACGTGGCGCCGGCGAAGTCGCCGGCGTCCACCAGAGCCACCCTGAGGCCGGACTGCGCGGCGTGCCAGGCGGTGGAGATGCCCAGGATGCCGCCGCCGATCACGAGAAGGTCGTACGACGCCTTGGAGAGCTGCTCCCTGGTCTCGGCTCGGCTCGGGTTCGAGCCGGAGGCCGGGTGCGTCCCCAGGGCAGGCACGGACTGCAGGGTGGACTTGGTGGTCATGCTGTTTCTTACTCCTCGTCCTCGAGCCAGCCCATGGTCCGCTCGACGGCCTTGAGCCAGTTCTTGTACTCATGGGCGCGCTTTTCCGCGTCCATGCGGGGGGTCCACTCGGCGGCCCGGCGCCAGTTGGCGCGCAGGTCGTCGGTGCTGTTCCAGAAGCCGACGGCGAGACCGGCGGCGTAGGCGGCGCCGAGGCAGGTGGTCTCGGCGACCATCGGGCGCACCACGGGGGCGTCCACGAAGTCGGCGAGGGTCTGCATCAGCAGGTTGTTGGAGGTCATGCCGCCGTCGACCTTGAGGGCGGTCAGCTCCACACCGGAGTCCTTCGTCATGGCGTCGGCGATCTCCCGCGTCTGCCAGGCGGTGGCCTCCAGGACGGCGCGCGCGAGGTGCGCCTTGGTGACGTACCGGGTCAGGCCGGCGATCACACCGCGGGCGTCGGAGCGCCAGTACGGGGCGAACAGGCCGGAGAAGGCCGGCACGAAGTAGGCGCCGCCGTTGTCCTCGACCGACAGGGCGAGGGTCTCGATCTCGGCGGCGGTGGAGATGAGGCCCATCTGGTCGCGCATCCACTGCACCAGCGAACCGGTGACCGCGATCGAGCCCTCCAGGGCGTAGACCGTCTTCTGGTCGCCGATCTTGTAGCCGACCGTCGTCAGCAGGCCGCTGTACGAGTTGATGATCTTGTCACCGGTGTTCATCACCATGAAGGTGCCGGTGCCGTAGGTCGACTTGGTCTCGCCCTCGGCGAAACAGGTCTGGCCGAACAGGGCCGCCTGCTGGTCGCCGAGCGCAGAGGCGACCGGGATGCCGCCGAGCAGGTCGCCGAGCTTTCCGCCGGTGATCTCGCCGTAGACCTCGGCGGAGGAGCGGATCTCGGGCAGGATCTGCTGCGGGACGCCGATGGACTCGCAGATCTTCTCGTCCCACTGCATGGTGTGCAGGTTCATGAGCATCGTGCGCGAGGCGTTGGTGACGTCCGTGACGTGCTTGCCGCCGTCGACACCACCGGTCAGGTTCCAGATGACCCAGGTGTCCATGGTGCCGAAGAGGATGTCGCCCGCCTCGGCGCGCTCCTTCAGGCCGTCGACGTTGTCGAGCAGCCAGCGGGCCTTGGGGCCGGCGAAGTAGGAGGCCAGGGGCAGGCCCGTCTCGCGGCGGAAGCGGTCCTGGCCGACGTTGCGGCCGAGCTCGCGGCAGAGGGCGTCGGTGCGGGTGTCCTGCCAGACGATGGCGTTGTGGACGGGCTCACCGGTGGTCCTGTCCCACAGCACGGTCGTCTCGCGCTGGTTGGTGATGCCGATGGCCTTGATGTCGTCGCGGGTGATGCCGGCCTTCTCGATGGCCCCGGCGACGACCTCCTGGACGTTCGTCCAGATCTCGGTGGCGTTGTGCTCGACCCAGCCCGGCTTCGGGAAGATCTGCTCGTGCTCCTTCTGGTCGACGGAGACGATCCGTCCGTCCCGGTCGAAGACGATGCAGCGGCTGGAGGTGGTGCCCTGGTCGATGGCGGCGATGAAGGGGCCGGCGGTGTGCGCGTCGGTCACTGTGTCTCCTGGTAATTCCGTGTTTATGGGGCTTTACGTACGGCGCGTGCTGGAAGTTTCCCCCAGAGGGGGGATTTGCTCCTAGGCGAACGCGACGTTGTAGATGCCTGCCGCGATGGCGCCGCCGATCAGCGGAGCCACCACGGGGATCCAGGCGTAGCCCCAGTCGGAGCCGCCCTTGTTGGGCAGTGGCAGCAGGGCGTGCACGATGCGCGGACCGAGGTCTCGGGCCGGGTTGATCGCGTACCCCGTCGGGCCGCCGAGGGACAGACCGATCGAGACCACGACGAACGCGGTGATCAGGGCGCCCAGGTTGCCCAGGCCGTTGCCCTTGTCGTTCAGACCCTGGGTGAGCACGGCGAGCACCAGCACGATGGTGCCGATGACCTCCGTGGCGATGTTCTGCCAGGCGACACGGACCTCGGGGCCGGTGGAGAAGACGCCCAGCACGGGGCCGGCGCCCTTCTCCTGGGCCTCGACGGCCTTGACCGCGGTGTCCTGCGCACCCGGACCGCCGACGATCTCGCGGTCGGTGAGGTGGGCGTGGAACTGACCGTAGTAAGCGACCCAGACCAGAGCGGCACCGATCATGGCGCCGAGGAGCTGTCCGGCGAAGTAGACCGGGACGTTCTTCCAGTCGCCGTCCTTGATGGCGATGGCCAGCGTCACGGCCGGGTTCAGATGGGCGCCGGAGAGCGGTGCCGAGGTGTAGACGGCCGTGAGCACCGCGAAGCCCCACCCGAAGGTGATGGCGAGCCAGCCGGCGTTACGAGCCTTGGAGGCCTTCAACGTGACGGCGGCACAGACGCCGCCGCCGAGGAGGATGAGTATGGCGGTACCGATGGTCTCGCCGATGAAGATGTCGGAGCTGGACACCCGCGACTCCTTTGTCTTACGTCCAGGGAAGTTCGATACCGGCCTGGCGTTGTCACTCTAGCGCGTATTGCCGGTAGCTGTTCGACAATGTCGACCGATGGACGGGAGTCTTGCTTCGGCGTTACGAGCACGTCAAGAGCTGTGTTGTCGAAAATACGATCGTTACTGATCGCTGCGGTCCCAGGGATCTTTGCCGCAGGTGAGCGCGGGCATGCCGAGGACCGGAACGCCGTACGGCGCCCCGGTCCGCTGGTGTGCTGTCAGAACCGCCCGGCGCCCAGGTCCCGCGAGACCGCGCGGGCGCAGTCCCGCACCGCCGCGACCAGCTCCGGCCGCAGCTCGCCGTCCCGGCACAGCCGTTCCACGGCGCCGGTGATGCCGACCGCGCCGACCGGCATGCGCCGCCGGTCGTGGATGGGGGCGGCGAGGGAGGCCACGCCCTCCCAGGTCTCCTCCACGTCCGCCGCGTACCCGCGCGCGCGGGTGACGTCGAGGATGTGCTCGAAGTCCTCCGGCTCGCACACGGTCCGGTCGGTGAACGCCTTGCGGTCGGCCTCCAGCGCCTCGCTGTGCGCCACCGGGTCGTAGGCGGACAGCACCTTGCCCAGGGCCGTGGAGTGCAGCGGCTGCATGGCGCCGATCTCCAGCACCTGCCGGCTGTCGTCGGGCCGGAAGACGTGATGCACGATCAGCACGCCCTGCTGGTGCAGGACGCCCAGGTAGACGCTCTCGCCGCTGGAGCGGGCCAGGTCGTCGGTCCACACCAGGGCGCGCGCCCGCAACTCGTGCACATCGAGGTAGGTGGTGCCCAGGCGCAGCAGCTCGGCGCCCAGCTGGTAGCGCCCGGAGGTGTCGTCCTGCTCCACGAAGCCCTCCTGCTGGAGGGTGCGCAGGATGCCGTGGGCGGTGCCCTTGGCCAGGCCCAGCGACGAGGCGATGTCCGACAGGCCGAGCCGCCGCTCGCCGCCCGCCAGCAGCCGCAGCATCGCGGCCGCCCGCTCGAGCGACTGGATGTTCCGTGCCATCGCCGTACTGCCTCCGTCCCCTTCGACCGCCGACAAGCGGCACCACAGCCCTCGTTCGGCAATGTCGAACACTACCGGTCGATGCCGACCTCTCGCTAATGGCACGCCGCCATTTTTGCGCCACCGGTGGCCGATCCGTCGTCCCGCGGCCGCTCCGGCACCACGCGCGTCCCGCCCCGTGGACCGGCTGCCCATCCAAGCCCACAGCCGGTTACGCTGGCGCGGTGCGCCCATCCCGGATGCCCTCCGGGAAGCCGCAAAGCCGACAGCCGTCGCATCAGAGGGAGCCCCTTCATGGCCGCGTTGCCGCCGACCCCTTCCACCGACAGCCGGGCCCGTGTGTCCGCACTCCGAGAAGCCCTGGCCACCCGTGTGGTCGTGGCCGACGGAGCGATGGGCACCATGCTCCAGGCGCAGGACCCCACGCTCGACGACTTCGAGAATCTCGAGGGCTGCAACGAGATCCTCAACCTGACGCGCCCGGACATCGTCCGTTCGGTCCACTCCGCGTACTTCGACGTCGGTGTGGACTGCGTGGAGACCAACACCTTCGGCGCCAACCTCACCGCCCTCGGTGAGTACGACATCCCCGACCGCGTCACCGAACTGTCCGAGGCCGGTGCCCGGATCGCGCGCGAGGTGGCCGACGAGTTCACCCGCAGCACCGGACAGCAGCGCTGGGTGCTCGGCTCGATGGGACCCGGCACCAAGCTGCCCACCCTCGGCCACACCACCTTCGGCGCCATCCGGGACGCCTACCAGCAGAACGCCGAGGGCCTGCTCGCCGGCGGCGCCGACGCGCTGCTGGTGGAGACCACCCAGGACCTGCTCCAGACCAAGGCCTCCGTCATCGCCGCCCGCCGTGCCATGGAGGCCACCGGCCAGTCCGTACCGCTGATCGTCTCCGTCACCGTCGAGACGACCGGGACCATGCTGCTCGGCTCCGAGATCGGCGCGGCCCTGACCGCGCTGGAACCGCTCGGCATCGACATGATCGGCCTGAACTGCGCCACCGGCCCGGCCGAGATGAGCGAGCACCTGCGCTTTCTGTCCCGGCACTCACGCATCCCGCTGTCCTGCATGCCCAACGCGGGCCTGCCGGTGCTGACCAAGGACGGCGCCCACTACCCGCTGACCGCGCCCGAGCTGGCCGAGGCGCAGGGCACCTTCGTCCGCGACTACGGCCTCTCCCTCGTCGGCGGCTGCTGCGGCACCACCCCGGAGCACCTGCGGCAGCTGGTCGAGCGCGTCCGGGAGACCGCCCCGACCGAGCGCGCCCCGCAGCCCGAGCCCGGCGCCGCCTCCCTGTACCAGTCGGTGCCCTTCCGGCAGGACACCTCCTACCTGGCCATCGGCGAGCGCACCAACGCCAACGGCTCGAAGAAGTTCCGCGAGGCCATGCTGGACGGCCGCTGGGACGACTGCGTGGAGATGGCCCGGGACCAGATCCGCGAGGGCGCGCACATGCTCGACCTGTGCGTGGACTACGTCGGCCGCGACGGCGTCGCCGACATGGAGGAGCTGGCCGGCCGCTTCGCCACCGCCTCCACCCTGCCCATCGTGCTGGACTCCACCGAGGTCGACGTCATCCGCGCCGGCCTGGAGAAGCTCGGCGGCCGCGCGGTGATCAACTCGGTGAACTACGAGGACGGCGACGGCCCCGAGTCCCGCTTCGCCAAGGTCACGGCCCTCGCCGCGGAGCACGGCGCCGCCCTCATCGCGCTCACCATCGACGAGGAGGGCCAGGCCCGCACCGCCGAGAAGAAGGTCGAGATCGCCGAACGGCTCATCGAGGACCTGACCGGCAACTGGGGCATCCACGAGGAGGACATCCTCGTCGACTGTCTGACCTTCACCATCTGCACCGGCCAGGAGGAGTCCCGCAAGGACGGCATCGCCACCATCGAGGGCATCCGCGAGCTCAAGCGGCGCCACCCGAAGGTGCAGACCACGCTCGGCCTGTCCAACATCTCCTTCGGCCTGAACCCCGCCGCCCGCATTCTGCTGAACTCCGTCTTCCTCGACGAGTGCGTCAAGGCGGGCCTGGACTCGGCGATCGTGCACGCCTCGAAGATCCTGCCCATCGCCCGCTTCAGCGAGGAGGAGGTCCAGACCGCCCTGGACCTCATCCACGACCGCCGCGCCGAGGGCTACGACCCGCTGCAGAAGCTCATGGAGCTGTTCGAGGGCGCCACCGCCAAGTCCCTCAAGGCCGGCAAGGCCGAGGAACTGGCCGCTCTGCCGCTGGACGAGCGCCTCAAGCGGCGCATCATCGACGGCGAGAAGAACGGGCTCGAGGCGGACCTCGACGTGGCACTCCAGGAGCGGTCCGCGCTCGACATCGTCAACGAGACCCTGCTGGACGGCATGAAGGTCGTCGGCGAGCTGTTCGGCTCCGGCCAGATGCAGCTGCCGTTCGTCCTGCAGTCCGCCGAGGTCATGAAGACGGCCGTGGCCCACCTCGAACCCCACATGGAGAAGACCGACGAGGCCGGCAAGGGCACCATCGTCCTCGCCACCGTGCGCGGCGACGTGCACGACATCGGCAAGAACCTCGTCGACATCATCCTGTCCAACAACGGCTACAACGTCGTCAACCTCGGCATCAAGCAGCCGGTCTCCGCGATCCTGGAAGCCGCCGAGGAGCACAAGGCCGACGTCATCGGCATGTCCGGACTGCTGGTGAAGTCCACGGTGATCATGAAGGAGAACCTGGAGGAGCTCAACCAGCGCGGCCTGGCCTCCGGCTACCCGGTCATCCTCGGCGGCGCCGCCCTCACCCGCGCCTACGTCGAGCAGGACCTGCACGAGATCTACGAGGGCGAGGTCCGCTACGCCCGCGACGCCTTCGAGGGCCTGCGCCTGATGGACGCCCTCATCGGCGTCAAGCGCGGTGTGCCCGGCGCGAAGCTGCCCGAGCTCAAGCAGCGCCGGGTCAGGGCCGCGGCCCCGGCCGCAACGGAGGAGCGCCCCGAGGAGGGGCACGTGCGCTCCGACGTCGCCACCGACAACCCCGTCCCCGAGCCGCCCTTCCGCGGCACCCGCGTCATCAAGGGCATCCAGCTCAAGGAGTACGCCAGCTGGCTCGACGAGGGCGCCCTGTTCAAGGGCCAGTGGGGTCTGAAGCAGGCCCGCACCGGCGAGGGCCCGTCCTACGAGGAACTCGTCGAGAGCGAGGGCCGGCCCCGGCTGCGCGGCCTGCTGGACCGGCTCCAGACGGAGAACATGCTGGAGGCGGCCGTGGTCTACGGCTACTTCCCGTGCGTCTCCAAGGACGACGACCTGATCATCCTGGACGAGCAGGGCAACGAGCGCACCCGCTTCACCTTCCCCCGCCAGCGCCGCGGCCGCCGCCTGTGCCTGGCCGACTTCTTCCGCCCGGAGGAGTCCGGCGAGACCGATGTGGTCGGCCTCCAGGTCGTCACCGTCGGCTCGCGCATCGGCGAGGAGACCGCGCGGCTCTTCGAGGCCAACGCCTACCGCGACTACCTCGAACTGCACGGCCTGTCCGTGCAGCTGGCCGAGGCGCTCGCCGAGTACTGGCACGCACGCGTGCGCTCCGAACTCGGCTTCGCCGGCGAGGACCCCGACGAGATGCAGGGCATGTTCGAGCTGAAGTACCGGGGCGCCCGCTTCTCCCTCGGCTACGGCGCCTGCCCCAACCTGGAGGACCGGGCCAAGATCGCCGACCTGCTCGAGCCGGGGCGCATCGGCGTCGAGCTGTCCGAGGAGTTCCAGCTGCACCCCGAGCAGTCCACGGACGCCATCGTGATCCACCACCCGGAGGCGAAGTACTTCAACGCCCGCTGAGCCTCACCGCTCGTTGACCCTTCCACGGGGCACACGGGCCAAAAGAGGCGCTTCGGCCGCGCACGACGTAGACTGGTCGGTCCACCGCAGGCCGGTTCCCCTCGTGGGAGCCGGCCTGAACGTCCCTCAAGGAGGTACGTGGATGACCAGTACGGTCCCCGCGCCAGGAACCCGCACCGCCGAAGGGTCGGCCCTGCAAGCCGTGCTCCTCGACATGGACGGCACGCTGGTGGACACCGAGGGCTTCTGGTGGGACGTCGAGGTTGAGGTCTTCGCCTCCCTCGGCCACACGCTCGACGAGTCCTGGCGGCACGTCGTGGTCGGCGGCCCCATGACCCGCAGCGCGGGCTTCCTCATCGAGGCCACCGGCGCCGACATCCCCCTCGAAGAGCTCACCGTGCTCCTGAACAACGGCTTCGAGGCCCGCATCGGCCTCGCCCTGCCGCTGATGCCGGGCGCCGGACGGCTGCTCGCCGAGCTGTACGAGTACGAGATCCCCACCGCCCTCGTCTCCGCCTCCCACCGGCGCATCATCGACCGGGTGCTGACCTCGCTCGGCGCCCACCACTTCAGCCTCACGGTGGCCGGCGACGAGGTGCCGCGCACCAAGCCGCACCCCGACCCGTATCTGGCCGCCGCCTCCGGGCTCGGCGTGGACCCGGCCCGGTGCGCCGTCATCGAGGACACCGCGACGGGGGTCGCCGCCGCCGAGGCCGCCGGCTGCCAGGTCGTAGCCGTGCCCTCCGTGGCCCCCATCGCCCCGGCCCTGCGCCGCACGGTCGTGACCTCCCTCGAAGAGGTCGACCTGACATTTCTGCACGGGTTGATGACGGAAATGCGCTAGGCGTTCACCCAGCGTGCAGCGGTGTTAGGGCGGCAATTTCCAAAGCGAATTCGAACCCCGACGGACGATCGAATTCCCGTACCTTCGAACCCGTTTACGCGTGTGACGTTCCCCACGCGGTCCGGGGTCGACAGCGGATCCGGCGTGTGCTGCACACCCCCTCCAGAGGGCCGTGGGCGTGCCCTTGTGTCCCGATTGATGGAATGCTGTACCAAAGCTTCCGCTGTCGGGCCTTCGGTCTGTCCACGCCCGGTTCCGCTGCGTGATGGGTGCTCAACTCCGGTGGCTGTGAACCCTCCTGCCGGCCCCGACTAATCTCGTCGCGAGAACATCGCCCCACCCCCGTGATCCGCTGCGCCACCCCTGCATGCCGGGTACACGGAGTCGACAGCTCTGGAGAAACTCGAGCATGAACCGCAAGACTTTGGTGCTGCCGGCCGTGATCGGCCTGCTCGCGCCGGTGCTCGCCGCCTGCGGCGGGTCCGACGGCGGGAGCGGCGACAGCGGTGCGATCGTCGTCGGCACCACGGACCGGTTCAGCGCCTCGAAGGACGCCCCCGCGCCCCTCGACCCCGCCTACGCCTACGACGTCGGCACCTGGAACATCCTGCGCCAGACCGTGCAGACCCTGATGATCCAGCCGCGCGGCGAGGGTGAGCCCGTACCGGAGGCCGCCGAGCGGTGCGGCTTCACCGACACCGGCAACGAGCGCTACGCCTGCACCCTGCGCGACGGCCTGACGTTCGCGGGTGGCAACGCTGTCACGGCGGCCGACGTGAAGTACTCCATCGACCGCGCCCGGTCCCTCAAGGCCGACAGCGGCGTGTTCGCGCTGCTGTCCACCATCGACACCGTCGAGACCCAGGGCGACCGCGAGGTCATCTTCCATCTGAAGACCGCCGACGCGACGTTCCCGTACAAGCTGTCGACCCCGGTCGCCGGCATCGTGGACCCCGACGAGTACCCGAAGAACAGGCTGCGCGACGGCTTCGACCTGGAGGGCTCCGGCCCGTACTCCCTCAAGGCCGACGTCGAGAACGGCGAGCTGGTCAAGGCCGAGTTCACCAAGAACCCCGACTACAAGGGGACCCTCAAGGTGAACAACGACAAGGTCGACATGGTCTCCTTCAAGGACGCCGACGCCATGGGCGAGGCGCTGGAGAAGGGCGACATCGACCTGATGACCCGGGCCATGTCGCCGGATCAGATCCGCAAGCTCTCGGGCGACGCGGACACCGACGTCGACCTCGTCGAGATGCCCGGCCTCGAGATCCGCTACCTGGGCTTCAACACCGACGCCCCGACGGTGAAGTCCAAGGCCGTGCGCCAGGCCATGGCCCAGATCGTCAACCGCAGCGAACTGATCTCCAAGGTCTACGGCTCCCAGGCCGAGCCGCTGTACTCGCTGGTCCCGGCCAGCGTCACCGGCCACTCCAACTCGTTCTTCAACAAGTACGGCGAGCCGAGCGTCACCAAGGCCCGTTCCCTGCTGAGCCAGGCGAACATCACCACGCCGGTGAAGCTGACGCTGCACTACACCACCGACCACTACGGTCCGGCCACCAAGAAGGAGTTCGAGGTCCTGCGCGAGCAGCTGAACTCCAGCGGCCTGTTCGACGTCGGCATCAAGGGCACCCCCTGGGACACGTTCCGCCCGGCCGAGAAGAAGGGCGAGTACGACGTCTACGGCATGGGCTGGTTCCCGGACTTCCCGGACGCCGACAACTTCCTCGCGCCGTTCCTCGACGCGGACAACACCCTCGGCTCGCCGTACGACAACAGCCGGATCCGCAACACCCTGATCCCGGAATCCCGTCGTGAGGCGGACCGGCTGTCCGCCTCCTCCAGCCTGACGGACATTCAGGACATCGTCGCCGGCGACGTGCCGGTGCTGCCGCTGTGGCAGGGCAAGCAGTACGTCGCCGCTCGCGACGACGTCACGGGTACCGCCTACGCGCTCAACTCCGCCTCGACGCTCCAGCTGTGGGAGCTCGGGCGGGGCGTGAGCGGCTGACGTACCCGCTGGATCCCCGGGGCCTGTGACCGCGTCCCCCGGGGAGCCGTGCCCCGGAGCCAGGGACATGCTCCGGGAGTTCTCGAGAACCGACGACAAGGCACACACGTGAAGATTCGCAACCAGTGGCCGGTCCTGCCCATCGTGGCGGGCCTCGCCTCCGGACTGCTGACCGGCTGTGGCACGGAGAGCGGAGACTCCGCGGGGGACGGCTCCAACGTGGTGGTGGGGATGTCCGACGACGTCCTGGCCACGGACCCGGCCTCCGGCTACGACCCCGGCTCCTGGCTGTTGTTCAACAACGTCTTCCAGTCCCTGCTGAGCTTCCCCAAGGGCGCCACGGAACCGCAGCCGGAGGCCGCCGAGAGCTGCGCGTTCACCGACACGCAGACCACGGTCTACAAGTGCACGCTCAAGGACGGCCTCAAGTTCAGCAACGGTGACGAACTCACCTCCGAGGACGTCAAGTTCTCCTTCGACCGCATGCTGAAGATCAACGACCCCGACGGGCCCGCGATCATGTTCCCCATGCTGGACGAGGTCGAGACGCCGGACGACAAGACGGTCGTCTTCCGCCTCAACACGGCCGACGCCACCTTCCCGAGCAAGATAGCCTCCGGCGCCGGCTCCATCGTCGACCACGGCCAGTACGACGCGGACGGGCTCCGCAAGGACGGCGAGGCGGTCGGCTCCGGCCCCTACCAGCTCGAGTCGTTCGACGACGACCAGGCGGTCTTCTCCGTCAACGAGAACTACAAGGGCACCGCCAAGGTGAACAACACCGGCGTGACGCTCAAGTTCTTCGACGGCGACCAGACGGCCCTGAAGCAGGCCATCCAGAACGGGGACGTCGACATCGCCTACCGCGGTCTCACCGCGGGCGACATCGCCGACACCGAGAAGGCCGACGACGGCACCGGCGTCGAGGTCGTCGAGGGCAGCAGCGCCGAGGTCCAGCACCTGGTGTTCAACATGGACGACCCGGTCGCCGGCAAGCTCGGCGTCCGCAAGGCCATCGCCCACCTGCTCGACCGCGAAGCCCTCATTAAGGACGTCTACCAGGGCACCGCCACCCCGCTGTACTCGATCATCCCGGCCGGTATCGCCGGCCACAACACGGCCTTCTTCGACACCTACGGCGCCCGCCCGTCCAAGGCGAAGGCCCGGGCCGCGCTGCGCAAGGACGGCATCACCGGCAAGGTCAAGCTGACCCTCTGGTCGACCCCGTCCCGCTACGGCCCCGCCACCGACCAGGAGCTGAACGCCATCGCGGACCAGCTCAACGCCAGCGGCCTGTTCGCCGCCGACGTCAAGTCCGTCGCCTTCGACCAGTACGAGAAGGACATCGCCGCCGGCAAGTACGGCGTCTACGTGAAGGGCTGGGTGCCGGACTACCCGGACGCCGACAACTTCACGGCCCCCTTCTTCGGCAAGGGCAACGTGCTGAACAACAACTACGACAACGACACGATCACCGGTTCGCTCATCCCGCGCACCGCCGCCCTGACCAACCGGGCCGCCACGGACAAGGAGTTCGGGGAGCTGCAGGACATCGTCGCCGACGAACTCCCCGTCCTGCCGGTGTGGCAGGCCAAGCAGTACGCGGTCGTCCGCGAGGGGGTCTACGGCCTGGAGTACTGCCTCGACGCGTCGACGGTCTTCCGCTTCTGGGAGCTCAGCAAGGACGCCTGACGCACCGATGTGAAGAAGGGCGCCTCCCGCTCGGCGGGGGCGCCCTCTCTCATGTCGGCTCGCGGCTCGCTACTGGGCTGCGCCGGGGCGCACCAGCCCGCTCTCGTACGCGTACACCGCCGCCTGGACGCGGTCGCGCAGGCCCAGCTTGGTCAGCACATGCCCGACGTGCGTCTTGACGGTGGTCTCGCTGACGAACAGGTCGGCGGCGATCTCCGCGTTGGACAGCCCGCGCGCCACCAGCTTCAGCACCTCCACCTCGCGGTCGGTGAGGGTGTGCAGCGTGTCCGGCACCGGTTCCTCACCGGAGGGCAGATGCGTGGCGTACTTGTCGAGCAGCCGGCGCGTGATGCTCGGCGCGAGCATCGCCTCGCCCGAGGCCACGACCCGGATCGCCTGCACCAGTTCGTTGGCCGGGGCGTCCTTCAGCAGGAAGCCGCTGGCACCGGCGCGCAGCGCCTCCACCACGTACTCGTCGAGGTCGAAGGTGGTCAGCACCAGCACCTTCGCCGGGCCGTCCCGCCCGGGACCGGTGATCTGCCGGGTCGCCTCCACACCGTCCATCCGCGGCATGCGGATGTCCATCAGAACCACATCGGGCTGAAGCGCACGCACCTGGTCGAGTGCCTGCAGTCCGTCACCGGCCTCCCCGACGACCGCGATGTCCTGCTCGGCCTCCAGGATCATCCGGAAGCCGGTTCGGAGCAGCGGCTGGTCGTCGACCAGTAGGACGCGGATGGCCACGTAAGTCTCCTTCGCTAGTCCGGCCCCATTCTGCCCTGCGCGGGCCCGCCCGACTCAGCCGCCCTGACCCGGCGCCGGCCGCACCGGCAGCTCCGCCGCGCGCACCGGCAGCGGATAGGGCGGGGGAGTGCCGCCGAACTCCGGGCAGTGGGCCTGGTGGTCGCACCAGCCGCACAGCTTCGTGGGGCGCGGCCGCCAGTCGCCCGTCTCGGTGGCCAGCCGGATCGCCTCCCACAGCGCCAGCAGCTTGCGCTCGACCCGCTCCAGGTCGGCGAGGACCGGGTCGTAGGTCAGCACCTGGCCGCTGCCGAGGTAGACCAGCTGAAGGCGCCGGGGGATCACGTTCTTCAGCCGCCACACCACCAGGGCGTAGAACTTCATCTGGAACAGGGCGCCCTCGGAGTACTCGGGCCGGGGCGCCTTGCCCGTCTTGTAGTCGACGATCCGGACCTCGCCCGTGGGAGCCACGTCGACCCGGTCGATGATGCCGCGCAGCCGCAGCCCGGACTCCAGCTCCGTCTCGACGAACAGCTCGCGCTCGGCCGGCTCCAGACGGCTGGGGTCCTCCAGGGTGAACCAGCGCTCGACGAGCTGCTCGGCCTCGCCCAGCCAGCGCGCCAGCCGCTCGCCCTGCGGATCGTCGGCGAACAGCTCCACGACCTCCGGCCGCGTCTCGCGCAGCCGGTCCCACTGGCCGGGGATCAGCGACTTCGCCCGGGGCGGCGTGCGCTCGGCGGCCGGGGCGTCGAAGAGGCGCTCCAGGACCGCGTGCACCAGCGTTCCCCTGGTCGCCGCCTCGCTCGGCTTCTCCGGCAGCCGGTCGATGACCCGGAAGCGGTAGAGCAGCGGGCACTGCATGAAGTCACTCGCACGCGAGGGGGACAGCGAGGCGGGCGCTATGGCGGTGGACCCGGTCACGAGGTCGCTCACCGCGGCGGTCTCGGCCGCCGCCTCCGCCACGGTCTGCGCGTCCGCCGCCGTCTCCACTGCCGTCTCCGCGGACCCGGCCGGGACCGGCGGTTCCTCCGCCGCTGACCGGCTGCTGTCGGGCCGCGGGGCGCCCTCGGTGCTCGTCTCCATGTCCCAGACCCTACGGCCCGCCACTGACAGTGACCCAGCCGTGTTCCGTGGGGGAAGCCGGGAGAGGAGGTCGACGTACGGGAAACACAGGGGTGCCGGGGCGGAACGCACCGCGACGGACGCATACCATCGACTCGAGACCTCCCGTCCGGCAGGCGCGGGAGACGCTTCGATCGAGGGGACACCGGTGGACGAGAGCGGCGGGCGCGGGCGGCCGCGGTCCGGCAACGACGAGTCGGCCGAGCGCCACGCGGGGCCTGCGGCCCGGGCCGCCGAGCCGACCCCCGCCGACGAACAGCCCACGGACGAGCGCCCTTTCACCCCTGAACAACCCTCCCCGGCACCGGAGCCGAACGGCCCGGCCACGCCAGCCGACCCGCCGACGACCTCTCCGGACGCTGCGAGCGCGGCCCGCCCGACCCGGGGTGACGCATCCGCCCCCACCGAGCCTGACGCGAGCGGCCCGCCGGAGGGCGACCCCCACCGCACCGCCACCGAGAACCCGGCACCGACCCACCCCGACGCCGACGCACCCCACCCGCCACCGACCGACGTACCGCAGGCGGCCCCCGCCCCAGGCGCGCGCGACGGCGACGCCGACGCACCGCAGGCGGCACCCGCCCCCGGCGCACACAACGGCGGCGACGCACCGGAGACGGCCACGCACCCCGACCGCGCCCATGCCGACGACCGGCACCCGGCACCGGCCCGCCCTGACGCCGACGCCCCCCACCCGCCACCGACCGGCGCCGCCACCGACGCACCGCAGGCGGCGCCCGCCCCCGGCGCGCCCCGCGAGGGTGATACGCCGGTGGGCGACAAGCACCCCGACCGGGCCTACGCCAGCGGCCCGCACTCGGCGCCCGCCCCCGGTCGGCCCGAGGGGGACCGCCTGCACAAGGCGCACACCCCTCCCGCCCCCGGTCGGCCCGAGGGGGACCGCCTGCACAAGGCGCACACCCCGACCCCCGGCTCCGGAGACCGGACCGGTCCGCAGCAGCCCTCCGCCCCCGCCCCGGGCACCGGCCGCTCCGGTGACCGGAACGGTCCGCAGCCCTCCGCCCCCGCCCCGGGCACCGGCCACCCCGACCACCACCCCGCCCCGTCCGCCCCCGCCCGCGGCGACCGTCACCTCGCCCACTCCGGCGACGGCAAGGGCCCAGCCCCTCAGCGGCCGGAGCCCCGGGGCGGGCTGCTCATGGGCCGGCCCTTCGGCGTGCCGGTGTACGTCGCGCCGAGCTGGTTCCTCGTCGCCGCGCTGATCACCTGGGTGTTCGGCGGCCAGCTGGAGCGCGTGCTGCCCGAGCTCGGCGCCGCCCGCTACCTGGTCTCCCTCTTCTTCGCGGTCGCCTTCTACGCCTCCGTGCTCGTCCACGAACTGGCGCACACCGTCGCCGCCCTCCGCTTCAAGCTCCCGGTCCGCCGCATCCAGCTCCAGTTCTTCGGCGGCGTCTCCGAGATCGAGAAGGAGGCCGAGACCCCCGGCCGGGAGTTCGTGCTGGCCTTCGTCGGGCCCCTGCTCTCCCTCGTCCTCGCCGGCGTCTTCTACGCCGCCGTGCAGACCGTGGAACCCGGCACCGTCCCGGGCGTCCTGCTCGCCGGCCTGATGATCTCCAACCTCATCGTGGCCGCGTTCAACCTGCTGCCCGGCCTGCCCCTCGACGGCGGCCGCATGCTCCGCGCCGTCGTCTGGAAGATCACCGGCAAGCCCATGAAGGGCACCGTCGCCGCCGCCTGGGTCGGCCGCGCCCTCGCCGTGTCCGTGCTCATCGGACTGCCCCTGCTGACCCAGTCCGGCGCCCTCGGCACCGACGCCGTCGACAACGTGGGCATGGACACCGTCCTCGACGCCCTGCTCGCCGCCATCCTCGCCGCGATCATCTGGACCGGCGCCGGCAACAGCCTGCGCATGGCCCGACTGCGCGAGCACCTCCCCGAACTGCGCGCCCGCGCACTCACCCGCCGCGCCGTCCCCGTCGAGTCGGACACCCCGCTCTCCGAGGCGCTGCGCCGCGCCAACGCCGCCGGCGCCCGCGCCCTGGTCGTCGTCGACGCCGACGGCAAGCCCCTCTCCCTCGTCCGCGAGGCCGCCATCGTCGGCGTGCCCGAGCACCGCCGCCCCTGGGTCGCCGTCAGCGGCCTCGCCCAGGACCTCACCGACGGCATGCGGGTCTCGGCGGAGCTGTCCGGTGAGGAACTCCTGGACGCCCTGCGCGCCACCCCGGCCACCGAGTACCTGGTGGTGGAGGAGACCGGCGAGATCTACGGCGTCCTGTCGGCGGCCGACGTGGAGCGCGCCTTCGTGAAGGCGATGGCGCGACCGTCCTGACGGCGAGGCCGTCCTGGTGGTCGGTGGCCCTCTCCGGGGCCGGTAGGCTGGTCACATGTCCGAACCGACCGGTGCCGCCCGCAGGCGCGGGCCCTTCAAGGTCGGGGACCAGGTTCAGCTGACCGACCCCAAGGGCCGCCACTACACGTTCACGCTCGAGGCCGGGAAGAACTTCCACACCCACAAGGGTTCCTTCCCCCACGACGAGCTGATCGGCGCTCCCGAGGGCAGCGTTGTCCGCACCACGGGGAACGTCGCCTACCTCGCGCTGCGCCCCCTGCTCCCCGACTACGTCCTGTCCATGCCCCGCGGCGCCGCCGTGGTCTACCCCAAGGACGCGGGGCAGATCCTGGCCTTCGCCGACATCTTCCCCGGCGCGCGCGTCGTGGAAGCGGGCGTCGGCTCCGGCTCGCTCAGCAGCTTCCTGCTGCGGGCCATCGGCGACCAGGGCATGCTGCACAGCTACGAGCGCCGTGCCGACTTCGCCGAGATCGCCCAGGCGAACGTCGAGCGCTACTTCGGCGGCCCGCACCCCGCCTGGCAGCTCACCGTCGGCGACCTCCAGGACAACCTGTCCGACGCCGACGTCGATCGCGTCATCCTCGACATGCTGGCTCCCTGGGAGTGCCTGGAGGCCGTCTCCAAGGCGCTGGTGCCCGGCGGCATCCTCTGTTGCTACGTGGCGACCACCACCCAGCTCGCCCGGACCGTCGAGTCCATCCGGGAGATCGGCTGCTTCAACGAGCCGAGCGCCTGGGAGTCGATGATCCGCAACTGGCACATCGAGGGCCTGGCCGTCCGCCCGGACCACCGGATGATCGGCCACACCGGCTTCCTGCTCACCGCGCGCCGCCTCGCGGACGGCGTCGAGCCGCCCATGCGCCGCCGCCGCCCCGCCAAGGGCGCCTACGGCGAGGACTACGCGGGCCCCAACGCCGACGGCGGCGCCGGCCGCTGAGGCGGCCCGTCACCGCGTCCAACGCACCGGCGCCGTGCCGGAGTTCCCGGATCCGTACCGGAACTCCGCCACGGCGCCTTTCCGTTGCCGCCCCGGGTGAACCCTCACCCGACGCCGTTGACCTGCCCCGCGGGCCGCGACGGCCCACGGGGGCCGTCAGCGGGAGCCGGGCCCGCAGGCCCGCTGACACAGCGGCAGAAACCGCAACCCGTCAGACTTCCCCGGCGCAGAACATGCACACCCCGCCGTTCCCTCGCGGTGTGACGTGTGGCACCATGCTGGCCACCCCACCGGCACCGCCTCAGGAGACCCTCCTAGTGCAGTCTTCCGCCGTCCCGGAGCTCGCCCACACCCACACCCGTCCCATCCACTGGCTCGCCACCGCGACCGCCGTCGCGGGCGTCGTCGCCTTCTCCTCGCTCCTGCAGCCCGGCGCGGCCACGGCGGCCCAGCCGGACGCTCCCGAGACCAAGAGCGCTCCAGTGCACATGACCCCGCCCGACCCGGCCGCGGTGACGTTCCCGATCGAGTGCGGTCCGGTGAAGGCCGTGGTGCAGAAGCGGGCTTCCGGCGACCTCGACGGCGACGGCAGACCCGAGACGGTGGCCGTCGTCCACTGCGACTCGCCGATGGGCACCCCGCCGGACGGCGTGTACGTGCTGACGCGCGACACCGACGGCGGCAAGCCCCGCGTCGTGGCCACCCTGCTCGACCCCAAGGACGGCACCACCGTCAGCGACTTCGCCGTGCGCGACGGCGCCGTCACGGCCACGCTCCTCGGCTACTCGTCGGCCGACGTGCCGCGTTGCTGCCCCGACGAGAAGAGCGACGTGAAATGGCGTTGGCACGGCGGCTCGTTCGTCCGCTCGGCCCCGGCCGGAGCTCGCAGCGTGTGAGGCGCACGCGACGGGGCGTGTGAGATATCGGACTGTAGTAACGGAACGTAGAGAAGTGGTCACTCCGCGTCCGGTCCGTAGACCTCGGTCCTGTCCGAAACCCGTCGCACGTGGATGCAGTCGCCCGGACACTCCTTCGCGGAGTCGATCACGTCCGTGAGGAGCGGCAGCGGAACGGGCGTTGTCGCCCCCTTGTCCTGGAGCAACTCGTCGTCGGCGCTCTTCACATAGGCCAGACCGTCGATGTCCAGCTCGAACACCTCGGGCGCGTACTGGGCGCAGATGCCGTCGCCGGTACACAGGTCCTGGTCGATCCAGACCTCCAGCGCCTCGCCGTCGGTCCCGGCCACCTGCTGCACGCTCATCTCTCCTGCCGTTTCTCCGCCGAGCCGTATCGGGAATCCGGCCAGCTCCGGCGGGTGTTGAACAGTTCGACCCTACCTCCGGCTGGGTTCCATTCATGTTCGCTGGGTATTCCCCTGGCGTGAGGGAGAGCGCAAGGGTGAAGATCGGACACACCCCGACCGTCTTTGTGATCTAGGGGTTTCAATCGACACCCGCCCAGGTAGGGTCTGGAAGCGTCCAGCTCCCCTTGGAGGAGGTGAGGACCGTGGCAGCCCACGACGACGACATGAACCGCGGCATCCGCCCGGGACGCGGGTCCGACGACCCGGCCGGGCAGATCGCCTACCTTGAGCAGGAGATCGCCGTCCTGCGACGTAAGCTCGCCGACTCTCCGCGACACACGAGGATTCTCGAAGAGCGGATCGTCGAGCTGCAGACCAATCTGGCCGGCGTGTCCGCGCAGAACGAGCGACTCGCCAACACGCTCCGTGAGGCCCGTGACCAGATCGTGGCCCTCAAGGAGGAAGTCGACCGGCTCGCGCAGCCGCCGGCCGGCTTCGGGGTCTTCCTGACGGCGAACGAGGACGGCACCGCCGACATCTTCACCGGCGGCCGCAAGCTCAGGGTGAACGTCAGCCCCAGCGTCGAGCTCGAGGAGCTCCGGCGCGGCCAGGAAGTAATGCTCAACGAGGCGCTCAACGTGGTCGAGGCCATGGAGTACGAGCGCGTCGGTGACATCGTCACCCTCAAGGAGATCCTCGAGGACGGCGAGCGGGCCCTCGTGCTCGGTCACACCGACGAGGAGCGGGTGGTACGGCTCGCCGAGCCACTGCTGGACGTGAACATCCGGCCCGGTGACGCCCTGCTGCTCGAACCCCGCTCGGGCTACGTCTACGAGATCGTTCCGAAGAGCGAGGTCGAGGAACTCGTCCTCGAAGAGGTCCCCGACATCGGCTACGAGCAGATCGGTGGTCTCGGCGGCCAGATCGAGGCCATCCGGGACGCCGTCGAGCTCCCCTACCTCTACCCTGACCTGTTCAAGGAGCACGAACTGCGGCCGCCGAAGGGCGTCCTGCTGTACGGGCCCCCCGGATGCGGCAAGACGCTCATCGCCAAGGCCGTGGCCAACTCGCTGGCCAAGAAGGTCGCCGAGGTGACCGGCCAGGCGGCCGGCAAGAGCTTCTTCCTCAACATCAAGGGCCCCGAGCTCCTGAACAAGTACGTCGGTGAGACGGAGCGGCAGATCCGCCTCGTCTTCCAGCGGGCCCGTGAGAAGGCCAGCGAGGGCACCCCCGTCATCGTCTTCTTCGACGAGATGGAGTCCCTCTTCCGCACCCGTGGCTCTGGTGTCAGCTCGGACGTGGAGAACACCATCGTCCCGCAGCTGCTCGCCGAGATCGACGGTGTGGAGGGCCTGCAGAACGTGGTCGTGATCGGCGCCTCCAACCGTGAGGACATGATCGACCCCGCCATCCTGCGGCCCGGCCGGCTCGATGTGAAGATCAAGATCGAGCGTCCGGACGCCGAGGCGGCCAAGGACATCTTCGGCAAGTACCTCACGGAGCGCCTCCCGCTGCACGGCGACGACCTCGCCGAGCACAGCGGCTCCAAGGCCACCACGGTCCAGAGCATGATCCAGACCGCGGTGGAACACATGTACGCCGAGTCCGAGGAGAACCGCTTCCTGGAGGTCACCTACGCCAACGGTGACAAGGAAGTCCTCTACTTCAAGGACTTCAACTCCGGCGCCATGATCGAGAACATCGTCGGCCGCGCCAAGAAGATGGCGATCAAGGACTTCCTCGAGAAGAACCAGAAGGGCCTCCGCGTCTCCCACCTCCTCCAGGCCTGCGTGGACGAGTTCAAGGAGAACGAGGACCTGCCGAACACCACCAACCCGGATGACTGGGCCCGGATCTCCGGAAAGAAGGGCGAACGGATCGTGTACATCCGTACGCTCATCACTGGAAAGCAGGGTGCGGACACCGGACGCTCCATCGACACGGTGGCGAACACCGGTCAGTACCTGTAAAAGGCAGGGCGGCTGCGGGTGCCCTCGGCGGGTACCCGCAGCCGACTGTTTTTCGGGCCACGGCTGGAGCAACGCAATGACGCAAATGATCTCCCCACCAGCGCAAAGGCGTTCTAGGCTCTTCCGTACCGCCGAGTCGCGCAGTGCGGGGACGGGCACCGCACACGCAACCGAGCGCCAGCGGTATCTGAGTGGCGCCCACGACCGAGGGTGCCGCCGGGCAAGGAGGGCCGCATGACCGTACGGCGAGTAATGGGCATCGAGACGGAGTACGGAATCTCCGTCCCCGGCCACCCCAACGCCAATGCCATGCTCACCTCGTCCCAGATCGTGAACGCCTACGCGGCGGCGATGCACCGGGCCCGCCGGGCCCGCTGGGACTTCGAGGAGGAGAACCCGCTGCGGGACGCGCGAGGCTTCGACCTCGCCCGCGAGGCCGCGGACTCCAGCCAGCTCACCGATGAGGACATCGGCCTGGCCAATGTGATCCTCACCAACGGTGCACGGCTCTACGTCGACCACGCACACCCCGAGTACAGCTCACCCGAGGTGACCAATCCCCGGGACGCCGTCCTCTGGGACAAGGCCGGCGAGCGGATCATGGCAGAAGCCGCGGACCGGGCCGCCCAGCTGCCCGGTGCCCAGCCGATCCACCTGTACAAGAACAACACCGACAACAAGGGCGCGTCCTACGGCACGCACGAGAACTACCTGATGAAGCGGGAGACCCCCTTCTCGGACATCGTGCGCCACCTGACGCCGTTCTTCGTCTCCCGCCAGGTCTTCGCCGGGGCCGGCCGCGTCGGCATCGGCCAGGACGGGCACGAGCACGGCTTCCAGCTCAGCCAGCGGGCCGACTACTTCGAGGTCGAGGTCGGCCTCGAGACGACGCTCAAGCGCCCGATCATCAACACCCGGGACGAGCCGCACGCGGACGCCGAGAAGTACCGGCGCCTGCACGTGATCATCGGTGACGCGAACCTTTCGGAGATCTCGACCTACCTCAAGCTGGGCACGACCTCGCTGGTGCTGTCGATGATCGAGGACGGTTTCATCGCCGTCGACCTGGCCGTCGACCAGCCCGTCCGCACGCTCCACCAGGTCTCGCACGACCCGTCGCTGAAGCGCCTGGTAACGCTCCGCAGCGGCCGCACACTCACGGCGGTCCAGTTGCAGATGGAGTACTACGAGCTGGCGCGCAAGTACGTGGAGGAGCGGTTCGGGGCCGACGCCGACGACCAGACCAAGGACGTCCTGTCCCGCTGGGAGGACACCCTCACCCGTCTGGAGCACGACCCGATGAGCCTGGCCGGGGAGCTGGACTGGGTCGCCAAGCGGGAGCTCATGGAGGGCTACCGGCGCCGGGACAGCCTCGACTGGGACGCGGCGCGACTGCACCTGGTCGACCTCCAGTACGCGGACGTACGGCCCGACAAGGGCCTGTACAACCGTCTGGTGGCCCGGGGGCGCATGAAGCGGCTGCTGACCGACGCGGACGTGGAGCGGGCCCGTACGGTGCCGCCGGAGGACACCAGGGCGTACTTCCGCGGCCGCTGCCTGGAGCAGTACGCGGACGACGTCGCGGCGGCCTCCTGGGACTCGGTGATCTTCGATCTGCCGGGCCGGGATTCGCTGCAGCGGGTCCCAACCCTGGAACCGCTTCGCGGAACGCGTAATCACGTCAAGGAGCTCCTGGACCGCTGCCGTACCGCGGAAGACCTGGTCAGGATCCTGTCGGGCGGGTGACCGCTTGAAGCGGGTACTCGTCGGGAACCGGCCGGACAGGGTGGAAAAGCCCTGGTCCGGGAATCATCGAGGTGGCCCCCGTACGTTGGAGCAACTGCGGGGCCATTGTCAGACCCGGCGAGTAGGGTCTGATCTTGACCGAGCAACTGTGTCGGGCGAACCGAGCGGGGTGAGGGATATGGCGACCAAGGACACCGGCGGCGGACAGCAGAAGGCCACCCGGTCCACCGAGGAGGTCGAGGAGCAGGCGGCGGAGACGCAGGCTTCCGAGGACCTCAAGGAGCGTCAGGAGAAGCTGAGCGACGACGTGGACTCCGTCCTCGACGAAATCGATGATGTGCTCGAAGAAAATGCCGAGGACTTCGTGCGCTCCTTCGTTCAAAAGGGTGGAGAGTGATTTCACCTTCGATTCGAAGGTTGGCGGGGGAGTTGGGGTGTTCGACAGTGAAAGCGTGAAGCGCTGCTCGCGGTGCAAGCAGGACAAGCCGCGAGCAGCCTTCGCGAGCAACAAGGCGGTGAGGGACGGTCTTCAGGCGTACTGCCGCGAGTGCTCCGCGGCGTACTACCGGCAGCGCCAGGATGCCCGAGGCAGGAAGCCCCGCCCGAGGGTGGCCGCGCCCGACGGGCACAAGTACTGCCAACGCTGCCGGGAGATCAAGCCGCACGCCGAGTGGGATCGCAATAGAACGGCTTCCGATGGCCTTTCGACGGCCTGCAAGGCATGCCGAGCAGTCGAGGGGCGGGCGCGTCACCTGAAGCGCCATTACGGCCTCACCGAAGCCGAGCTGGACGAGATGGTCGCCTCCCAGATGGGGCTCTGCGTCATCTGCCTAAAAGCCCCGGCCGCCCATGTGGATCACTGCCACAAGACGGGTAGGGTCCGTGGCGTACTGTGCTTCAACTGCAATTCGGCCATCGGCAAGTTGGGAGACGATCCCGACGCCGTCCGCCGGGCCGCCGCTTACTTGGAAGGAATCGCGTGGAAGCCAACACTCGTAGCACCGGGCGTCTACCAGCTGCCTTCCTGACGCCAGGGTCTTCCTCCTTCATGGACTTCCTGTCCGAGCACCAGCCGGAGATCCTGCCCGGCAACCGGCAACTGCCGCCCACCCAGGGCGTGGTCGAGGCACCGCACGGGACCACGATCGTGGCCGTGACGTTCCCCGGCGGTGTGGTCCTCGCCGGTGACCGGCGGGCCACCATGGGCAACGTCATCGCGCAGCGGGACATCGAGAAGGTCTTCCCGGCCGACGAGTACTCGGCGGTGGGCATCGCCGGCACGGCGGGCCTGGCCGTGGAGATGGTGAAGCTGTTCCAGCTGGAGCTGGAGCACTTCGAGAAGGTCGAGGGCGCCCAGCTGTCCCTCGAGGGCAAGGCGAACCGGCTGTCGACGATGATCCGCTCCAACCTCGCCATGGCCATGCAGGGCCTGGCCGTGGTGCCGCTGTTCGCCGGGTTCGACGTGGACCGCGGCAAGGGCCGCATCTTCTCCTACGACGTCACCGGCGGCCGCTCCGAGGAGCACAACTACGCGGCCACCGGATCCGGGTCCATCTTCGCGCGCGGCGCGATGAAGAAGCTCTTCCGGGACGACCTCAGCGAGACCGAGGCCACCACGCTGGTGGTCCAGGCGCTCTACGACGCGGCAGACGACGACTCGGCGACCGGTGGTCCCGATGTCGCCCGCCGGATCTATCCCATCGTCACCGTGATCACCGACGACGGCTTCCGCCGGCTCACCGAGAGCGAGGCGTCCGAGATCGCGCGCGCGGTTCTCGAGCGGCGGCTGGAGCAGCCCGACGGGCCGCGGGCCGCGCTGCTGTAGCGGCGACGATCGTCTTCGTGAGGGTGGTCCAGTGAACCGACGGAATCTTCCAGAGAGGGACGGATAACCGGTGTCGACGCCGTTCTATGTCTCACCCCAGCAGGCCATGGCCGACCGGGCGGAGTACGCCCGCAAGGGCATCGCCCGCGGTCGCAGCCTGGTCGTGCTGCAGTTCGCCGACGGCATCGTGTTCGTCGGCGAGAACCCGTCCCGTGCGCTGCACAAGTTCAGCGAGATCTACGACCGGATCGGCTTCGCGGCCGCCGGCAAGTACAACGAGTACGAGAACCTGCGGATCGGCGGCGTGCGCTACGCCGACCTGCGGGGTTACACCTACGACCGGGACGATGTCACGGCCCGGGGCCTGGCGAACGTGTACGCGCAGACGCTGGGCACGATCTTCTCCAGCGCCGCCGAGAAGCCGTACGAGGTGGAGCTGGTCGTCGCGGAGGTCGGGGAGACCCCCGAGGGCGACCAGATCTACCGGCTGCCGCACGACGGTTCCATCGTGGACGAGCACGGCTCGGTCGCGGTGGGCGGCAATGCCGAGCAGATCAGCAGCTATCTGGACCAGCGCCACCGGGAGGGCATGACGCTGGCGGAGGCGCTGAAGCTGGCGGTGCAGGCGCTGTCCCGCGACACCAACGGCAGCGAGCGGGAGATTCCCGCGGAGCGGCTCGAGGTGGCGGTGCTGGACCGGACCCGGCCGCAGAAGCGCAAGTTCAAGCGGATCAGCGGGGGGCAGTTGTCGCGGCTGCTCGATGCGGGGGCGGGGGCCGCCGGCGGTGACGAGGAGGGGGCGTCGGACGACGCCGAGTAGTTCTGACTCTGACGTGGTGTGACGCGCTCCGGCCGGTGGTTCGTGGCCGGGGCGCGTTGCTGTGTGCGTTTCGCCTGACCGCCGGGTGGTGGGTCGGGGCCGCGCCGGGGGGTGTCCGTCCTCGGAACGGCGCGATGGGGTTGGGTACCGACTGACTCCCCGTTGACGCGCCAACCGCTGCGGGCGGACACCCCCCGACACGGCCCCTTGCGCCGTCCGGCGGCTAGCTGCGGGCATGCGTGCCGCTTAGGGCGGCACCCGTCCCAAAGAGAGCGGCACCCCGTTCCGCCGGGCTGCGGACCCACCCGGCCCCAGCACAGACGCCGAGCACCCTGAGACGCCGGGTTGTGTACCCACAGGCCCCCGCGGCAACGGCCCGCACAGTCAACGAGGTGGGGCCGTAGAGCTGCGTACCAGCAGCTCTACCGGGATGTCGCCGCTCTCGGGGGCGCGGTCCTCCAGCACGGCCAGCAGAGCCCGCATCCCGTGCTCGCCGAACAGCTCGGCGTTCAGGCGGACCGTCGTCAGCTCCGGGTCCATGGCCGTCGCGAGGGCCAGGTCGTCCACGCCCGTGACCGACAGGTCGTCCGGGATGCGCAGACCCAGACGGCGAGCCGCCTTGTACGTGCCGGCCGCCAGCTGGTCGTCGTCACAGATCACGGCGGTGGGGCGAGCGCCGGGTGCCGAGAGGGCCGCCTCGGCGGACGCCACGGCCCCCTCGATGGAGATCGGGGCCCGGGCCGTGCGGACCGACGTGCCCGGTACCTCCGCCAGTCTCGCCGCCAGCTCCCGGGCGCGTACCTCGAAGGTCCAGGAGGGCACGTCCGCCGCCAGATGGAGGAAGCGGCGGTGGCCCAGGGACAGCAGGTGCTCCACGACCTGGCGGACACCGTCGGCGATGTCCAGGTTCACCGTCGCCGCGCCCAGGCTCCCGGCCGGGTCGCTGTCCAGCATCACCAGGGGGAGCGCCTCGCCGCGGATCGCGGTCAGCGCGTCCGCGGCCATGGATGAGGCGATGACGCCGTCCAGCGCGGCCTGTGCGGAGGCGAAGGGGTCGCGGGCGGGCCCGATGCCCTCGGGGGAGGGGTAGAGGACCACACCGAAGCCGTGCTCGGCCGCGACGCGGGCGGCGCCGGTGTAGACGCCGGCGAAGAACTCGGTGGTGAGGGCGGGGACGACCAGGAGGACCGTGCGGGTGCGGCCCAGGCGCAGATTGCGGGCGGCCAGGTTCGGCCGGTAGCCCAGCTCGCGGGCGGCCTCGCGGACCCGCTCCGCCGTCGCCTCCGCGACGCGACCGCGCCACTTGTCGCCCAGGACCAGGGAGACCGCCGCCTGGGAGACGCCGGCGGCCTGGGCGACGTCGCGGCTCGTGGGGCGGGTGCTGCCTCGTGCCACCGTCGGCCTGCTCCTTCGTCTGGACTCGTGAACAGCGGACATGGTACGTATGGAAACCGAAGTTATACGTACAACCCTAGGCGAGGACGGCGGGACATGGCCACGGGATACCTGGAGATCCTTCGGGCGCGGCACGCCGCCCGGCTGCTCGTCGGCACGCTGGTCGGCCGGCTGCCCAACGCCACGGCCGCCATCGCGATCGTATTGTTCGTCCGGGCCGAGGGCGGCACGTACAGCCTGGCGGGGGCGCTGGCGGCCGTCTACGGCGTCGCCAACGCCGTAGGGCAGCCCGTGCTGGGCAGGATCGTGGACCTGCGCGGACAGCCGCGTGTGCAGCTGCCGGCGGCCGTCCTCTCCGCGCTCGCGATGGCCCTCTTCGCCTTCTCCGGCATCGGGTCGCTGCCGCTCGCCTACGCGGCCGTCGCCGGGGCCGGGCTCTTCACACCGCCACTGGAGGGCGGGCTGCGGGCGCTGTGGCCCTCCGTGCTGCGCCGCGAGGACCAGGTGCACACGGCGTACGCCATGGACGCCGTGGCCCAGGAGGTGATGTTCACCGTCGGGCCGCTGCTCGTGACGCTGTGCGTGTCCCTGTGGTCGGCCCAGGCGGCGCTGCTCGTGCTGAACGTGATCGGAGTGCTGGGGGCGCTGTCCGTCGTCGTCTCGCCGCCCTCGCGTGCCTGGCGGTCGGCCCCGCGGGAGGCGCACTGGCTCGGCGCGCTGCGCTCGGCGGGACTGCTCGCGCTGCTGGCGGCGTTCCTGTTCATCGGGATGGCGCTCGGATCCATCACGGTCGCCTCGGTGCCCTACGCGGACGCCCACGGGGGCGACGCCGTGTACGGCTGGCTGATGGCGGCCCTGGGATTCGGCGCGCTGGTCGGCGGCGCGGTCTACGGGGCCCGGCAGTGGGCCGGTGAGCCCGCGCGGCGACTCCAGGTGCTGGTGGCCCTTCTGGTGGTGTGTTACCTCCCGCTGATGCTCATGCCGGACGCGGTGCCCATGGTGGCCCTCACCGCGCTCGCCGGGGTCTTCCTCGCGCCCGCCATCGCCTGCGCGTTCGTCCTGGTCGACCGTCATGCCCCGCGCGGCACGGTCACCGAGGCGTTCTCCTGGCTGGTGACGACGTTCACCGTGGGCCACTCGGTCGGAGCGGGCGTCGCCGGGCCCGTCGTCGAGGCGGGCGGGGCCCTGTGGGGCTTCGCCGTGCCGGGTGTCGCCGGTGGCGTGTCTCTGCTGGTTTTGGCGGCCACAGGACGGGTAGTCGCAGCTCCCGGCCAGGGAGCGGTTGTTGTGTCCGGTTCGGAAAATGATCCAAACCGTGCCCCCGAACCCCGTTTCAGTTCAGGGGATCGGGCGTAATGTTCCCTCATGGACCGCCGCATTTTCGGGCTGGAGAACGAGTACGGCGTCACGTGCACGTTCAGGGGACAGCGCCGCCTGTCTCCTGACGAGGTGGCGCGGTACCTCTTCCGCCGTGTCGTGTCATGGGGCCGCAGCAGCAATGTCTTTCTGCGAAACGGCGCCCGCCTCTATCTCGACGTGGGATCGCATCCGGAATACGCGACACCGGAATGCGACAACGTGACCGAACTGGTCACCCACGACAAAGCAGGCGAGCGCATTCTCGAGGGACTCCTGGTGGACGCCGAACGACGCCTGCACGAGGAGGGAATCGCGGGCGACGTCTACCTCTTCAAGAACAACACCGACTCGGCGGGCAACTCCTACGGCTGCCACGAGAACTATCTGGTCGCCCGGCACGGGGAGTTCTCCCGGCTCGCGGACATTCTGATTCCGTTCCTGGTCACCCGGCAACTGCTGTGCGGTGCCGGCAAGGTGCTGCAGACGCCGCGCGGCGCCGTGTACTGCGTCAGCCAGCGGGCCGAACACATCTGGGAGGGCGTCTCCTCGGCGACGACGCGCTCCCGGCCCATCATCAACACGCGTGACGAGCCGCACGCGGACGCCGAGCGCTACCGCCGCCTGCACGTCATCGTGGGCGACTCCAACATGTCCGAGACGACCATGCTGCTCAAGGTCGGTGCCACCGACCTGGTGCTGCGCATGATCGAGGCGGGCACGGTGATGCGGGACCTCACCCTGGAGAACCCGATCCGGGCGATCCGCGAGGTCAGCCACGACATCACGGGCCGCCGCAAGGTGCGCCTGGCCAGCGGACGCGAGGCCTCCGCCCTGGAGGTGCAGCGCGAGTACTACGAGAAGGCCCTGGACTTCTGCGAGCGCCGGGGCATCCGCACCGGCACCGTCGAGCAGGTCCTGGAGCTGTGGGGCCGCACGCTGGACGCGATCGAGGCCGAGGACCTCGACCGCATCGGCACCGAGATCGACTGGGTCATGAAGTACAAGCTCATCGAGCGGTACCGCGCCAAGCACAACATGACCATGTCGCACCCGCGGGTCGCGCAGATAGACCTCGCCTACCACGACATCCACCGCCGTCGTGGCCTGTACTACCTGCTCGAGAAGAAGGGCCAGGCGGCCCGTATCTGCAACGACTTGAAGATCTTCGAGGGCAAGTCCGTTCCGCCGCAGACCACTCGGGCCCGGCTGCGCGGCGACTTCATCCGGCGGGCCCAGGAACAGCGCCGCGACTTCACGGTCGACTGGGTTCACCTCAAGCTCAACGACCAGGCCCAGCGGACCGTGCTGTGCAAGGACCCGTTCCGTTCCGTGGACGACCGGGTGGAGAAGCTGATCGCCGGAATGTGAGCCTGCGCCGGTCCTTCCGAATGCCGGTGCCCGGAGGTTTTCACCCCTCCGGGCACCGGCCTTTTCCGGACCGGCTCCGGCCTCCCGGAGGGGCCCGGACGGCGTCGTGTCGCGGGGTGAGGCGAGTGCGGAGGGTGTACGCCGTAGAGTGGCGGACATTGCCCCCCACTCCCGATCCCAGTTGGACTGATGAACTACAACACGAAACGCCTCGTGGCCGCGCTGCTGGCCGTTCCCGCCCTGTTGTTCACCGCCGCGTGCGGATCGGACGACGGGAACAACGGCGACGCGGCCGGAGGCGTCGCCGAGATCAAGGGGAAGGTCGGGGCGAAGCCCGAGATCTCCGTGCCCAAGGACGGCAAGCCGTCCGACGAGACTGTGGTCAAGACGGTCTCGGCGGGCAGCGGGACCCCGATCAAGGGCTCGGACTTCGTCCGGTTGGACTGGACCGTCGAGAAGTGGGGCGGCGACCAGGAACTCGGCGGTACCTGGGCCGCGGGGGCGACGGGTGACAAGGCGCCCCGCCGGCAGTCCATCGAGCAGATCGGCAAGCCCAGCCAGCAGCTTCCCGAGAAGGTCCTCGACGCGGTGAAGGGCAAGAAGCCCGGCAGCCGCGTCCTGGTGCAGGGCACCGCGGGCGACCTGATCGGCCAGAGCCTGAACACCTCCTCCGGGATCTCCGCCAAGGACGTGCTGATCTGGGTGGTCGACCCGGTCGGTGCCGCCAGTGTCGACGCCAAGGCCGAGGTCAAGGGCGAGCAGGCACCCTCCGAACCGGGCATGCCCGAGGTGAAGTCCCCCTCGCAGAAGGCCGCGGTGATCACCGTCCCCAAGGGCGAGAAGCCTCCGAAGGACCTCAAGGAGCAGGTGCTGATCAAGGGCGACGGCAAGAAGGTCGAGGCCGGCCAGGGACTCATCGCCCAGTACACCGGCGTCAAGTGGGAGGACGGCAAGAAGTTCGACTCCTCCTGGGACCACGGCGGCGCCACCGCCTTCCAGATCGGCAACGGCTCCGTGGTGGCAGGCTGGGACAAGGGCCTCGTCGGCAAGCACGTGGGCGACCGGGTGCTGCTCGTGATCCCGCCCTCGCTGGGCTACGGCGCGAGCCCGCAGAGCGAGCTGGCCAAGAACACGCTGGTCTTCACGGTGGACATCCTCGGCACCGTCTGACCCGGGCGGTCTGTGAGACTGTCCCCGACGCAGGTCACGTAACAAGGAGAGATGAAGTGAGCATCGACAAGCCCGAGATCGACTTCCCGGGCGGCGAGCCCCCGGCGGACCTCGAGATCAAGGACATCTGGGAAGGCGACGGCCCGGTCGCGCAGGCCGGCCAGACCGTCACCGTGCACTACGTGGGTGTCTCCTTCAGCACGGGCGAGGAGTTCGACGCCAGCTGGAACCGCGGGACCCCGTTCCGCTTCCCGCTGGGCGGCGGCCGCGTCATCAAGGGCTGGGACCAGGGCGTGCAGGGCATGAAGGTCGGCGGCCGCCGCCAGCTGACCATCCCCGCCCACCTCGCCTACGGCAACCAGAGCCCGTCGCCTCTGATCAAGGCCGGCGAGACGCTGATCTTCGTGGTCGACCTGCTCGGAGTCTGAGCAAGCTCCGACAGACTCGATCATGCGGGGCCCATGCCTGTTCGGGCATGGGCCCTCCGCTTTTGCCGTGCCACCGTGTGGCGGTACGGTCATCGCTCGTAAGCACCATAGGGAGGCGAAGCGCGTCGATGGCCATTGCCAAGGCCGAGCGGCTGATGAACCTGGCGCTGTGTCTGCTCGGGACACGCCGGCCGCTCAGCAAGCGTGAGCTGCGCGACTCCATCGAGGCCTACGTCGAGGCCTTCGGGCCGGGCAACGGCGCGACCGGCTCCGATGATTCCTTCAACCGCATGTTCGAGCGCGACAAGGACGACCTGCGCGAGCTCGGGCTGGTCATCGAGACCGTCGAGAACCTCGACGGCGAGGTCGGCTATCTGGCCCGCCGCGACAGCAACCGCCTCCCGGCCATCACCCTGGACGCCGAGGAGGCCGCCGCCCTCGGGCTCGCCGCCAAGGTGTGGCAGCAGGCCCGGCTCGCCGGAGCGGCCAGCGGCGCCCTGCAGAAGCTGCGCGCGGCCGGGCTCCCCGAGGACGTCGACCCGTACGGGTCGCACGGCGCGCTGGAGCCGCGCATCCCCGTGCACGAGGCCGCCTTCGAGCCGCTGATGCTCGCCTGCCGGGACCGCAGACCCGTCGCCTTCGACTACCGCAAGGCCACCGCGGCCCACCCCGAGCAGCGGCACGTGGAGCCGTGGGCGCTGGAGTGCTGGCGGGGCCACTGGTACCTGGCGGGCTGGGACCGCGACCGGGGCGCCGAGCGGGTCTTCCGGCTGTCGCGGATCACCGGCAAGGTCCGCTCGCGCGGTGGCCGGTACACCGCTCCCGTACCGGACGTCGTCACCGTCCGGGAGACCGTGGCGAGCTGGGCCGGTGAGGTCGCCGACCGCACGGCGCGGATCCGGCTGCGTGCGGGCTCGGGGTACCCCCTTCGGGCGAAGGCCACCTCCGTCCGGGAACTCGGCGACGGCTGGGACGAGTTGGAGATTCCGTACGGCCACGGGCTGGACGCCTGGCTGGTGGAGTTCGGGCCGGACGTGGTCGTCCTGGAGCCCGCCGAGCTGCGGGCCGACGTGGTGGACCGGCTGCGGGCCGTGGCCAAGGGCTGAGGGGGAGCGGAAAGACAGTGGCAGGCAAACCGGTCAGGCCCGTGAACGCCATCGACCAGACCCGGCGGATGCTCTCGCTGGTGACGTATCTGAAGGAGCGCCCCGGAGCCCGGGTCGAGGACGTCGCGCGCGCCTTCGGCATCAGCGAGGACGAGCTGGTCTCCGACCTCGACGTGCTGCCCATGTGCGGCACCAGCTTCCGCGGCGGCGACCTGCTCGACATCGACACCGACGGCGAGCGCATCTGGTGGCACAACCCCGCCGCCCTCGCGGCGGAAGCGGCCGAGCCGCTCAGACTCGCCGCGGACGAGGCCACCGCCCTGCTCGTCGCCGCCCGGGCGGTGTCCACGCTGCCCGGACTGCGCGAGAGCGACCGCCAGGCGCTGCTGCGGGCGACGGCCAAGGTGGAGACCGCGGCCGGCGAGGCGGCGGGCGCCAGCTCGCGCCTGTCGGTGACCTTCGAGTCCGAGGGCGGTGTCTTCGCGGACGTCGACCGTGCCATCGCCGAGCGCCGCCGGCTGTGGATCCGCTACTACTCGCCCGCGCGCGACGAGGTCACCGAGCGGGAGATCGACCCCATCCGCCTGGTCAGCGTCGGGCACACGTATGTCGAGGCATGGTGCCGCCGCTCCGAGGCGCGCCGCACCTTCCGGCTCGACCGGGTAGCCGAGATCAAGATCCTGGACGAGCCGTCGGCGCCGCCCGAGATCGAGCTGAGGGACCTGTCGGAAGCGCTGGTGCAGCCGGCGGCCGAGGACCCGGAGGTCGTGGTCGAGGTCGGGCCCGGCGGCCGCTGGGTCGCGGAGTACTACCCGCACGACAGTGCGGATGAGCTGCCGGACGGCGGACTGCGTATCACCCTGCGGACCCCCGAACCGGCGTCGCTGCGGCGCCTGGCACTGCGGCTCGGGCGGGACGGCCGGATCGTCTCACCGCCGGAGCTCGCCGACAGCGCCCGCCAGGCGGCCCGCGAGGCGCTGGCGGCCTACGACGGGATCGAGACGGCGCGGACGGCGCGCCGTGAGGAGCCCGACGCGCGCGGGCCGCACGCGGTCGCGGACGGGCCGGGCGACGGACCCGAGTGAGCCGCGGGCGCCCCTCGGGGTCCCCGGCCCGGGCAGGGCCGCCGGACCGCGGAACCGGGCGTGGTGCCCCGGAGGCGAACGACCCCAGAAAGAGGAGCGAGGGCTTGAACGAGTCGGCGACGTCCGGTGGTGTCGGGGGCATGACGGTGGAGTCCGCGTTCGCCGGAATGAGAAGCGTGACCCCGGTCGTGTTCAGAGCGGGCTGCCCCGACTGCCGAGGGTCCTTCGAGCTCGCCGCGGGCGCCCTGCGCCTGGCCATCGGCGCTACGCACCGCACGACCTTCTACTCCTTCACCTGCCCCCAGTGCGGCGCGTCCGTCCGCAAGCCGGCGGGGGAGCGGATCGTGGAGCTGCTCACCGGCGGCGGCGTACGGACCCTGCGACTGCACTCCACCGTCTAGAGGGTCGGGGCGGGCGCCCGTTCAGGAAGGTCTAGGCTCGGCGTCATGTTCTGGCCGATGTTCGCGGTTGCTGTGGGTTTCGTGGGTCTCGTCGTGCTCGGGGTGCTCGCCGTGCGGGTCTTCGTGGAGGCACAGCGGCTGGGCAGGCAGGTCACGGACTCGGCGCGCCGTATCAACCGGGCCGCCGAGGACCTGGAGCGGGCGGCGGAGACCGCGGCCCGATCCGTGGACGCTCTGTGAGCCGGCCGGGCGTCCGCCATGAGTTGATTTTGGGACACTTCGCCCTGTCACCCCGGCGGTTCGTCCAGGTACGCTGCTGGTCGCGGCCCGGTTAACGAGGCACTGGTCGCGGACGGGAGTACGCACGGGGGATGCAGAGGGATTGCCTCACGTTCACCCCCGAGCGTTACGATCGCTGCCAGCACGATCGTTCGGACATGTGTCCGACCGGTCGGACAGCATCCCACCACAGCCGCCTCGGTGAGAAGGTAAAGACTTATGTTCGGAAGGCTCGGAGCCCCCGAGATCATTCTCATCCTCGTCGTCATCATCCTGCTGTTCGGCGCGAAGAAGCTTCCGGACATGGCTCGGTCGCTCGGCAAGTCCGCCCGCATCCTCAAGAGCGAGGCCAAGGCGATGAAGGACGAGAACAAGTCCTCCACGACTCCGGCGGGCCCGCCCAACAACACCGACGAGTCCTCGCAGCGCACCATCCAGGCGGCGCCCGGTGACGTGACCAGCTCGCGCCCGGTCAGCGAGCCCACGGACACGACCAAGCGCTGACGCAGGGCCGGTGACCTCCGGCCCGCCGCACGAGATGGGAACGTGGGTTGCTGAAGTCTGCCCGCAAGCAGGAGAGGGATCCGGAGGGGCGCATGCCCCTCGCGGAGCACCTTCGCGAGCTCCGCAACCGGCTCGCCAAGGCGATGCTGGCGATCGTCGTCGTCACGGTCTTCGCCGCCTTCTTCTACAACGACATCATCAACTTGATCACCAAGCCGATCCTCGACTCGGTCGGCTGTGAGAAGACCTTCGCGGAGCTGGCCCAGTCGCAGCCCGGCGCGAAGCCCTGTGCGCAGATCACCATCAACGGCCTGCTCACCCCCTTCACGCTGGCGCTGAAGGTCTCCCTGATGGCCGGCGTCGTCCTGGCCTCCCCGGTCTGGCTCTACCAGCTCTGGGCCTTCGTCGCGCCGGGCCTGCACCGGCACGAGAAGAAGTACGCCTACGCCTTCGTCGCCACCGGCGCCCCGCTGTTCATCATCGGCGCCTACTTCGCGTACACGGTGCTCCCCACCACGGCCAAGGTGCTCCTGGAGTTCACCCCGGGCGGCACGTCCAACCTCCTTCCGCTGGACGACCTGCTCGACCTGGTCATGCGGATGGTGCTCGTCTTCGGCCTCTCCTTCGAGCTGCCGCTGCTGCTGGTCATGCTCAACCTCACCGGGGTACTGACCGGCAAGCGCATGCTCGGCTGGTGGCGCGGCATGATCATGGGCATCACGGTCTTCGCGGCCATCGCCACCCCCAGCACCGACCCGCTGACCATGCTGGCGCTGGCGGCGCCGATCTGGATCCTGTACTTCGCGGCCGTCGCCTTCTCCCTGCTCAACGACCGCCGCAAGGCCCGGCGCGAGGCCCTCGGCCCCGCCGACGACGAGGCCTCCGAGCTGGACCTCACCCCCGACGACATCGGCGAGATCGAGCCCGTGACCACCAGCCGGGCCGCCCTGCCCGAGCAGGCGAGCTCGGACCGCTCGGACCGGGTCAACGGTTATGACGACGTGACCTGAAGATCGGCTGGCAGATCATAGGGTCGCTCCCGTGACCAGCGAGATCACCCTCTTCGTCAACCCCACCGCGGGCCGCGGCCGGGGCGCCCGCGCGGCGCAGCCGGCCGCTTCCGCGTTGCGGGCGGCCGGCTTCTCGGTCCGGACGGTCCTCGGGGAGGACGCCGCGGACGCCCTGGTACGCGCGCGGGCCGCCGTCGAGGCCGGCACGGGCGCGCTGATCGCCGTCGGTGGCGACGGGATGGCGGCCCTCGCGCTGCGTGCGGTCGCGGGCACCCGCACCCCGCTCGGCCTGATCGCCGTCGGAACCGGCAACGACTTCGCCCGCGCCCTGGGCCTGCCCGTGCGGGAGCCGGCCGCCGCGGGCCGCATGATCGCCGACGCCCTCAAGTGCGGCCGGATCCGCGACATCGACCTCGGGCAGGTGGGCGACCGCTGGTTCGGCACGGTCCTCGCCTCCGGCTTCGACTCCCGCGTCAACGACCGCGGCAACCGTATGCGATGGCCCACCGGCCGCCTCAAGTACGACCTGGCGATGATCGGCGAACTCGCCGGGTTCCGGCCCGTCCCGTACCGGATCCGGCTCGACGACGAGGTCCTGGAGGCCGAGGCGACGCTCGTGGCCGTCGGCAACGGCTCCTCGTACGGCGGCGGCATGCGGATCTGTCCCGGCGCCGATCTGACCGACGGGCTGTTCGACGTCACGGTGGTCGGGGACTGCAGCCGCACCACACTGCTGCGGGTGTTCCCGAGGGTGTACCGGGGGACGCACGTCGACCATCCGAAGGTGACCGTGCTGCGGGCGGCCAGGGTCGAGATCGCCGCCGAGGGCGTCACCGGCTATGCCGACGGAGAGCCGCTCGGCCCGCTGCCGCTGAACGCGCGCTGCGTGCGCGGGGGCGTGCGGGTCGTCGGCCCCTGAGGCCCGACGCTCCTGAGCTGCGCCGATTCCTGGTTTCACAGGAACCGATCCGGATAATGATCGTCCTGTTGTCAGTGCGGCCCGGTACGCTCGAAAGCACGATGACAGAAGACCTCTCACCGGCCGAGCGGTACGCGGCAGCCCGCCTGCGGGCAGCCGAGCAGGCCACCGCGCTCGCGGGCTTCCGCGAGATGTACGACTTCGGTCTCGACCCCTTCCAGATCGAGGCCTGCCAGGCGCTCGAGGAAGGGAAGGGCGTGCTCGTCGCGGCGCCCACCGGCTCGGGCAAGACGATCGTCGGCGAGTTCGCCGTCCACCTCGCCCTCCAGCAGGGCAAGAAGTGCTTCTACACGACACCCATCAAGGCCCTGTCGAACCAGAAGTACGCCGACCTGTGCCGCCGCTACGGCACGGACAAGGTGGGCCTGCTCACCGGCGACAACAGCGTCAACTCCGAGGCGCCGATCGTCGTGATGACCACCGAGGTGCTGCGGAACATGCTGTACGCCGGTTCCCAGACCCTCCTGGGCCTCGGCTACGTGGTCATGGACGAGGTGCACTACCTCTCCGACCGGTTCCGGGGCGCCGTGTGGGAAGAAGTGATCATCCACCTTCCCGAGTCGGTCACGCTCGTCTCGCTCTCGGCGACCGTCTCGAACGCCGAGGAGTTCGGTGACTGGCTCGACACGGTCCGTGGCGACACGGAGGTGATCGTCTCCGAGCACCGGCCCGTGCCGCTGTTCCAGCACGTGCTGGCCGGGCGGCGGATGTACGACCTGTTCGAGGAGGGCGAGGGCCACAAGAAGGCCGTCAACCCCGACCTCATGCGCATGGCGCGCATGGAGGCGAGCCGGCCGTCGTACCAGGACCGGCGGCGTGGCCGGTCCATGCGCGAGGCCGACCGTGAGCGCGAGCGCCGGCAGCGGACCCGGATCTGGACGCCGAGCCGGCCCGAGGTCATCGAGCGGCTCGACGCCGAGGGGCTGCTGCCCGCCATCACCTTCATCTTCAGCCGCGCCGCCTGCGACGCCGCCGTCCAGCAGTGCCTGCACGCGGGACTGCGGCTCAACGACGAGGAGGCGCGCGAGCGGGTGCGCGCCCTGGTCGAGGAGCGCACCGCCTCCATCCCGACCGAGGATCTGCACGTCCTCGGCTACTACGAGTGGCTCGAGGGCCTGGAGCGGGGCATCGCCGCGCACCACGCGGGCATGCTGCCGACCTTCAAGGAGGTCGTCGAGGAACTGTTCGTGCGCGGCCTGGTCAAGGCCGTGTTCGCGACCGAGACCCTCGCCCTCGGGATCAACATGCCCGCCCGCTCGGTGGTGCTGGAGAAGCTCGTCAAGTGGAACGGCGAGCAGCACGCGGACATCACGCCGGGCGAGTACACGCAGCTGACGGGGCGTGCGGGGCGCCGCGGCATCGACGTCGAGGGCCACGCCGTGGTGCTGTGGCAGCGCGGCTCCAGCCCCGAGCACCTCGCGGGCCTGGCCGGCACGCGCACCTACCCGCTGCGGTCCAGCTTCAAGCCGTCGTACAACATGGCGGTCAACCTGGTCGAGCAGTTCGGGCGGCACCGCTCGCGTGAGCTGCTGGAGACGTCCTTCGCGCAGTTCCAGGCGGACAAGTCGGTCGTCGGCATCTCCCGGCAGGTGCAGCGCAACGAAGAAGGCCTGGAGGGCTACAAGGCCTCCATGACCTGCCACCTCGGCGACTTCGAGGAGTACGCGCGGCTGCGCCGCGAACTGAAGGACCGGGAGAACGAGATCGCCCGGCAGGGCGCGGCACAGCGGCGCGCCGAGGCCGCCGTCGCGCTGGAGAAGCTCAAGCCCGGTGACGTCATCCACGTGCCCACCGGCAAGTACGCCGGCCTGGCGCTGGTGCTGGACCCGGGCCTGCCGGCGGGCCGTTCGAACGGCCACCGCGGCTTCGAGCAGCACGACGGGCCGCGTCCGCTGGTGCTGACCGCCGAGCGGCAGGTGAAGCGGCTGGCGTCCATGGACTTCCCGGTGCCCGTCGAACCGCTGGAGCGGATGCGGATCCCGAAGTCCTTCAACGCCCGCTCCCCGCAGTCCCGCCGGGACCTCGCCTCGGCGCTGCGCACCAAGGCCGGGCACATCCCGGCCGAGCGGCACCGCAAGCGGCGCTCCCAGGCGGCCGACGACCGCGAGATCGCCCGGCTGCGGACCGCGCTCCGCGCCCACCCCTGCCATGGGTGCAACGACCGTGAGGACCACGCGCGTTGGGCCGAACGGTACCACCGGCTGCTGCGCGACACCTCGCAGCTGGAGCGGCGCATCGAGGGCCGTACGAACACGATCGCCCGGACGTTCGACCGCATCGTGGCGCTGCTGACCGACCTGGACTACCTGCGCGGCGACGAGGTCACCGAGCACGGCAAGCGGCTCGCGCGGCTGTACGGCGAGCTGGACCTGCTCGCCAGCGAGTGTCTGCGCGAGGGTGTCTGGGAGGGCCTGGCCCCGGCCGAACTGGCCTCGTGTGTCTCGGCGCTGGTGTTCGAGGCGCGGGCCGCGGACGACGCGATGGCGCCCAAGGTGCCGTCGGGGAAGGCCAAGGCCGCGCTGGGCGAGATGGTGCGGATCTGGGGGCGGCTGGACGCGCTGGAGGAGGACTTCCGGATCACCCAGACCGAGGGGGTCGGGCAGCGCGAGCCCGATCTCGGCTTCGCCTGGGCCGCGTACGAGTGGGCCTCCGGGAAGGGGCTCGACGAGGTGCTGCGCGAGGCGGAGATGCCCGCGGGGGACTTCGTGCGGTGGAGCAAGCAGGTCATCGATGTGCTCGGGCAGATCGCGGCGGCTGCTCCGCAGGGGTCTTCCGTGGTGAAGAACGCGCGCAAGGCCGTTGATCTGATGCTGCGGGGGGTTGTCGCGTACTCCTCGGTGGGGTGACCTCTGCTGCGCGGGTGCCGGCCGTAGGCCGTCGCTCGCGCAGTTCCCCAGGCCCATTCACCCGTCACGGTGAGTGGGCTTTCGTATGCCTGTACGCCCTCACGTAGCGCATTCGAACGATGTCGCAGCGTGTAAATGACCGAGCGTACTATCCCTTCGCGTCCCGTTTCCGGCGGTTGCTGAATATGACACGGCGATGATCCGGTCGGACTAAGCTCGCCCGCAGCGCACCGGCTTGAGATGAATTCGTGCGCTTGTTCCCCAATGTGTGGAAGATCCCGACAGCTTCATGACATACCCCCCTGCACGTCACCCCGAACCTCAGTCGACTCCTGTCAGAAGGCCCACATGGTGAGTGTTCAATCCCCTCCCGGTCGCCGTGAACTCCCCTACGCGCGCGTGCTGTTGCTGCCGGCCATAGTCATGGCCGCGGCGACCGGAGCCGCCGTCGCCCTGGTGGCGGAGCCGGCTCGGGGCGCCGTCGGCTGGTGTGGTGGCATCGCCACCGCGCTGGTGCTCGCGACGGCGGCCGAGGCGGTGCGCCGTGGCCGTGCGCTGCGCAACCAGCGTGCGGAGCACGCCCGGCACAGCGCGCATCTGGAACAGCGGATCGCCGCCCACGAGAACGATTCGGTCCACTTCTCGAGGGAGATCGTCCCCGCCGCGCTCAGCCTGCTGGGCACCGGAGAATCCCCCAGGGAGGTGATTCGCAAGCTCCGCCTCTCCAACCCCGCGTTCCGCGACCTGTCCGCCCCGCAGGCCGAGACGCTGCTGACGGTGCTCAAGATCGTCGACCGCGAAGTGACCATGCGGGACGCGGCCGCGCGCTCCTTCGTCAGTGTCGCCCGCCGCGTCCAGGCGATCATCCATCAGCAGGCCGAGGAACTCCGGGAGATGGAGGAGGACCACGGCCGCAACCCCGAGGTCTTCGACGACCTGCTGCGCATCGACCACGGCAACGCCCTGATCGGCCGCCTGGCCGACTCCGTCTCCGTCCTCGGCGGCGGCCGCCCCGGCCGGCAGTGGCCCCAGCCGGTGTCCCTGTACAGCACCCTGCGCGGCGCCATGTCCCGCATCCTGGAGTACCGGCGCATCCAGCTGTCCTCCATCGCCAAGATCAGCGTCAAGGGCATCTACGTCGAGCCGGTCATCCACGCCGCCGCCGAACTCCTCGACAACGCCACGCGCTACTCGCCGCCGCAGACCAAGGTGCACGTCACCGCGACCGAGGTGCAGACCGGCGTCTGCATCGAGATCGAGGACGGCGGCGTCAACCTCAACGAGGAGGCCCGTGCCCGGATCGAGGGAATGCTGGAGGACGCCAAGGCGGGCATCGACCTCCAGGACATCGGCGAGCACCCGCGCCTCGGACTGGCCGTCGTGGGCCGCCTCTGCACGGCGTACAACATGCAGGTCTCGCTGCGCGCCTCCGCGTACGGCGGCGTCCGGGCCATCCTCATCGTGCCCAGCCAGATGATCACCCACGAGCCCGGCGTCGGACTCGCCCACGGCATCGGCGCCACCGGCATCCCCATGAAGGTCGGCATCCCCGAGGGCCCGAAGCGCGCACCCAAGCGGCGACGCCCCACCAGCCCGAAGATCCCCGCCACGGTCTCCATGGAGGACGACGACGTCCCCGAGGTCACCGAGTGGACGGCGAACGGCCTGCCGCAGCGCCGCAGCAAGGTGAAGATGCCCCTCGCCGAGCGGCTCGCCCAGCAGGCGGCCAACGAGCAGGCCGACCGGGAGGCCGCCGAACGGGGCGAGTTCAACCCCTGGGCGACACCGGAGCCCGAGCCCAAGTCATGGCACGACATGTCGTCGCCCGACGCCCCCGGCAAGGGCCTCGAAGCCTTCTGGGAGGGACTCAAGCAGGGCATCGAGCCCGGCACCCACCCGACCGACTTCATCCGGAACCCGACCAAGTACCTGCACCTGATCAACGACCCGGCCCCCACCGAGGCCGACGACGAGGGGGATCTCAAGTGATCCAGCAGCGAGGCAACTTCGACTGGATGCTCAAGCAGCTCGCCGACGGTGTACCGGGCATCGAGATGATCGTGGTGCTCTCGGCCGACGGCCTGCGCATCGCACGCTACGGCGGCGAACCGGACGCGGCCGACCGGGTCGCCGCGGCCTGCGCCGGCCTGCAGTCCCTCGCGGGCAGCATCTGCCAGGAACTCACCGTGGGCGACGGCGAGATGAAGCTCGTCATGATCGAGATCGACCAGGGCTACTTCTATCTGATGGGCGCGGGCGCCAACGCCTTCCTCGCGGTGCTCTCCGACGTGCGGTGCGAACCCGGCCGGATGAGCGCGATGATGCGCGACCTCGTCGTCCGGATCGGCGGCCACCTCACCAGCCCGCCCCGGCGGAACGGGCAGATCGTATGACGCCTCCGCAACGCCAGAGGCGCGACCACGTCCCGGAACCGGCCACGCCCCAGGAGGGCGACGGCAAACCCGGCAACCCGGAGCGGATGTACGTGGTGGCCGGCCCGGACGGCGAACGGGCCGAGCTCGACCTGGTGACGTTAATCGTGGCGCGTGCCACGGACCCGCCGCCGTCCGCCTCTCCCGAGCAGGCGGCGCTGCTCCGACTCTGCGCCGCCCCCCTGTCCGTGGCCGAGCTGTCGGCCTACCTCCACTTGCCGTTCAGCGCGATGGGCGTGCTGCTCACCGAGTTGCTGACGGCGGAACTGGTGCAGGCGCGCGCCCCGATCGTCCGCAAGGCGCGCTCCGACCGTTCCCTCCTCGAAGCGGTGATGAATGGACTTCAACGGCTCTGACTCCATCCCGGGCCCCCGGGCCGAGGACCAGCTGCCCCAGACGGCACAGGCCGCGGCCAAGATCGTGATCGTGGGTGGCTTCGGCGTCGGCAAGACGACCATGGTCGGCTCGGTCAGCGAGATCACTCCGCTGACCACCGAGGAGACCATGACGCAGGCCGGCATCGGTGTCGACGACAACTTCGGCTCCGCGTCCAAGACGGCCACCACCGTGGCCATGGACTTCGGCCGGATCAGCATCACGGAACAGCTGGTGCTGTATCTCTTCGGCACGCCCGGCCAGCAGCGCTTCTGGTTCCTGTGGAACGGCCTGTTCGAGGGCGCGCTCGGCGCGGTGGTGCTGGTCGACACCCGGCGGCTGGAGGTCAGCTTCGACGTCATGGGGCGCCTGGAGGAGCGCGGCGTGCCGTTCGTGGTCGCCATCAACTCCTTCCCCGACGCCCCGCGTTACGCCATCGAGGAGCTGCGCACGGCCCTCGACCTCACGCCGGACATCCCGATCATCGAGTGCGACGTGCGGCGGCGGGCCTCCAGCCGTGACGTCCTGATGACGCTCATGCGCTTCCTGCACTCGCTCGCCATGACGGGCGCGCGCACCTGATCCGTGTCCGGCCACCCCGTCCCTCCCCATGACACCTGGAAAGCTTCGGAGCGATCACTGTGACGCCTGAATCCCACGCCCCGACCAGTACGGACGACGACCTCCGGCCCGGCCCGCCCCCCGGCTGCCCCGCGCACGGCCTCGGGCCCGGGGGGCTGCACCGGCTGCACGAGGCGGAGGACCTCGGAGCGCTGTACGAGCAACTGCGGGAGCAGCACGGCCCCGTGGCGCCGGTGCTGCTCCATGACGACGTGCCGATGTGGGTCGTCCTCGGCCACGCCGAGAACCTGCACATGGTGCGCTCGCCCTCGCAGTACTGCCGGGACAGCCGGATCTGGACCCCGCTCAGGGAGGGCCTGGTCAAGCCCGACCATCCGCTGATGCCGCACATCGCCTGGCAGCCCATCGCCTCGCACGCCGAGGGTGACGAGCACAAGCGGCTGCGCGGCGCGGTCATGGGGGCCGTCTCCACGATCGACTTCCGCAGCCTGCGCCGCTACATCAACCGCAGTACGCAGGTGATCGTCAACCGGTTCTGCGAGGCGGGCGAGGCGGAACTCGTCAGCCAGTTCACCGAGCACCTGCCGATGGCGGTGATGTGCGAGATCCTCGGCATGCCCGAGGAGTACAACGACCGGCTCGTCGAGGCCGCCCGTGACGCGCTCAAGGGGACCGAGACCGCGATCGCCAGCCACTCCTACGTCATGGAAGCCCTGAGCCGGCTCACCGCCCTCCGGCGTGCGCAGCCGGAGGAGGACCTCGCCAGCTACCTGATCACCCACCCGGCCCGGCTGACCGACGACGAGGTCAGGGAGCACCTGCGCCTGGTGCTCTTCGCCGCCTACGAGGCCACCACCAATCTGCTGTCCAACGTGCTGCTCACGGTGCTGATCGACCCGCGCTTCCGGGCCCAGCTCAACGGCGGCCAGATGACGGTGCCGGAGGCGGTGGAGCAGTCCCTGTGGAACGAACCGCCGTTCAGCACGGTCTTCGCCTACTTCGCCAAGCAGGAGACCGAGCTGGGCGGGCAGCGCATCCGCCGGGGTGACGGGCTGCTCTTCGCGCCGCTCCCGGCCAACGTCGACCCGCGGGTACGGCCGGACCTGAAGGCCAGCATGCAGGGCAACCGCTCCCACCTCGCCTTCGGGGGCGGCCCCCACGAGTGCCCCGGGCAGGACATCGGCCGCTCCATCGCCGACGTGGGCGTCGACGCGCTGCTGATGCGGCTGCCGGACGTGGAACTCGACTGCGACCAGGAGGAGTTGCGCTGGACCGCGTCCATCGCCTCCCGGCACCTGGTGGAGCTGCCGGTGCAGTTCGCGCCCAAGCCGCCGCAGGACGTACAGGAGGTGCCCAACCACAAGCCGGTCGCAGCCCAGCGCTCGGACTGGCAGATCGGCACCGCGCAGCCGCAGGCCGCACCGGCCGCCGCGCAGCCCCAGCCGGCCGCCGCGCAGCCGCAGCCGGTCGCCGCGCAGCCGCAGCCGGACCCGGTCCTGCCCCAGCCGGTGCCGGTGCAGCCCGCCGTGGCGGAACCGGCCCGCCGCAAGGGTCTCTGGCAGCGGTTCCTGAGCTGGTGGCGCGGCTACTGACCGTCTGACGGGCCGTCGTTGCCGCCGGCGGCCCACCGGTCGTACGACGCCCAGGCCGCGAGCACCCGGCCGCTGCGGAACCGGTGCTCCGCGCCCGTGACCGGGTCGGTGAACTCCAAGGACCGCGCCAGCAGTTGGAGGGGGCGGCGGAAGTCACCGGCCGGCACGGGCGCGGTCACCTCCGGGTAGAGCGGGTCGCCGAGGATCGGCACGCCCAGCGCGCTCAGGTGCACGCGCAGCTGGTGCGTCTGCCCGGTGGCGGGCGTGAGCCGGTACCGGGCGAGTCCGCCGGGGCCTTCACGGTGCTCGACCAGCTCGACACGGCTGACGGCGTTGGGTTCGCCCGGAACCTCCCGGGCGGTGAGCACCCCGCGCTCCTTCACGATCCGGCTGCGGACGGTCCGGGGCAGGGCGAGGCCGGGGTCGTACGGGGCGACGGCCTCGTACTCCTTGCGGATCCGGCGGTCGCGGAACAGCGACTGGTACGTCCCGCGCTCCTCGGGGCGCACCGTGAACAGCACGAGTCCCGCGGTGAGCCGGTCCAGCCGGTGGGCCGCGGTGAGCTCGGGGAGGTCCAGCTCGCGGCGGAGCCGGGCCAGCGCGGTCTCGGCGACATGGCCGCCACGCGGGGTGGTGGCGAGGAAGTGCGGCTTGTCGGCGACGACGATGTGCTCGTCGCGGTGCACGACCCGCACCGGGAAGGGCACCGGCACCTCGTCGGGCAGGTCCCGGTGGAACCACACGAACATCCCCGGCACGAAGGGCGCGTCCGCGGCCACCGGCCGTCCGTCCGCCCCGACGATCCGGCCCGCGTCGAACATGCCGTCGACGACTCCCGCGCCCGCCCCCGAGAGCCGCTCCACCAGGTGCGCGCGCACCGTGCCCCACGACCCCGTGGCGGGCAGCCGCACGCGCACCGGGTCCACCCCGTGGCGCTGCGGCAGGGGAGAGGGCGGGGTGCGGGTCGTGCGTCTCATCGGGGCCCAGCGTACGAGGCGGGTGTGCCGGCGCGGAAAACGACCGGGACCGCCCGGCCGGGCCTCGCCGGGATGCGGGCATGCCGTTCCTCATCACCCCGGTCCTGACCGCGGGGCCCTCGCGGACCGACGCAACCGGCCCTCCCGCCGACGGCGGGCCGGGACCTGAGCCGGGCACCGCGGCGCGCCGGTGAGCCGTCAGGCCGCGGACGCGCTCTCCTGCTCCGCCTCGATCCGGGCGTTCCACTCGCGCTTGGAGGCCTGCCAGCCGTCCTCGTTGTGGCCGCGGCGCCAGTAACCGGAGATCGAGAGGTCCTCGCGCGCGACCCGGCGCTCCACGCGGAGCAGATGGCGCAGCTGCTTGACGAAGTGCGCCTCGCCGTGGACGAAGGCGTGCACCCGGCCCTCGGGGAACTCCAGGTTACGGACGGCCTCGACCAGGGCCTCACCCAGCGGCCGGGCGCCGCGGTGCAGCCAGACGACGTCCACGTCCGAGTCGATCTTCTGCTCCTCCTCGGGGCCGGAGACCTCCACGAAGGCGTACGCCCTGGCCTCGCGCGGCAACGCCTCCAGGGCGCAGGCGATCGCGGGCAGCGCGCTCTCGTCGCCGGCGAGCAGGTGCCAGTCGGCGCCCGGGTCGGGGGCGTACGCACCGCCGGGGCCCATGAAGCGCACGGTCTCGCCCGGTTGGACACGCACGGCCCATGGACCGGCCAGGCCCTCGTCACCGTGGATGACGAAGTCCAGCGTCAGCTCGCGGTGCTCGGCGTCCCACTGGCGGACCGTGTAGGTCCGGGTCACCGGCCACTGTTCGCGCGGCAGCTCGTCCTTGACGCGCTGCAGGTCGAAAGGTTCCGGGTAGGTGACGCCCGCGGGCGGGAACAGCAGCTTCACATAGTGGTCGGTGCACGTGTCCGCCGCGAAATCGGCGAGGCCCTCGCCGCCGAGCACCACGCGCTGCATGTGCGGGGTCAGCCGCTCGGTGCGCACCACCTGCGCGGAGTGGAGTCTGCGCGGCTGGCGGCCCGGTCGCTCTGCCATGAGGACCTCCCTGTCTCACATAGTTAGGGTAACCTAAGTTAGCACCTCGCCCCCAGTTCACACCTCTTGTGGCGGGAGATCACGCCGAGAGCGTCGCCATCAGCCGCTCCAGGGACCCGCCCAGTCCCCAGCGGGCCGCCAGTGCCTCCAGTGCGGCCGGGTCGCGCGGCGTGCGCGGCAGCGCAGTGGAAACGTCGGGCAGGGGTACGTCGTCCGCGACCCGGACCACCTTCGGCGCGACCGCGAGATAGGGACGCGCCTCGTCCAGCCGCCTGCGCTGGGTCGGCGTCAGCTTCGACCCCCGGTCCTCGATCGCCGCCATGATCCCGGCCAGGTCCCCGAACTCGGCCAGCAGCTTGGCGGCTGTCTTCTCACCGATGCCCGGCACGCCCGGCAGGCCGTCGCTCGGGTCGCCGCGCAGCAGGGCCAGATCCGCGTACCCGCTGCCGTCCACCCCATACTTCTCACGCAGCACCGCCTCATCGGTGTGCTGCAGCGTGCCCACGCCCTTCAGCGGGTACAGCACGCGCACCCCGCGCGCGTCGTCCACCAGCTGGTACAGATCGCGGTCGCCCGTGACGATGTCGACCGGGCCCTTCGCCGCCGCGGTGAACGTGCCGATGACGTCGTCCGCCTCGTAGCCGGCGACGCCCACGCGGGCGATGCCCACCGCGTCCAGCACCGCCTCGATGACCGGCACCTGCGGCGACAGCGTGTCGGGCACCTCCTCCTCGTCCGGGCCGGCCGCGTGCTCCTCGGCGACGCGGTGCGCCTTGTAGGAGGGGATCAGGTCCACCCGCCACTGCGGCCGCCAGTCGGCGTCCATGCAGGCCACCAGGAGGTCCGGTCGGTGGTCCTTGACCAGGCGGTCGATGAAGTCGAGCAGTCCGCGCACGGCGTTCACCGGCGTACCGTCCGGGGCCCTGACCGAGTCCGGGACGCCGAAGTAGGCGCGGAAGTACAGGGAAGCGGTGTCGAGGAGCATCAGTCGTCCGGTCACGCCACGCATCATGCCGTACGCCGCCGACAGCCACTCTCCGCAGCGCGACGCGATGCGCCCTGCGCGTCCGGTGTGAAGCACCCCACTTTCGGGTTTGCCGCCGGAGATCGAGGGGAGGCGCCGCCACGCAGCGAGGCTGGTTGCGCATTTCAACTGTTTGCGCCCTGTCCTCGCTCTGTTCTGTTGCCAAGCGAATAGAGGTGCACGTGTCAGCGAGGCTTGAAGCAGAGAGCCTGTACAAAGTGTTCGGCAGAAGACCGGACCGGGCGGTCGAGCGGCTCCGAGGCGGGGCCGACCGTGACGAGCTGCGCGCCGAAGGCGCCACCGCCGCGGTGATCGACGCGTCGTTCACCGTGGAGCCCGGGCAGATCTTCGTCGTGATGGGCCTGTCCGGATCCGGCAAGTCCACCCTGCTCCGCATGCTCAACGGCCTGCTCGAGCCCACCGCCGGGCATGTGCGCTTCGACGGCCAGGACCTGACCACGCTGTCCGACCGTGAGCTGCGCCAAGTCCGTGCCGAGAAGATCAGCATGGTGTTCCAGCACTTCGCGCTCTTCCCGCACCGCAGCGTGCGCGAGAACGCGGCCTACGGTCTGGAAGTGCAGGGCGTGCCCCGCGCCGAGCGCGCACGCCGCGCCGACGAGGCGCTCGCCCTGTGCGGCCTGGCCGGCTGGGAGAAGTCCTGGCCCGACGAGCTGTCCGGCGGCATGCAGCAGCGCGTCGGCCTCGCCCGCGCGCTCGCCACCGACGCCGACCTGCTGCTGATGGACGAGTCCTTCAGCGCGCTGGACCCGCTGATCCGCCGTGACATGCAGGACCAGCTGCTGGAACTCCAGCAGAAGCTCAAGAAGACGATCGTGTTCATCACACACGACCTGAACGAGGCCATGCGCCTGGGCGACCGCATCGCCGTCATGCGCGACGGCCGCATCGTCCAGATCGGCAGCGCCCAGGACATCCTGCTGCGGCCGGAGAACGACTACGTCGCCTCCTTCACCCAGGACGTCGACCGCTCCCGTGTGCTGACCGCCGGCGAGCTCATGGACACCTCGGTCACCGCCGACGACCCCGGCTGCCGCTGCGAGACCGCCACGCCCGACACCCCCTTCACGGAGCTGTGCGCCATCAGCGCCCGGCTCGCCCACCCCGTCTCGGTCGTGGACGAGGACAACAAGCAGATCGGCGTCGTCCCCCGGCAGCGCCTGGTCGGCTTCCTCGGCGACGAGCGGGACGCCACCCCGGAGCCCTGCGACTCCCCGCGGGACAAGGGCGGAGAGAAGGTGACCGCCCGTGCCTAGGATTCAGCTCGGCAACTGGGTCAACGACGCGGTCGACTGGCTCACCACCCACATGGCGTGGCTGTTCGACTTCTGCAAGACCGTCTTCCTCGGCCTGTACGACGCCATCAACGCCGTCCTCCAGGCCCCCGAACCGCTGCTCCTCGCCGGCATCTTCGCCGTGATCGCCTTCTGGCTGCGCGGCACCCTCGCCGGTGTCCTCACGTTCGTGGGATTCGCGTTCATCGACTCCCTCGAACTGTGGGAGAACGCGATGATCACCCTGGCGCTCGTCCTCGTGGCGACCGTCATCGCGCTGGTGATCTCCATACCCGTGGGCATCTGGGCGGCCCGCTCGGACCGCGTCAGCGGTCTGGTCCGGCCCGTCCTGGACTTCATGCAGACGCTGCCCGCGATGATCTACCTCATCCCGGCGATCCTGTTCTTCGGCACCGGCGCCCCCGCCGGCATCGTCGCCACCCTGATCTTCGCGCTCGCCCCGGGCGTGCGCATGACCGAGCTGGGCATCCGGCAGGTCGACAAGGAACTGGTCGAGGCGGCCGAGGCGTTCGGCACCTCGCCCCGCAAGACGCTGCTGCGCGTCCAGCTGCCGCTGGCCCTGCCCACCGTCATGGCCGGTGTCAACCAGGTCATCATGCTCGGGCTGTCCATGGCCGCGATCGCCGGCATGGTCGGCACCGGCGGCCTCGGCGGCGACGTCAACGAGGCCATCGGCCAGCTCAACGTGGGCCTCGGCTCCGAGGCCGGCGTGGCGATCGTGATCCTCGCGATCTACCTGGACCGTATGACCAGCGCCCTGGGCACCCAGGTCTCCCCGCTCGGCCGCCGCGCCGCCGCCAAGCTGCGCGCCGCCCAGGGGCTGAAGATCTGGTCGTACCGGCCCCGCCCGGTCGTCGCCGTGATCGGCGTCGTCGTCCTCGCCCTCACCGCGGGCGGCATGGGCGCCTTCGGCGGCGGCACCGGCACCGAGGCCGTGGCGGACGGCAAGAACGTCGGCCAGGGCAAGAAGATCACCATCGGCTACATCCCCTGGGACGAGGGCGTCGCCTCCACGTTCCTCTGGAAGGAGGTCCTGGAGCAGCGCGGCTACGAGGTCGAGGCCAAGCAGTTCGACGCCGGCCCGCTCTACACCTCGCTCGCCCAGGGCGACGTCGACTTCCAGACGGACGCCTGGCTGCCCACCACCCACGCCCAGTACTGGAAGAAGTACGGCAAGCAGCTCGACGATCTCGGCGCCTGGTACGACAAGACGTCCCTGGAGCTCGCCGTGCCCGCCTACATGAAGGGCATCGACTCCCTGGCCGACCTCAAGGGCAGGGCCTCCGAGTTCGGCGGCAAGATCACCGGCATCGAGTCCAGCGCCGGCGAGATGGCCCTGCTGAAGAGCAAGGTCCTCAAGGAGTACGGCCTCGACAAGGAGTACGAGGTCGTCGACAGCTCCACGCCCGCGATGCTGGCCGAGCTGAAGCGCGCCTACGCCCAGAAGAAGCCGATCGTCACCACGTTGTGGTCGCCGCACTGGGCGTACAACGACTACGACCTCAAAAAGCTCAAGGACCCCAAGGGCGCCTGGGGCGAGGGCGACGGCGTGCACACCCTGTCCCGCAAGGGCTTCGCCGACGACGACCCCACGGTCGCCAAGTGGCTGAAGAACTTCAAGATGAGCGAGAAGCAGCTCACCAGCCTCGAAGCCGAGATCAACAAGGCCGGCAAGGGCGCCCAGCAGGACGCCGTCCGCACCTGGCTGAAGCAGAACCCCGGTGTCGTCGACACGATGGCCCCGGTGCAGAACGCCGGGGGCGGCACGCCCGCCGAGGCGAAGCAGCCCCTGGACGTCGCCTGGTTCCCCTGGGACGAGGACATCGCCGTCACCTACCTGTGGAAGAACGTCCTCGAGCGGCGCGGCTACCAGCTGAACCTGAAGCAGATGGACGTCGGCCCGGTCTACACCGGTCTGGCCTCCGGCGATCTCGACCTCAACTTCGACGCCTGGCTGCCCCACGCCCAGAAGAACTACTGGGACAAGAACAAGGACCGGCTCAAGGACCTCGGCACCTGGTACGAACCGACCTCCCTGGAGCTCGCCGTACCGTCCTACGTGAAGGGCGTCGACTCCCTGGAGGACCTCAAGGGCAAGTCCTCCACCTTCAAGGGGAAGATCATCGGCATCGAGCCGGGCACCGGCGAGATGGACCTGCTGAAGAACAAGGTCCTGCCCGGCTACGGCCTGGACAAGGAGTACGAGGTCGTCGACGGCTCCACGCCCGCGATGCTGGCCGAGCTCAAGCGCGCGTACGCCAAGAAGGAACCGATCGCCGTCACCCTCTGGTCGCCGCACTGGGCGTACAGCGACTACGAGCTGACCAAGCTGAAGGATCCCAGGAAGGCCTTCGGCGAGGGCAACACGATCCGCACCATCTCCAACGAGAAGTTCCCCGAGGAGTACCCGCAGCTCACGAAGTGGATCAAGAACTTCAAGATGAGCGAGGACGAGCTCGGCACACTGGAGAGCGAGATCAAGGACCGCGGCCAGGGCCACGAGGAAGAGGCCGTGGCCGAGTGGCTCGAGCAGCACCCGGACATGGTGCGGCGGATGACACCGCAGTAGGGTTCCGGGGTGGGACGCGCGACACGCCGCGCCCCACCCCGCTCCCGGTCCCGACGAACGGGATCCGGACAACCACAGAGCGCTACGCGACCCCCTGAACCCCCTCTCCCTGCCAGGTCCTCCCGCGGGAGGAACACCCGCCCCGCCCCCTTCGGCGGCGGATCCCCTGGCGCGAAGTGTGAGGTCGTGCACCGTCCCGTATGACGTCGATGTGACGGGCGCATGAAACGGTTTGCCGGACGTGCGTAGGGTGCAGACAACTCAAGCAGGAGCAGTGCGCCGGGACACCGCCGCACGGGGAGCGGATCGACGGGCGAAGGAGGGAGCCGGAGCGATGGGCGACCACAAAGAGCAACCCCTTCGGGTGGGCGCGGCCGTGCGCCGGCGGCGCCGCGCGCTGGAGCTCACCCTTGCCGTCGTGGCCGCGCGCTGTGGCTTGTCCGTCCCGTTCCTGAGCCAGATCGAGAACGACAGGGCCCGGCCCAGCACCAGCTCCCTGGAGAAGATCGCCGACGCCCTGCGCACCACCGCCGTGGAGCTCCTCGCCGCGGCCGACCCGGCGTGCAGCGTGGACGTCGTCCGTGCCGACGGCACCGACCCCGAGCCTCAGCCCCGGACCCGCTCCCTGGTCCGCGGCCACCACCAGATGCATGCCTCCGAGTTCACCGGCGACCATGACGCGGGCCGTGAATTCCAGTACAGAAACGACCAGTTGATGTACATCGCCGACGGCGCGGTGGAGATCGAGGCGGAGGGCCGCGCCTACCGCCTGGGCCGCGGCGACACGCTGTACCTGACCGGTGGCGTACGGCACCGCTGGCGGGCGGCCGAGTCGGACAGCCGTGTGGTCGTCGTCGCCGTGGCGGAGCACATCGAGGCGGTCCGGGACCGGCCTCGCCGGTGAGAGTGGTCTCGCTGGTCCCCTCGCTGACCGAGGCCGTGGCCCGCTCGGCGCCCGGATCCCTCGTCGGCGCCACCGACTGGTGCACGCATCCCCCCGGCCTCGACGTCGTACGCGTCGGCGGCACCAAGAACCCCGCGACCGACCGCATCCTCTCCCTCGCGCCCGACCTGGTGATCGCCAACGAGGAGGAGAACCGCGCCCCCGACCTCGCGGCCCTGCGGGCGGCGGGCGCCGAGGTCCTGGTGACGGAGATCCGCGACCTGCCGCAGGCCTTCCGGGAACTGGCCCGGGTGCTGGACGCCTGCGGGGTGGCGTCCCGGCCGCGCTGGCTGGACGAGGCGGAGCAGACCTGGTCGTCCCTGCCGGAGCCCGGGCCGCGCCGCACGGCGGTCGTGCCGGTCTGGCGCCGGCCGTGGATGGTCCTCGGCCGTGACACCTTCGCCGGCGACGTCCTCGCCCGCCTCGGCGTCGACCACGTGCACGCGAAGCACCCCGACCGCTATCCGCGCGTCCCGCTGGAGGACCTGCGCGCCTGTGCCCCCGACGTGGTGGTGCTGCCGGACGAGCCGTACCGCTTCACCGCCGACGACGGCCCCGAGGCCTTTCCCGGCCTGCCCTGCGCGCTCGTCAGCGGACGGCACCTGACGTGGTACGGGCCGTCACTGGCCGAGGCGCCGCGGGTGCTGGGCGGGGCGCTGCGAGCAGCTCGCCCCTGAGCAGCCCGCGCACGGTGCCCACCACGGCCGTGCCCCACGCCGCGACCAGCACCGCGTAGAGCAGGACCGCCGGGGCCGCACAGGCGACGAGCCCGGTGTGCCGGGCCAGCGCCTCGGCGCCCGTGACACAGGTGCCGACCGGGAAGGTGAACGACCACCAGGTCATCGAGAACCGCATCCCGTGCCGCCGGGCGCGGACGACATGGGCGGTGGCCAGGCAGAACCAGAGCAGCGCGAACCCCATCACGGGCACGCCGTACAGCACCGCGAGGGCACCGAAACCCTCGCTGTACGGCGCCGGTACGACTCCGGGCGCGACGTCCGCGAAGGCGCCGACGGCGGTGGTGGACTGCCCGAGCGGGCCGAGCACCAGGAACAGCGTCGGGGTGAGGGCGAGGGGCAGCGGCCCGCCGGTGAGCGACCGGCCGAAGACCAGCGGCAGCATGACCAGCGTCGCGAGCAGGCTGAGCCCGAACAGCGCGAGGCAGCCGAGCAGCAGAGTCTCCCGGGCCTGACCGGGCGGCAGATACGGCACCAGCAGCGGCCCGACGGCGGCCGACACCATGGGCGCGACGAGCGGCAGCAGCCAGACCGGCGTGGCCTGCCCCGGCTCGACCCGATGCCGTACGGCCATCAGATACGGCACCGTGACCGCCGCGGCGAGCCCGAGAACCGTGCCGGCGGTGAACAGCACCATGTCGAGCGCCAACGCCGCCCGCAGCCCGATCCAGTCCCGGCCGACGGTGAGGGCACCGCCGCCCACGGCCAGCAGGGCCATGGCGAGGCAGCCGTAGAAGGGCGCCACCGCCGGGTCGAGGAGGTGGGAGCGGGCCTGGTCCCGGTGCCGGGCCCAGTGCACGGTCCGCGCGCCGAGCAGGGTCACGAGCAGCGTAAGCGAGAGCGCCCAGACGGCCGCGAGCATGCCGCGCAGCCCCGGGACGTGCGGTGCGAGGGCGGCCCCGGCCGTGGCGACGACGGCGGTGCCCATGACGGTGGCGTACCAGTTGGGTCCGAGATGACGGACGGACAGCGGGTACGCGCGGGGCCGGGCTGCGGTGACCATGACTCCACGGTGGGGCCGGGGGAGGCGCACCACCAGGGATCATGCCTCTATGGCGGCATAAGCTGGGTTTATGAGCAACGCGGATGAGCGGACCGGGCCGGCCGTCACCGGCTCCGTGGCGCACCGGGTGCCGGATCTGGGCGCTCTGGAGCTGCTGCTGGCGGTGGCGCGGCTCGGCAGCCTCGGTGGCGCGGCGCGGGAGCTCGGCATCACCCAGCCCGCGGCCAGCAGCCGGATCCGGTCGATGGAGCGTCAGCTCGGCGTGGCGCTGGTCGACCGGTCGCCCCGCGGGTCCCGGCTGACGGACGCCGGGGCGCTGGTGACGGACTGGGCGCGGCGGATCGTGGAGGCGGCCGAGGCGTTCGACGTGGGGGCGCAGGCGCTGCGCGACCGGCGCGACTCCCGCTTGCGGGTCGCCGCCAGCATGACCATCGCCGAGTATCTGCTGCCGGGCTGGCTCCTCGCGCTGCGCGCGCAGCGGCCCGACACGGCGGTGTCGCTGCACGCGGGGAACTCCGCGGCGGTGGCGGAGCGGCTGCTGTCGGACGAGGCGGATCTGGGTTTCGTGGAGGGTCTTTCGGTGCCGGCCGGTCTCGACTCGGCGGTCATCGCGCATGACCGGCTGATCGTGGTGACCGCGCCGGGGCACGCGTGGGCCCGGCGGCGGCGGTCGCTGGCGGCGGAGGAACTGGCGTCGACGCCGCTGATCCTGCGCGAAGAGGGGTCGGGGACGCGGCAGGTGCTGGACGCGGCGCTCGGCGGGCTGGCCCGGCCGCTGATCGAGCTGTCCTCGACGACGGCGGTGAAGGCGGCGGTGGTGAGCGGGGCGGGGCCGGCGGTGCTCAGTGAGCTGGCGGTGGGGGAGGAGCTGGCGATGCGGCGGCTGGTGTCGGTGCCGGTGGAGGGCGTGGCCCTGGCGCGGGACCTGAGGGCGGTGTGGCCGACGGGGCATCGCCCCACGGGGCCGGCGCGGGACCTGCTGTCGCTGACGCGGGGGTAGATCTCGCCCCCGCCGCCCCTACCCGTCCCATCCCCAGGGGCGCTGCCCCTTCGACCCCGCCCGGGGGCTGCGCCCCCAGACCCCCGCTTCGGCCTGAACGGCCTCGTCCTCAAACGCCGGACGGGCTGACTTCGCCGGTGCTCGCCGCCTCCACCAGCGCCCTCATCACCCGTACGTCCTCGCCCATCTCCGGATGCCACTGCACCCCCAGCACCCAGTCGGCAGAGGGCAGTTCCACCGCCTCCACCGTGCCGTCCGCCGCGTACGCCGAGGGGACGAGGCCCTCTCCCAGGCGGTCCACGGCCTGGTGGTGGTACGTCGGCACGAACGTCTCCTCCGGGACGACACCGGCGTACAGACTCCCCGGCACCGGCTTGACGGCGTGCCCGCCGAAGACGCCCACTACCTCGGCGTGCCCGTCGATGTGCTGCACGAGCGTCCCCCCGAGAGCCACGTTGAGCAGCTGCATGCCCCGGCAGATCCCCAGCAGCGGCACCCGGGCCGCCAGCGCCGCCTCGATCAGGGCCAGCTCCCACGCGTCCCGCTCCGGCGCGGGCGGCCCCGTCCGCGGCTCGCGCTCCGCGCCGTAGCGCACCGGCTCGACATCCGGCCCGCCCGCGATGACCAGGCCGTCCAGCCGGGCCATGGCCTCCGCGGCGTACCGCGTGTCGTCCGGCGGCAGCATCGCGGCCAGGCCGCCGGCCCGCTGGACCAACCGGGGGTAGCCGACCGGCAGCAGGGCGGCCTCCAGCTCCCACACGCCCCAGCGCGCACCGGACTCCAGATAGGTGCTGACCCCGATCAACGGCCTGCCCACGACGACTCCCTCACGGTCGAACCACTCAGTCCCTTGCCAACTCTGCCTCGGCCGCCGCCAGCGCCGCGAACTCCTCCTCCGGCGCCTTCGCCACCAGGTGCTTGCGGCTGTACAGGCCGAAGTAGGCGACGGCCACGGCGTACACCAGGAGTGCGATCAACGCCGCCGTGACGTCCACCAGGAACGTGGCGACCAGCGCCGCACAGGCCAGCACCAGGGCCACCGAGGACGTCAGCACCCCGCCCGGTGTCCGGTACGGCCGCTCCAGCCCGGGCTCCCTGCGGCGCAGCACGATGTGCGACAGGGACATCAGGGCGTAGGAGATGGTCGCGCCGAAGACGGCGATGTTCAGCATCCGCGCGCCGTTGCCCGAGACCGCCGCCAGCAGGAAGCCGATCGTGCCGGGGACCAGCAGGCCCAGGTACGGCGCCTTGCGGCCGCTGGTGAGCGACAGGAAGCGGGGCAGATAGCCCGCGCGGGACAGGGCGAACAGCTGGCGCGAGCCCGCGTAGATCAGGGAGAAGAACGACGCCACCAGGCCGGCGAGGCCCGCGTAGTTCACGATCCGGCTCAGGGTCGTCGCCTCGCCGTCCGGCTGGAGCGCCTCGACCAGCGGGTTGCCCGCCTCCTGGATCGCGGCGGAACCGCGTGCCCCGGCCGCCGCGAAGAACGTGACCACCGCCAGCAGCACCAGGATGCCCATCGACCAGCGGATGGCCTTCGGCAGCGTGCGGGCGGGCTCCTTGGTCTCCTCCGCCGCCAGCGGCACGCCCTCGACGCCGAGGAAGAACCACATGCCGAACGGGAACGCCGCCCAGATGCCGAGCAGACCGAACGGCAGCCAGGAGTTCGAGCCCGCGGCCGAGGCGTCGACCGGGATGTCGTCCAGCGACGCGAAGGAGAAGTCGGGCAGCGCCGCCAGCGCGAACACGATCAGGGCGGCCACGGCGATGCCGGTGACGACGAAGCTGAAGCGCAGCGCCTCGCCGACCCCCCACAGATGGATGCCGAGGAAGATCGCGAAGCAGACCAGGTACATCGGCCAGCCGGACTCCAGGCCGAACAGGCCCAGCGACTCGACGTAGTCACCGATGAAGATGACGATGGCGGCCGGCGCGAGGACGTACTCGATGAGGATCGCCGTGCCGGTCAGGAAGCCGCCCCAGGGGCCGAGTGCCCGCCGGGCGAAGCCGTAGCCGCCGCCCGCGGTGGGCAGGATCGAGGACAGCTCGGCGAGGGCGAAGACCATGCACGCGTACATCGCGCCCATGAGCACCATGGCGATCGCCAGGCCCCCGAAGCCGCCCTCGGCCAGGCCGAAGTTCCAGCCCGAGTAGTCGCCGGAGACGACGTAGGCGACGCCGAGGCCGGTCAGCAGCACCCAGCCGGCGCTGCCGCGGCGCAGCGCTCTGCGTTCGAGATAGTCGTCGCCCTCCGGGGCGGCGGGTGTGAGAGTGGGTTCCTGGGACATGGGCGGACTCCCGACGGGGCGGCGGCGGTTCACGGGGTCGAGCAGGCTGAGACTCAATGGAATGGAGCCATACCTTTGCGGTGCCGACCCGGGAAGGCAATACCCCTGCGTTAATCGCCCGTAAATCCTCACCGCGCGACGACAGCGCCCGGTTCAGCCGAGGAAGCCCCGCAGCAGTGCCGCCGTCCCCCCGCAGTGCTCGCGCATGATCTCCCGCGCCTGATCGGCGTCGCCCTCGATCACGGCCTCCACCAGGGCGGTGTGCTGCCGCTGGGAGTGCTCCAGGTTGCGCACCAGCAGCGGGATGCAGTCGAGCAGGTCGTTGACCGTCGCGCGGACGGCCGCGTACTGGGCGGTGAGCGTGGGGGAGCCGGACAGCTCGGCGATCGTGAGGTGCAGCAGCGTGTCCAGACGGCGGTACTCGGCGAGCGGCGCGTCGTGTGTGCGCGCCAGGGCCTCGCGCAGCCGGTCCGCCTGCTTCTCCTCCAGCCCGTGCGCCGCGCACAGCCCGGCCGCGCCCACCTCCAGCACCTCCCGGAACCGCAGCACGTCCTCTATGTCGACCTCGGCGACCCGGCGCCGCAGCTCGTCCTCGCCGACGGCTTCGGCACGCGGCAGCACGAACGTCCCGCCGTACCGGCCGCGCCGCGACTCCACGAGCCCCTGGTCCTGGAGCACCTTCAGCACCTCGCGCAGGGTCACCCGGCTGATCCCCAGCCGCTCCGCCAGTTCCCGCTCGGCCGGCAGCCGCTCTCCGCCCGGCACCAGACCCAGCCGTACGACCTGGAGGATCTGCTCCAGCGCCTCCTCGAAGCCGTTGCCGGCGCGCACCGGCCGCAGCACCGGCGTCAGCCCGTCCCGCATCGTCCCGCCCCCAGCTTCCTCCGGCATGTGGCCGCACCCCCTTCCCAAGCAATGGTTCTCGGCAATACCTTATGGCTCCCGGCGGATCCAAGGCAGCGGGTCCAAGGAGCCGGCAGCGGATCCAAGGAGCCTAGGAGGCCTTCCCGTGGCAGACCGCACACCCCCGCTGAGCGTCGAGGAACTGCACACCCTCGTCGCCGGCGGTGAGATCGACACTGTCGTCCTGGCCTTCCCCGACATGCAAGGGCGGCTCCAGGGCAAGCGGTTCGCCGCACGCTTCTTCCTCGACGAAGTGCTCCACCACGGCACCGAGGGCTGCAACTACCTGCTCGCCGTCGACACCGAGATGAACACCGTCGACGGCTACGCCATGTCCTCCTGGGACCGCGGCTACGGCGACTTCGCCATGCACCCCGACCTCACCACCCTGCGCCGCGTCCCCTGGAACGCGGGCACGGCCATGCTCCACGCCGACCTCGCCTGGAGCGACGGCTCCCCGGTCGTCGCCGCCCCCCGCCAGATCCTGCGCCGCCAGCTGGAGCGCCTGGCCGAGCTCGGCTACACCGCCCAGGTCGGCACCGAGCTGGAGTTCATCGTCTTCAAAGACACCTACGAACAGGCCTGGGACGCCGGCTACCAGGGCCTGACCCCGGCCAACCAGTACAACATCGACTACTCCGTCCTCGGCACCGGCCGCATCGAGCCGCTGCTGCGCCGCATCCGCAACGAGATGGCCGGCGCCGGCCTGACCGTCGAGTCCGCCAAGGGCGAGTGCAACCCCGGCCAGCACGAGATCGCCTTCCGCTACGACGAGGCCCTGGTCACCTGCGACCAGCACGCCGTCTACAAGACCGGCGCCAAGGAGATCGCCGCCCAGGAGGGCATGTCGATCACCTTCATGGCCAAGTACAACGAGCGCGAGGGCAACTCCTGCCACATCCACCTCTCGCTCGCCGACGCCGACGGCGCCAACGCCATGGCCGGCGACCTCGAAGGCGGCATGTCCGAGGTCATGCGGCACTTCCTCGCCGGTCAGCTGGCAGCGCTGCGCGACTTCTCCCTCCTCTACGCCCCCAACATCAACTCCTACAAGCGGTTCCAGCCCGGCTCCTTCGCCCCGACCGCCGTCGCCTGGGGCCAGGACAACCGCACCTGCGCGCTGCGCGTGGTCGGCCACGGCCGCTCCCTGCGCTTCGAGAACCGCCTGCCCGGCGGCGACGTCAACCCCTACCTCGCCGTCGCCGGACTGGTCGCGGCCGGCCTGCACGGCATCGAGCAGAAGCTGGAGCTGCCCGAGCCCTGCCCCGGCAACGCCTACACCGCCGGCCTCGACCACGTCCCCACCACCCTGCGCGAGGCCGCCGAGCTCTGGGAGAACAGCCCCATCGCCCGGGCCGCCTTCGGCGACGAGGTCGTCGCGCACTACCGCAACATGGCGCGCGTCGAACTGGACGCCTTCGACGCCGCGGTGACCGACTGGGAGCTGCGCCGCTCCTTCGAACGCATGTGAGGTCCTTCTTGTCTTCCGAGCACCTTCTGGAAGTACTGAACCCCGCGACCGAGGAGGTCGTCGCCGCCGTCGCCGGAGCGAGCCCGGCCGACGTCGACACGGCCGTCACCCGGGCCGCCAGGGCGCAGCGGACCTGGGCCGCCCTCGCCCCCGGCGACCGCGCCCGGCTGCTGCGCCGCTTCGCGGCCACCGTCGACGAGCACCTGGAGGAGCTGGCCCGCCTGGAGGTCCGGGAGGCCGGCCACCTCATCGGCAACGCCCGCTGGGAGGCCGGCAACGTCCGTGACCTGCTGGACTACGCGGCCGGGGGAGTGGAGCGGCTCACCGGCCGGCAGATCCCGGTGCCCGGCGGCCTGAACGTCACGATCCTCGAACCGCTCGGCGTCGTCGGCGTGATCGCGCCCTGGAACTTCCCCATGCCGATCGCCGCCTGGGGCACCGCCCCCGCCCTCGCGGCCGGCAACGCCGTCCTCCTCAAGCCCGCCGAGACCACCCCGCTCACCGCGCTGCGCCTGGCCGGACTCGCCCTGGAGGCCGGGCTCCCGGAGCACCTCTTCCAGGTCCTGCCCGGACGCGGCGACATCACCGGCGACGCCCTGGTCCGGCACCCCGGAGTCGCCAAGATCGTCTTCACCGGCTCCACCCGGACCGGGACGCGCGTCGCGGCCCTCGGCGCCGAGCAGGTCAAGCCCGTCACCCTCGAACTCGGCGGCAAGAGCCCCAACATCGTCTTCGCCGATGCCGACCTCAAGGCCGCCGTCGACCCCTTCTCCTTCCTCGACAACTCCGGCCAGGACTGCTGCGCCCGCACCCGCGTCCTGGTCCAGGAGTCCGTCTACGACGAGGTCCGTGAGCATCTCGCCGAGGCACTGTCCGCCGTGATGGTGGGCGACCCGGCCGACGAGAAGACCCAGATGGGCCCGCTGATCTCCCGGCAGCAGCTCGACCGGGTCCGCGGCTTCGTACCGGACGGCGCCCCGGCCCTGCGCGGCAGCGCACCCGAGGGCCCGGGCTTCTGGTTCCCGCCGACCGTCCTCACCGGGGAGAGCCCCGACTCGGCCGCCGCCTGCGAGGAGATCTTCGGCCCCGTCGCCGTCCTCCTGCCCTTCACCGACGAGCAGGACGCGATCCGCCTCGCCAACGGCACCCCCTACGGCCTCTCCGGCTCCATCTGGACCCGCGACGTCGGCCGTGCCCTGCGCGTCTCCCAGGCCGTCCGCGCCGGCAACCTGTCCGTCAACTCCCATGCCAGCGTCCGCTACTGGACCCCGTTCGGCGGCTACAAGCAGTCCGGGGTCGGCCGCGAGCTCGGCCCCGACGCCCTGGCCGCCTTCACCGAAACCAAGAACGTCTTCATCAGCACGGAGGGCCCCGCACAGTGACTGCCCAGGAAAACATCTGCCGCCGCCTGGTCGGCCGTACCGCCGTCGTCACCGGAGCCGGCAGCGGCATCGGCCTCGCCGCCGCCCGCCGTCTCGCCTCCGAGGGCGCCCACGTCGTCTGCGGCGACGTCGACGACACCCGCGGCAAGGCCGCCGCCGAGGAGGTCGGCGGCACCTTCGTGAAGGTCGACGTGACCGACCCCGAGCAGGTCGAGGCCCTCTTCAAGACCGCCTACGACACCTACGGCAGCGTCGACATCGCCTTCAACAACGCCGGCATCTCCCCGCCCGACGACGACTCCATTCTGGAGACCGGCCTGGAGGCCTGGAAGCGCGTCCAGGAGGTCAACCTCACCTCCGTCTACCTGTGCTGCAAGGCCGCCATCCCCTACATGCGGCGCCAGGGCAAGGGCTCGATCATCAACACGGCCTCCTTCGTGGCCAGGATGGGCGCGGCCACCTCCCAGATCTCCTACACCGCGTCCAAGGGCGGCGTCCTCGCCATGTCACGCGAACTGGGCGTCCAGTTCGCCCGCGAAGGCATCCGTGTGAACGCCCTGTGCCCCGGCCCGGTCAACACCCCGCTGCTCCAGGAGCTGTTCGCCAAGGACCCGGAGCGGGCCGCGCGCCGCCTGGTGCACATCCCGCTGGGCCGGTTCGCCGAGGCCGAGGAGATCGCCGCCGCCGTGGCCTTCCTCGCCAGCGACGACTCCTCGTTCGTGAACGCCACCGACTTCCTGGTCGACGGCGGGATCGCGGGGGCGTACGTCACACCCCTGTAGCCGGGCTCCGGACGGCCCGGGCCGCGCCCTAGAGTGCCGGGATGAGCATGACGCCTCCGCCCGGCTGGTATCCCGACCCGCACGCCCCGCACCGGCAGCGCTGGTGGGACGGCACGGCCTGGACCGAGCACCGCCGCGCGCCCGAGGCCCCCGCCGCCCCGCCGCCGGGCGGCGGTACCGGCCGCACCAAGGCGGTCGTCCTGACCGTCACGGGCGTCGTCCTGGTCGCGGCGATCGTCACCGGAGCCGTCGTCCTCGGCGGGGGCGACGGCGACGGCACCACGACCAGGACGGCCCCGACCACCACCCCCGCCCACACGCCCGGCCCGCCGGAGCCGGCCCCCGAGGCGTCCGACTCCGAGCCGTCCGCCGACGACCCCGCGGTCGTCGAGGACCAGCTCAACGGCGTCACGTTCCCGCTGCTCGACGGCTGGGTCCGCCCGCAGTACGTCGCCCAGGACGACGTCGTCATGACGACCGACGGCACCTACGACTGCCCCGGCGGCGTGGGCCTGTGCCGCCACGGCATGGTGTTCTCCCGCACGGTGACCGAGAACGACGAGAAGTCCCCCGAGGCCCTCGCCAAGGCCGACATCTCCGAGGCGGCCGACGAGGCCTACGACCGCGACAGCCTCGGCCGCGAACTCCACGGCGGCATGACGTCGCACCAGGTCGTCAAGTCCGGGCCCGTCGCGGTGGCCGGCCGCGCCGGGTACCTGGTGCGCTGGCGCGTGAAGACCGCCAAGGGGCCCGGCGGTTACGTCCAGTCGCTCGTCTTCCCGTCCAGTGTCGGCACCGAGTCCCCGGTCCTCGTCCGGTACGTATTCGACGCCGGCGAGGACGGACCGCCGCTCGCCGACATGGACCGCATCACCAAGGGCATCCGCCCGTTCGGCGACGCGGACACCGGCGGCGGCGTCGGCAGCAGCATCGGCCCGACGGACTGACGCCCCACGGGCCTCAGAGGAACGTGGGCCTGGCCTCAGAGGAACGTGTGGCCCTCGCCGCGGTAGGTGGGCACGGTCGCCGTCACCGCGTCGCCCTCGACCAGGTGCAGCGCGTCGAACCGCTCGCACAGCTCACCGGCCTTGGCGTGCCGGAACCACACCTTGTCCCCGATCAGCAGATCGTCGGCGGGCGAGCCGAGCAGCGGCGTCTGCACCTCACCGGCACCCTCCTGAGGGTCGTAGCGCAGCCCCTCCGGCAGGTACGGCACGGGCGACCGGTCGGCCCCGGCGGCACCCGAGGCGGGATACCCCCCGCCGAGCACGGTCACCACACCCACCCCCGGCCGCCGCACCACGGGCATGGCGAACAGGGCCGCCGGACGGCCGCTGAACGATGTGTAGTTGTCGAACAGACGCGGCACGTACAGCCCCGATCCGGCGGCGATCTCGGTCACCGCGTCCTCGGCTGCCGTGTGCTGCACCGAGCCGGTGCCGCCGCCGTTGACGAACTCGAGGCCCGGCACGACGGCCCGCACCGCGCGCACCACCTCCGCACGCCGCTCGGCGAGTTCACGCCTGGCCGCGGCCTGCATCAGCCGGATCGCACGGGACCGCAGCGGACGCCCGGCCAGCGAGTCCCCGACCCCGGCGACATGCCCCTCGTACGCCATGATCCCCACGAGCTCGAAGCCGGGCCTTCGGGCCACCGCCCGTGCCACGTCGGCGACCTGGGCGGGGGAGTGCAGCGGCGAACGCCGGGCCCCGACCCGCACCCGCCCGCCGAGCAGCTTCAGGGCGGTGTCCAACTCCAGGCACACCCGCACCACTTCACGCCCGCCGCCACGGGAGGCGTCGATCAGATCCAGCTGGGCGACGTCGTCGACCATGACGGTCACGGCGGCGGCCAGCTTGGGATCACCGGCGAGTTCGGCGTAGGCCGCACGGTCGGCGGACGGGTAGGCGAGCAGCACGTCGTCGAACCCCGACCGGGCCAGCCACAGCGACTCGGCGAGCGTGAAGGACATGATCCCCGCGAAGCCGTCCCGGGCCAGGACGCGCTCCAGCAGCGCCCGGCAGCGCACGGACTTGCTGGCGACGCGGATCGGCTTGCCCCCGGCGCGGCGGACCAGATCGGCGGCGTTGGCGTCGAAAGCCTCCAGGTCCACGATCGCGAGAGGGGCGTCGAGATGGGCGGTAGCCCGGTCGTAACGGGCCCGGTCGGCGGCACGCGCAGTCATGAACGCAGCCTGCCAGACTGGATTACCGCAGGGTAGGGGGACGTTCCGGGCAGATGCCCCGGCCTCGTGGACTGGTTCCCGCTCGCCCAGGAACAAGCCGTAGAGTGACGCGCACGTACGGCGGATGGCGCCGGCCGGGGACCCGCGCCGGGATGACGCTCCGTCCGTACGGGTAGGTGTGCCCGGGACGATTCCGTGCCGGGCCTCGGGCACGACGACACCGGCCCGCGCCGGACGAACGGCCCGGGCATGAGGAAACGGGGGGTGCATGAGCACGGAAGCGCAACCTGCCTCCTTCCCTCCCCGCCCGTCACACCCCCCGGCCACGCCGGTTTCCCCTGCGACGGATGAGCGGGACACCCCGGACACAGCTTCCGCCCCCGCGACGACCAGGGCCGGAACGGACACGCCCCCCTCCGCCCGGCAGAACGGCCACCCCCGCTTCCCGACCCTCGACGCCACGAACCTCGACGCCGCAGCGTCCTCCCGTCTCTCCGAGCCCGCCGCCGTCCGGCGCACCGAGCCCCCCGCACCACCCCCGCCCCGCGCCTCCACCCGCCTCCCGGACACGCCCCCCACGGCCGGCCGCGAGACCCATCCTGGGTCGTCCGCGACGCCTGGTGTCGCTCGTGCGCCCGGCCCTGAGCCGTCCACGGCGTCCGGCGCAGCCCGCGATGCCCGCGCGGCGACGGACAGGACGTCCGGTGTCAGGCGCGGCACGCGCCCCGAGTCGTACACGGCGTCCGGCCTCGGCCGCGACGCCCGCCCTGGTGCGGACACCGCTCCCGGTGTCGGCCGTGCGACGCCCCGCCCTGAGTCGTCCACCGCGTCCGGCGTCAACCGCGGGCTCCGCCCCGAGTCGGACACGGTGCCCGGCGCAGGCCGTGCAGTCCGCCCCGAGTCGGTCACGGCGCCCGGCACAGGCCGTGCGGGCCGGACAGGCCCGGACACGCCCTCCGTCGCAGCTGACGTCCCCCCGCGGCCGCGTCACCTCCCCGCGTCGGGATCCTCCGGCCGTGCGGGGCGCACGGACACGGAGGACGGGGCCTCGTCGGAGACCTCCGGCAGGCCGTTCCGGCTCTCCGTGCCCGGACGTTCGGACGCTTCGGCCGGGGCGGCGTCGGAGACGGCCGGGCGGCCGTTCCGCCTGCCCCCGCCCCGCCGTACCGGCGCGCCCGGCGAGCACTCGTCCGAGACGACCGCGCGCCTGCGCCCGGTCCCCGCCGACCCGAAGCCGGACGACCCCGCCGCACCCTTCGGCCGCACCGCCGCGCAGGGGACGACGACCACCCGCCCCGCCACCCCGCCGCGTCCCACGCACCGACCAACGGCCCCCTCCGCCCCTGTCACTCCCGACCCCGCCCTCTCCTGGAGCGCCACCCGCCCCCTGGTGTCGTTCGGTGAACCCGAGGGCTACGACGGCGACGCCCGGCCCCGGCCGCTCGGCCGCCGCGGCGCGTCGCAGGCCGCCGCGGCAGCCGTCTGCCTCGTGCTCGGGCTGGGCCTCATCTCGGGAGCGGTCACCGGCAGCTGGCTCGTCGGCGACTCCGGGGCAGAGGGCTCGCCCGGGAGCTTCGCCGCCACCGGAAGCCTCTGGCACAGCGTCCCGGTCGACCAGCTGTTCCCGCCCACCGTGCAGGGCCGCGGCGCCGGCCCCGGCGGAGCCGACCGCACCTGGACCCGCATCGCCGTCGCCCCCGACAGCGGCTGCAAGGACGCCTTCGACCCGCTGCTGCGCAAGGCCCTCGCCCCGGTCGGCTGCGAACGCCTCCTGCGCGCCACCTACACCGACGCCACCGAGAGCTACGTGACCACCGTCGGCCTGCTCTTCACCACGGCCGACGCACCCGGCATGACCGCCCTCGCGAACCGTTTCCGCAAGGAACGCCTGGACCGCCGCAGCGACCTGATGCCCCTGCCGTACGCCGCGAAGGGCACGCCCGCCGCCGGCTTCGGCGCCCCGCAGCGCGCCTCCTGGACCGTCTCCGTGCTCACCGAGGCCCCGGTCGTCGTCTACGCCGTCTCCGGCTGGGCCGACGGCCGCACCGTCGACGACCCCCAGCCCGCCGGGGACGCCGTGGAGGCCGACGCCACCACCGCCGCCGCCCAGGCCGGCCTCGGCCACGAGGCACAGGGCCTGGCCGACCGCGTCGAACGCGACTTCCGCAGAAACGTCCGTTCGGCCTCGGAGCAGCCGTCGTGAACGCCGCACACACCCCCGCCGGAAAACGCCCGCGCAGGGCGTCCCGCATGGCCACCGCCCTCGGCGTCCTGCTGACCGCCGGCCTCGTCCTCCTCCCCGCCGCCACCGCGCACGCCGACGGCATCCGCGCCCAGCAGTGGGCCCTGGAGGCCATGCACACCCAGGAGGCCTGGCGGACCACGAAGGGCGAGGGCGTCACCGTCGCCGTCCTGGACACCGGCGTCGACGCCGACCACCCCGACCTGGCCGGCAACGTCCTGCCCGGCAAGGACCTGATCCGCTTCGGAGCCGAACCCGGCGACCGCGCCTGGGCCCGGCACGGCACCGCCATGGCCGGCATCATCGCCGGCCACGGGCACGGCCCCGGCGACGCCGACGGCGTCCTCGGCATCGCCCCCGAGGCGAAGATCCTCCCGGTCCGCGTGATCCTCGAGGACGGCGACCCCTCCCGCGCCAAGGCCCGCTCCACCCGCGGCAACGCCCTCGCCGAGGGCATCCGCTGGGCCGCCGACCACGGCGCCGACGTCATCAACCTCTCCCTCGGCGACGACTCGGCCTCGGCGCACCCCGAACCCAGCGAGGACCAGGCCGTCCAGTACGCGCTGAAGAAGGGCGTGGTCGTCGTCGCCTCCGCCGGCAACGGCGGCGAGAAGGGCGACCACATCTCCTACCCGGCCGCCTACCCCGGCGTCATAGCCGCCACCGCCGTCGACCGGGCCGGCACCCGCGCCTCCTTCTCCACCCGCCGCTGGTACGCCACCGTCAGCGCCCCCGGCGTCGACGTCGTCATCGCCGACCCCGACGACAAGTACTACGAGGGCTGGGGTACCAGCGCCGCCGCCGCCTTCGTCTCCGGCGCCGCCGCCCTGGTCAAGGCCGCCCATCCCGGCCTCGCCCCGGCCCAGATCAAGTCGCTGCTGGAGGACACCGCCCGCAACGCCCCGTCCGGCGGCCGCGACGACTCCCGCGGCTTCGGCTTCGTCGACCCGGCCGCCGCCATCGAGGCCGCCGGCCGGATCGAGCCCGAGGGCCTCGAGCCGGCGTCCCACGGTGCGAAGTACTTCGGCAGCGGACCGGACGCCGACTCCTCCGACGACGACACCGCCGACTGGGCCGCCCCCCTCGCGGGCGGCGCCGGCGGCGTGCTGCTGGTCGCTGCGGTCGTCCTGTGGCGGGGCCGCCGTACCGGCCACGAGGACTTCTGAGCCGCTGCCGGACGCGCACCGTCCGGCCGATAGGGTCGAGGCGTGGCGAACAAGAACATCCCGGACCCCGGCTTCTCCGACGACGACGGCTCCGCCGACCCCCGGCTGGGCGCGGCCCTCGCCGCCTGGGCCGAGGACCGGAGCGCGGTGGGTCCGGTCCTCGCCGCCCTCAAGGGCGCCCGGCTGCTCGTGCCCGTCGTGGCGGTGCTCGGCGAGGTCGAGGAGGACGAGAACGGGCTGCGCCGCGAGAAGACCAGCGACATGGCCGTACCGACCCTGAAGGCCGGCAACCGCACCGCGCTGCCCGCCTTCACCTCCACGGACTCCCTCGCCCGCTGGGACCCGGCGGCCCGCCCCGTCGCCGTACCCCTGCACCAGGCCCTGCAGGCCGCCGCGCACGAGAAGGCGGACACGGTCGTGCTCGACGTCGCGGGGCCGGTGCCCTTCGAGCTGACGGGGCCCGCGCTGCTCGCCCTCGCCGAGGGCCGTGCGAGCACCGACCCGCTCGCCGATCCCGCCGTGGTGGGGGCCGTACGGGATGCCGTGGCCGCCGAGCCCGCCGTGGTGCGCGCCCACCTCGGGCCGGGGCAGGCCGACGGCACCCTCGCCCTGGTGCTGGACCCGTCCGCGGCCCCCGCCGAAACCGCCCAGGCGGTGGCCCGGCGGCTCGCCGCCGACGAAACGCTGAGGGCCCGCCTGGTGCGCGGCCTCGACCTGGCACTGCTGCCGGCCGAGGTCACGCCACCGGGCGAGCCCCTGTTCGTACGCTGAGGAGAAGGCCGTCCGACGGGCTAGGCGACTCCGCCCGGCGCGCCGAGAGCACGCACCAGACGCCGCGGGGCCCGCCCTCCGGGCGGACGACGGGACTTTGCGGACACGACCTAGCCGTAGACCGGACCCGTGTACTTCTCGCCCGGCCCCTGGCCCGGCTCGTCCGGGACGAGGGAGGCCTCGCGGAACGCCAGCTGCAGCGACTTCAGGCCGTCGCGCAGGGGAGCCGCGTGGAAGGAGCTGATCTCGGTCGCCGTCGCGTCCAGCAGACCGGCCAGGGCGTGGACCAGCTTGCGGGCCTCGTCCAGGTCCTTGTGCTGCTCGCCCTCCTCGGTCAGACCGAGCTTCACCGCGGCGGCGCTCATCAGGTTGACGGCGACCGTCACGATCACCTCGACCGCGGGGACCTCGGCGATGTCGCGGGCCATGGCGTCGAAGTCGGGGGACTCAGGAGGGGTGTCACTCATGCCCCACACGATAGGCGCAGGGGGCGGGGGAACCCCACGTGACCCCGGCCCGCCCCAATTGGCCGTTGCTGGCCCATGCTGGTAACCTCGTGTAACGACCGGTCGGACACGTGTGCCTCACAGCTCGCGGGCCCGGCCCACAAGTGGAGGCTTTCGAACTCCCACCCGATCACCCTCAGGGCGGCGGGTCACCGGTCAGGCGGTCCCGTCCCAGCGGCGGTGATCCGTCCGAAAGCGCGCCCCGCGGCTTCCCGCGGCGGTGCTCCGGTAGTTCGAGGAGCCCCGCCTGGGATCGTCCGGGGCATTTTTGTTGCTTCGACGCGGTTAGGTCTATCGAACACAGACGTTACGCGGCCGTCCGCCAGACCGTCGCGTGGTGCTACCGAGGAGGATCCATCAGCGCCGAGCCCCGCATCAACGACCGGATTCGCGTTCCCGAGGTGCGACTTGTCGGTCCCAGTGGCGAGCAGGTGGGCATCGTTCCCCTGGCCAAGGCACTGGAGCTTGCGCAGGAGTACGACCTGGACCTGGTCGAGGTCGCGGCGAACGCCCGTCCGCCCGTGTGCAAGCTCATGGACTACGGGAAGTTCAAGTACGAGTCGGCCATGAAGGCCCGTGAGGCGCGCAAGAACCAGGCGCACACGGTCATCAAGGAGATGAAGCTCCGGCCGAAGATCGACCCGCACGACTATGACACCAAGAAGGGTCACGTCGTTCGGTTCCTCAAGCAGGGCGACAAGGTCAAGATCACGATCATGTTCCGTGGTCGCGAGCAGTCCCGTCCCGAACTGGGCTACCGACTGCTGCAGCGTCTCGCGGAGGACGTCCAGGACCTCGGTTTCGTCGAGTCGAACCCGAAGCAGGACGGCCGGAACATGATCATGGTTCTCGGTCCGCACAAGAAGAAGACCGAGGCGATGGCCGAGGCTCGCCAGGCGCAGGAAGCCCGCAAGGCGGATGCGAAGGCCAACCCCGGCAAGTCGCAGAACGCCGCGGAGCACGAGGCGCCGGCCGAAGAGCCTGCCGAGGAGCCCGCCGAGGCGTGACTCCCGGGACGCCAGTCCCAGGAAGCAACCGATACAAGACGACGCTCCACCGTGCCCGGTTTCGCGACCGGGCACCGGAGCGCCACCGACGAGGAGAGAACGGCGCTATGCCGAAGAACAAGTCGCACAGCGGTGCCAGCAAGCGCTTCAAGATCACCGGCTCCGGCAAGGTGCTGCGCGAGCGCGCCGGCAAGCGCCACCTGCTCGAGCACAAGTCGTCCCGTGTGACGCGTCGCCTCACCGGCAACGCCGAGATGGCCCCGGGCGACGCCAAGAAGATCAAGAAGCTTCTCGGCAAGTGACGTCCGGGCGCGTGAGCGCCGGACGCACATCAGACCGGGACCCAATCGATTTCGGGTCGTGTGAGCACCCCCACGGCCCCGCTACAAGGAGTTAACAAGTGGCACGCGTCAAGCGGGCAGTCAACGCCCACAAGAAGCGTCGGGCGATCCTCGAGCAGGCCTCCGGCTACCGCGGTCAGCGTTCGCGCCTGTACCGCAAGGCCAAGGAGCAGGTCACCCACTCGCTGGTCTACAACTACAACGACCGCAAGAAGCGCAAGGGCGACTTCCGTCAGCTGTGGATCCAGCGCATCAACGCCGCTGCCCGCGCCAACGGCATGACCTACAACCGCTTCATCCAGGGTCTGAAGGCCGCGAACGTCGAGGTCGACCGCAAGATCCTGGCCGAGCTGGCCGTCAACGACGCCGGTGCGTTCGCCGCCCTCGTCGAGGTCGCCCAGAAGGCGCTGCCGAGCGACGTGAACGCGCCGAAGGCTGCGTGACGCCGGCTCGAAGCCGATGTGACTGAGGACCCGCAGGCCGGATGGTCTGCGGGTCCTGCTGTGCAGCTACCCAGAAAGCGAACCGGATGCCTCCCGCCACCCCCGAGCTCATCTCCCCCCGCTCCCCCCGCGTCCTGGCCGCGCGGCGGCTGGCCAAGCGGAACTTCCGGGGGAAGGACCGGCTGTTCCTCGCGGAGGGACCGCAGGCCGTGCGGGAAGCCGCCGGGCACCGGGCCGGGGACGCCGCCACCCTCGTGGAGCTGTTCACCACTCCCGAGGCCGCCGAGCGCTACGCCGACATCGTCGGAGCGGCCCGGGACGCCGGAGCCCGTGTGCACCTCGCCGCCGAGCAGGTCATCGCCGACATCTCCACCACCGTCACCCCGCAGGGCCTCGTCGGCGTCTGCCGGTTCCTGGACACGCCGTTCGAGGAGGTCCTCGCGGCCCGCCCGCGGCTCGTCGCCCTCCTCGCCAACGTCCGTGACCCCGGCAACGCGGGGACCGTGCTGCGCTGCGCCGACGCCGCCGGGGCCGAGGCCGTCGTCCTGACCGACGCCTCCGTCGACGTGTACAACCCCAAGGCCGTCCGCGCCTCCGTCGGCTCCCTGTTCCACCTGCCCGTCGCCGTCGGCGTCCCCGTGGAGCACGCCGTCGAGCGGCTGCGGGACGCCGGCGTCCGGGTCGTCGCCGCCGACGGCGCGGGCGACCGCGACCTCGACGACGAGCTCGACAAGGGCACCATGGGCGTGCCGACCGCCTGGGTCTTCGGCAACGAGGCGTGGGGCCTGCCGGAGGAGACCCGCGCCCTCACGGACGCCGTCGTGCGCGTGCCGATCCACGGGAAGGCTGAGAGCCTGAACCTCGCCACCGCCGCGGCCGTATGTCTCTATGCGTCGGCGCGTGCACAGCGCGCCGCCGGAGGGTGCCGCTCCGTCACCGGGAACTAGTAGGGTGACCAGCTCAGGGACCCCTCTGCGGAGCCTTGGAGGTGGGGTACGGGGATGAGTGTCGGCACGAGCAGCGCACCGGGAGCCCAGGACGCCGGGAACCCGCCCGCCGCGTCCCGGCCACCCGGTGATCCCGCCGGACTCGGCATCGACCCCGACCAGCTGCCCGACGGACTCGTCGTCGCCGACGAGCAGGGCCACGTCATCTGCTTCAACGCGGCCGCCGAGCGCATCACCGCCGTCCGCGCCCAGGACGCCCTCGGGCAGCGCCTGGAGAAGGCGCTGCCGTTAGAGGACCTGGAGGGCCGGCGCTGGTGGCAGCTGACCGACCCGTACGGCGGCCTCGCCATCCGCGTCGGACAGCCCGAGCGCAACCTGCTCCTGCCCGGCGGCCGTGAGGTGCTGGTCTGCGCGCGCTACGTCCGCACCCGGCCCACCGGCCCCCTGACGCGCCTGGTCGTCACCCTGCGCGACACCGAGGCCCGCCGCCGCACCGAGCGCAGCCACGCCGAGCTGATCGCCACCGTCGCCCACGAACTGCGCTCCCCGCTGACCTCCGTCAAGGGCTTCACCGCCACCCTGCTCGCCAAGTGGGAACGCTTCACCGACGACCAGAAGCGCCTGATGCTGGAGACCGTCGACGCCGACGCCGACCGGGTCACCCGGCTCATCGCCGAGCTGCTCGACATCTCCCGGATCGACTCCGGGCGCCTTGAGGTGCGCCGCCAGCCCGTCGACATCGGCGCCGCCGTCGGACGGCACATCCAGGCCTACGTCGCCGCGGGCCAGCCCGCCGACCGGTTCCTGCTGCGCGTCCAGCAGCCGCTGCCCGACCTGTGGGCCGACCCCGACAAGATCGACCAGGTGCTCAGCAACCTGCTGGAAAATGCCGTGCGGCACGGCGAGGGAACTGTCACGATCGACGTCACGGCCACGGCGTCCCTCCGCGAGGGCGAGCCCGCCGAGAACGCAGCCACGTCGGTCACGGTGAGCGACGAGGGGCCCGGCATCCCGGAGGAGTCCATGAACCGCGTCTTCACCCGCTTCTGGCGGGGCAGCAAGCGCGGTGGGACCGGCCTCGGGCTGTACATCGTCAAGGGCATCGTCGAGGCCCACGGCGGCACCATCACGGTCGGCCGCGCCCCCGGCGCCGGCGCCGAGTTCCGATTTACGTTGCCCGTGAGCGCTCCGGCCTATCTCGCCTGAGCACCGCGGGCGCATTCGCGTACCTCCACCCCGTTAGACTCGGCCATTGGCACCTTTGTGTCCCTTCAGGCGGCCGTCCGAGTCGGAGACGGGGACCTCCAGCCAGCCAATCGGAAGCACGGGAAGAGATGTCGGCACCGAATAAGTCGTACGACCCTGTCGAGGTCGAGACGTTGAAACCGGAAGAGATCGAGCGCATGCGGGACGAGGCGCTCGCCGCCTTCGCTGCCGCGGACTCCCTCGACGCGCTCCACGAGGCCAAGGTCGCCCAGACCGGCCCCACCTCCCCGCTGGCCCTCGCCAACCGCGAGATCGGCGCCCTGCCCCCGCACGCCAAGGCCGAGGCCGGCAAGCGCGTCGGCCAGGCCCGGGGCGCCGTGAACAAGGCCCTCGCCGCCCGCCAGGCGGAGCTCGAGGCCGAGCGGGACGCGCGCGTGCTCGTCGAGGAGGCGGTGGACGTCACGCTGCCGTACGACCGCGTACCGCCCGGCGCCCGGCACCCGCTCACCACCATGATGGAGCGGGTCGCGGACGTCTTCGTGGCCATGGGCTACGAGGTCGCCGAAGGGCCGGAGGCCGAGGCGGAGTGGTTCAACTTCGACGCCCTGAACTTCCTGCCCGACCACCCGGCCCGGCAGATGCAGGACACCTTCTTCGTCCAGGGCCCCGAGGGCACCGACGAGTCCGGGTCCGGCGTCGTCCTGCGCACCCACACCTCCCCGGTGCAGGCCCGCGCGCTGCTCGACCGTGAGCTGCCGGTCTACATCGTCTGCCCCGGCCGTGTGTTCCGCACCGACGAGCTGGACGCCACGCACACGCCCGTCTTCCACCAGATCGAGCTGCTGGCGGTCGACGAGGGCCTGACGATGGCCGACCTCAAGGGCACTTTGGACCACATGGTCCAGGCCCTGTTCGGCGCGGACATGAAGACCCGGCTGCGGCCGAACTTCTTCCCGTTCACCGAGCCCAGCGCCGAGATGGACATGCTCTGCTACGTCTGCAAGGGCGAGTCCATCGGCAACCCCGACCGCCCCTGCCGCACCTGTTCCTCCGAGGGCTGGATCGAGCTCGGCGGCTGCGGCATGGTCAACCCGCGGGTGCTCACCGCCTGCGGCGTCGACCCCGAGAAGTACAGCGGGTTCGCCTTCGGGTTCGGCATCGAGCGGATGCTGATGTTCCGCCACAACGTCGAAGACATGCGAGACATGGTCGAGGGTGACGTCCGGTTCACCCGGCCGTTCGGGATGGAGATCTGATGCGGGTCCCGCTTTCTTGGCTGCGGGAGTACGTCGACCTGCCGGAGACGGAGACCGGTCGTGACGTGCAGGCCAAGCTCATTTCGGCCGGTCTGGAGGTCGAGAGCGTCGAGCAGCTCGGCGCCGACCTCAAGGGTCCGCTGGTCGTCGGTCAGGTGGCGACGATCGAGGAGCTGACGGACTTCAAGAAGCCGATCCGCTTCTGCACCGTCGACGTCGGCCAGGCCAACGGCACCGGCGAACCGCAGGAGATCATCTGCGGCGCCCGCAACTTCGCCGTGGGCGACAAGGTCGTCGTGGCCCTGCCCGGCGCCGTCCTGCCCGGTGACTTCCAGATCGCCGAGCGCAAGACCTACGGCCGGATGTCGCGCGGCATGATCTGCTCGAGCGACGAGCTGAACATGGGCGACGACGGCACCAAGGGCATCATCGTCCTGCCGCCGGAGACCGAGATCGGCAAGGACGCCGTCGAGCTGCTGGAACTGGTCGACGAGGTCCTCGACATCGCGGTCACGCCCGACCGCGGCTACTGCCTGTCGCTGCGCGGCGTGGCCCGTGAGACGGCCACCGCCTACGGCCTGCCGCTGCGCGACCCGGCGCTGATCGACGTGCCCGGACCCAACGCCTACGGCTACCCGGTGCAGGTCTCGGACCCCACCGGCTGCGACCGCTTCACCGCCCGCACGGTGACCGGCCTCAGCGCCGAGGCGCGCTCCCCGATCTGGCTCCAGCGCCGCCTGCAGAAGGTCGGCATGCGCCCGATCTCGCTCGCCGTCGACGTCACGAACTACGTGATGATGGAGATCGGCCAGCCCCTGCACGCCTACGACCGCGGCCTGGTCCAGGGCACCATCGGAGTGCGCCGGGCCGAGGAGGGCGAGAAGCTCACCACCCTCGACGGCGTCGAGCGCACGCTGGACGCCGAGGACCTGGTCATCACCGACGACCGCGGCCCGATCGGGCTCGCCGGCGTCATGGGCGGCGCCAACACGGAGATCGCCGACCACGACAGCGTCGAGAACGCCACGGCGGACGTCGTCATCGAGGCCGCGCACTTCGACCCGGTGTCGATCGCGCGTACGGCCCGTCGGCACAAGCTGTCCTCCGAGGCGTCCCGGCGCTTCGAGCGCGGCGTCGACCCGCAGGCCGCGGCGGCTGCCGCGCAGCGCACCGTCGACCTGCTGGTCCTGCTCGCGGGCGGTACCGCCGAGGCCGGCGTCACCGAGGTCGTCGCCCCGTCCGCGCCGCGCACCATCACCATCCCGGCCGACCACCCGGACAAGGTCGCGGGCGTCGCCTACGGCCGCGAGACCGTCGTGCGCCGCCTCCAGGAGGTCGGCTGCGACGTGTACGGGCAGGACGAGCTGATCGTCACCGTCCCCTCCTGGCGGCCCGACCTCACCGACCCCAACGACCTCGCCGAAGAGGTCATCCGGCTGGAGGGCTACGAGAACCTGCCCTCCACGCTGCCCAAGCCGCCCGCGGGTCTCGGCCTGACGGAACGGCAGCGGCTGCACCGCCGCGTCGGCCGCGCCCTGGCCGGTGCCGGATACGTCGAGGCGCTGAACTACCCGTTCATCAGCGAGCAGGTCTTCGACCAGCTCGGCCTCGAGGCGGACGACCCCGCCCGCCGCGTCGTCAGGCTCAGCAACCCGCTGAGCGACGAGGAGCCCGCGCTGCGCACGTCGCTGCTGCCGGGTCTGCTCGCCACCCTGCGGCGCAACGACGGCCGGGGCTCGCACGACCTCGCGCTGTTCGAGTCCGGTCTGGTCTTCCGGCCGCGCGAGGAGCAGCGCATCGCGGCCGTACTGCCCGTCGACCGTCGCCCGACCGACGAGGAGCTCGCCGAGCTGAACGCGGCGCTCCCCGAGCAGCCGCGGCACATCGCCGTCGTCCTCGCCGGGGCACGTGAGCAGGCCGGCTGGTGGGGCAAGGGCCGTCCGGCCGAATGGGCCGACGCGGTCGAGGCCGCACGGTCCGTCGCCCGTGAGGCCGGCGCCGAGCTCGTCGTCCGCAAGGGCCAGTACGGCCCGTGGCACCCCGGGCGCTGCGCCGAGCTGGCGGTCACGGTGGACGGCGCCGAGCGGATCGTCGGGCACGCCGGCGAGTTGCACCCGCGGGTCGTGAAGGCCCTCGGGCTGCCCGCGCGCACCTGCGCGATGGAGCTCGACCTGGACGCGGTGGAGGCCGCCGGTGACACCACGGTGGTGGCACCGCGGATCTCCACGTTCCCGGTCGCCACGCAGGACGTCGCCCTGGTCGTCGACGCGTTCGTGCCGGCCGCGGACGTCGAGGCGGCACTGCGGGACGGGGCCGGCGAACTGCTGGAGTCCATCCGGCTGTTCGACGTGTACGAGAACGCCGAGCAGCTGGGCGAGGGGCGGAAGTCGCTGGCGTACGCGCTGCGGTTCCGCGCCCCCGACCGGACGCTGACCGTGGACGAGGCTTCCGCGGCCCGGGACGCGGCGGTCGCCCTCGCGGGTGAGCGTGTGGGTGCGGAGCTGCGGAGCTGAGCCTTGGGAGAGGGTCGGGTCACCTCACTCTTTTGAGTGGTAAAGGTGGATGATCTCCCCTTTTTTCGGTGTGCTGTCGACAGAATCGGACCGGCCTTCTCGGGCCGGTCCGATTCTGTGTGTCAGGGCCTATTGGGGGGCCATCGGCATGATCCGCGTCAGGGGTCGGGTGCGCAGCCTCGGTCTTCCCATCGCGTGGGGCGCGGCGGGGGTCGCGTACAAGCTGCTCTGTCCGCTCGCCCAGGAGTCCGGTCTCCAGGCGCGGATCGTCACCAGCGCCGTGTTCTTCGCCGTCGGGACGGCATTGGTCCTGCACGTGCGGCACTCGCTGGTGCGCGAGCTGCGGCAGGTGCGCCGGGTCGCCGGCGCCGCGCAGCGCGCACTGCTGCGGCCGCTGCCCTCGCGGATCGACGGGCTGGACGTGGCCGCCGCCCAGGTGTCGGCCGAGCGTGGCGCCGCGGTCGGGGGTGACCTGTACGAGGTCGTCGCCACCGAGCAGGGCGTGCGGGCCGTGATGGGCGACGTCCGCGGGCACGGGATCGGCGCGTTCGGGACCGTCGCCGCCGTGCTGGGCTGCTTCCGCGAGGCCGCCCACGACGAGCAGGACCTCGACGGGGTGCTGCGCCGGCTCGATCGCGCCCTGGCCCGTCATCTGCGCCAGGAGCACCCCGCGGGCGCCGCCGAGGAGTTCGTGACCCTGCTCCTCGTGGAGATCCGGCCCGACGGCGAGATGCTCGCGCTGAACTGCGGCCATCCCTGGCCGTACCTGCTGAGCGGCGTCCGGGCGGAACAACTCGCCCCCGGCGACCCGCATCCGCCGCTGGGCCTGTTCCCGCTGCCACCGGTGCTGCCGACGGTGGGGCTCGGCCGTCTCGAGCCCGATGAGGCGTTGTTCCTGTTCACGGACGGCGCGCAGGACGCCCGGGACGCCCGTGGCCGGTTCTTCCCCCTGGCGACGGCGCTGTCGAGTGCGGTGGCGGAAGGCCCGCTCTTCCCGCAGGCGGTCGTCGCCAGGATCTCGACCGCTCTGCGGCACCACACCCGGGGCACACCGCCGGACGACATCGCCCTGCTGGTGCTGAGGAACGGGCGGCCCGCACACCTGGGGGTGCGGGGAACCGGGCGAACGGCCACGACGTCGCCGCAGCCGACCACACCCCTCTGACACCGCGGCGATACAACGGCTCCGCCGGCGGAGCCGTCCGCCCCGCCACGAAGTGTCGGGCAGGCAGCTGGGCGGACGGCGGGTGCGGGCCGCCGCACTGTACGAGGGGGAGCCGGCGGCCCGGCCGGCCTCTTTCGAGGCAATTCAGTCAACCGGCCGGCGACTGTGAGCGACAGTGCGCACACCGTGCGGATTCGGGCACTCCGTTCACACCCCGTGTGAAGGCGGAACCACTAACCTGTCCGCACCGAGCCATCCGGGGGCCCACATGCAGCCCAACACTCTGCTCGACGCGATCCTGGACGAGGCGGGGATCTCGAACGCGGGGCTGGCCGCACACGTCAACCAGGCGGGACGGGCACGTGGTCTGTCCCTGAGGTACGAACACACCGCCGTCGCCCGGTGGTTGAAGGGGCAGCGGCCCCGGGGCCAGGTGCCCGACCTGATCTGCGAGGTGCTCGCGGGCCGGCTGCAACGGCAGGTCACCCTCGACGACATCGGCCTCGGCGTGCCCGGCGAGCCGTCCGCCCCGCACACCGGCTCGCTGTCCGGGTTCGTCGAACGGGCCACCGCCCTGTGGCGCTCCGACCAGCAGCAGCGTCCGCACATCCTGGGCGCGCCCGCGCTCACCGGCACGCCCGCCGTGATGCCGGTGTGGGAGTGGGAGAACCCGCCCGAGGACGTGGACGTCTCCCGCGGCGGCAGACACCGGGTCACCAGGGGCGACTTGGAGATGCTGCGGGCCGCCCGCGCGCACTACGAGCAGCTGTACCGCAAGGCCGGGGGCATCGCGACGCGGGCCCGGATCGTCGGCTTCCTCAACGCCGAGGCCGCGCCGCTGCTGCGTGGCAGCTACACCGACGAGACCGGCCGGCAACTGCACCGGGCCACCGGCGGGCTGGTGGCGGTGGCCGGCATCTGCGCGTACGACTCCGACGCCCACGGACTCGCCCAGCGCTACTTCCACCAGGCGCTGCGGCTCGCCAAGGCCAGCGGGGACCGGGGGCTCGGGGCGTATGTGATCGCCCTGCTCGTCAACCAGTCGCTGTTCATGCGGGAGTACCGGCAGTCGGTGGCCTTCGCGGAGGCGGCGCTGCGGGCCGCCGGCAAGCACATCACCCCGGCGCTCGCCTCCGACCTGTACGCGATGCAGGCCAAGGCGTACGCGCATCTCGGCGACGGCACCAGCGCCCTGTCCTGCATCCGGCGGGCCGAGCAGTCCGCCGAGCGCATCCGGCGTGGCTACGAGCCCGACGAGACCGGATATGTCCAGCCCGGGCTCGTCAACGTGCAGGTGGCGGAGGCGCTGTTGAGCCTCGGGGAGATCGCGGCTGCGGGGGAGCATGCCGCGGCAGCCGTCGACAACCCGGCGCACGACCGCGGCCGGGTGCACCGGCTGGCGATGCTCAGCACCATCGAGCTGCGGCAGGGCAACGCCGACAAGGCGGTGGCCATCGCGGTGCAGATGGCCGAGCAGGCCCGCGGCATGGAATCCCAGCGGCTGCGGGACCGGCTGCGCGCGGTGCGGGAGCACCTGGTGCGCAGCGGTTGCGCGGGCACGGCCGAGGCGGCCGAACTCATCGACGGGGCCTTGCGCGTACCGTTGTAGAACCGGGCGGTGGTGCCCGTGTCGCTCCGAGGCGCTTCCCGTGCGCCTGCTCTCCCTCCGTCCCTGCTGCGATATTGCCACTTACTCGACGGAAGGTGGCAGAACCGTGCAGTGGACGAAACACAACGAACAAACTGTGTACTCAAACCGCTGGTTCAGCGTCAATCTCGCGGATGTCGAACTGCCCGACGGCCGGCATCTGGACCACTTCCTCATACGGCTGCGGCCCGTTGCGGTGGCCACGGTCGTCAACGAGGCCAACGAGGTGCTGCTGCTCTGGCGGCACCGCTTCATCACCGACAGCTGGGGGTGGGAACTCGCGGCGGGAGTGGTCGAGGACGGCGAGGACATCGCCCGCGCGGCCGCCAGGGAACTGGAGGAGGAAACCGGCTGGCGGCCGGGACCCCTGCGCCATCTCATGAGCATGGAGCCGTCCAACGGGCTCACCGACGCCCGGCACCACGTGTACTGGGCCGACGAGGGCGACTACGTCGGGCACCCCGTGGACGACTTCGAGTCGGACCGCAGGGAATGGGTGCCTCTCAAACTCGTCCCCGACATGGTCGCCCGCGGCGAGGTCCCGGCCGCCAACATGGCGGCCGCGTTACTTCTGCTGCACCATCTCAGGCTCGGTCAGGACACGTTGCCCTGAGCTAATGTCCCAGCGCCTGCCAGATCGCCACGACGAGGGCACCCACGGCGGTGAGGGCGGCGACCGCGGGCAGCGGCCAGCGCGCGTGTTCGAGCGAGTGGATCCGGGTGTTGAGCTCGTCGATCTCCTTGGCGGTCTCCTCGGTGCGGTGACTGAGCAGAGCCAGTCCGCCCTCGACACGGGCGTAGGCCACGTCGAGGCGGCGTCGTAACTCTGCGAGTTCTCCTTGGACGACGGGATGCTCGGGATCGGCGGTCACGAGTCCGCTCCTTTCCGTAGTCGTTGCACATCCCTTGCATGCGCATGAGGAGTCAACTCGCCTGGTGGGCGCCTGGGGAGAGTGTGCGAGGGGCATATGCGAGCCCGGCGCGCACACGGTGTGTGAATGCCGCGGGCCCGGCACCCTTTCAGGTGCCGGGCCCGCGGCCTGGCCGAAATCTGACCGTCCGTAACCGGCCTCGTCGACGGTCCGGCGTACGGCGGTCAGGCGTACGTGTAGAAGCCCGAGCCCGTCTTGCGGCCCAGCCGGCCCGCGTCGACCATGCGCTGCAGGAGCGGGGGAGCGGCGTACAGGGGCTCCTTGTACTCCTCGTACATGGACTGGGCGACCGAGGCGACCGTGTCCAGACCGATCAGGTCGGAGAGCTTCAGGGGGCCCATCGGGTGGGCGCAGCCCATCTCCATGCCGTTGTCGATGTCCTCGCGGCTGGCGATGCCCGTCTCGAACATCCGGATCGCGGAGAGCAGATACGGGATCAGCAGCGCGTTGACGACGAAGCCGGAGCGGTCCTGGGCGCGGATGGCGTGCTTGCCGAGCAGCTTCTCGGTGAACAGCTGGGCGCGGCTGATCGTGCCCTCGGACGTGGTGAGCGCCGGGATCAGCTCGACGAGCTTTTGCACCGGGGCCGGGTTGAAGAAGTGGATGCCGATGACCTGGTCGGGCCGCGAGGTCGCCACCGCGAGCTTCACCAGCGGGATCGAGGAGGTGTTGGAGGCCAGGATCGCGTCAGGCCGGGTCACGACCTGGTCGAGCACCTGGAAGATCTCGGTCTTGACCTGCTCGTTCTCGACGACGGCCTCGATCACCAGGTCACGGTCGGCGAACTCGCCGAGGTCCGTGGTGAAGCTCAGGCGGGCCAGCGTGGCCTCCTGCTCCTCCTCGGTGATCTTGCCGCGCTCGGCTGCCTTGGCCAGGGAGCCGAACAGCCGGGTGCGGCCGATCTCCAGGGCCTCGCCGGTGGTCTCGGCGACCATGACGTCCAGGCCGGCCCGGGCGCACACCTCGGCGATGCCCGCGCCCATCTGACCGCAGCCCACGACTCCGACGCGTGCAATGTCTCCCGCTGGGGTCTCCGTCACATCGTCCCTTTCGCTGCTGATCCACGTCCGGGCAGGCTCGCCGGGTCCCGGCGCCTGCTCCGTTCGAGCACGTTACTCCGAAGTATCGATGATCGATCGCGGGGGGAGGGCCGGCTTCGGGCATGCTGGGCCCGGAGCGATCCGCGACCGGGCGGATCCGCGGCTGTTTGGGGCATGCGGATGGGACGAGTCTCACGCAGGGCGTTCGCGGTGGCGGCGCTGTCGGCTTTCACGATGATGCCTCGCGCGTCGGCCGCGACCGGACACCGGGGCGGGGCGGCGGAGTCCGAGATGCGGGGCGTCTGGATCGCGTCCGTGGCCAACCGCGACTGGCCGTCGAAGTCCGGGCTGAGCGCGTCGCAGCAGCGCGCCGAACTGCTCACCCATCTCGACACGGCGGCCGACCACCGCCTCAACACCGTGTTCTTCCAGGTCCGGCCCACGGCGGACGCGATGTGGCCCTCGCCGTACGAGCCCTGGTCGCAGTACCTCACCGGCACCCAGGGCAAGGATCCCGGATGGGACCCGCTGGGCACGGCCGTCGAGGAGGCCCATGCCCGGGGTCTTCAGCTGCACGCCTGGTTCAACCCGTACCGGATCGCCGTGCACGCCGACCCGTCCCGCCTGGCCGCCTCCCACCCCGCCCGCCAGAACCCCCACTGGGCGGTGACGTACGGCGGGAAGCTCTTCTACAACCCGGGACTGCCCGAGGTCCGCGCCTTCGTCGAGGACGCGATGCTCGACGCGGTGGCGAAGTACCCCGTGGACGGCGTCCACTTCGACGACTACTTCTACCCGTACCCCGTGGCCGGGCAGACCTTCGACGACGACGACGCCTACGACGAGCACGGCGGCGGCTTCCCGGACCGGGCCGCCTGGCGCCGGGACAACATCGACCTGCTGGTGCGGGAGACGGCGGACCGCGTCAAGGAGGTCCGGCCCGGCGCACGCTTCGGCATCAGCCCCTTCGGCGTGTGGCGCAACGCCGGGACCGACCCGCTCGGCTCGGACACCAAGGCGGGCGTGGAGACGTACGACGATCTGCACGCGGACACCCGGAAGTGGGTGCGCGAGGGCTGGATCGACTACATCGTCCCGCAGCTGTACTGGAACATCGGCTTCGCCGCCGCCGACTACGCGAAGCTGGTGCCCTGGTGGGCGGAGGTCGCGCGCGGCAGCTCGACGCAGCTCTACATCGGGGAGGCGCTGTACAAGGCGGGCGACCCGGCGCAGCCCGCGGCGTGGCAGCAGACGGGCGAGCTGTCCCGGCACCTGACGCTGGCCGGGGAGCACACACAGGTGCGTGGGCATGTCTACTTCGCCGCCAAGGACGTGGCGACCGACCGGATCGGGGCGATGGCGCGGGTCGTCGCCGACCACTACGGGCAGCCGGCGCCGCCCCCGCGCTGATTCATGGCCCGGTGGTGGTCTCCCGGTGCCGGATCTCGGTGTCGGGTCCCGGGGAGCACACGCCCTCGTGCCCGTCCTCGAAGCGGACGCGGTACGGGGGGTTGCCCTTCTGGCCGAGCACTTCGACGATCTCGCCGATCTTGTCGTGCTGACCGACCACCCTGCCGTGCTGGACAAGATGGTCGCCCACGGTTGCGCGCATTCTGGGCCTCCCTCACGGTGTGCGGAGCAGCGGTCCGTGGCCTCCGAGTCTACGGCGGGGGGCGCCGGTCGGCAGTGGCCGTGCGCGCTCCCGCTCAGCCGCGTGATCGCTGTGTGACGGCGATGCAGACCAGCACCGCCGCGGCCGTCAGCGGGGCGGCGACCGTGAGGTGCTCGCCCAGCAGCAGCACCGACCACACCAGTGTGAGCAGCGGCTGGGCGAGCTGCAACTGGCTGGCCTTGGGGATGCCGATGGCCGCCATGCCGCGGTACCAGACGACCAGCCCGACGAACTGCGAGCCCGCCGCCACCCACAGCAGGCCGGTGACGCTGTGCGCGGTCAGATGCACGGGTTCGTGCGCCAGGGCGAGCGCGGCGACGGGCACGGTCAGCGGCAGGCACAGCACCAGCGCCCAGCCGATCACCTGCCAGCCCGGCATGACCCGGGCCAGCCGGCCGCCCTCGGTGTAGCCGGCCGCGCAGACCAGCAGCGCGGCGAAGAGGTACAGGTCGGCGGTGGACAGGGCGCCGCCGCTCTGCTGCACGGTGAAGGCGAGCACGGCCGCCGCGCCCGCCAGGGCCGCGATCCAGAAGGTGCGCGAGGGCCGGGTGCCGACCCGCAGCGCGGAGAAGAGCGCGGTGGTCAGCGGGAGCAGTCCGACCACGACGGCGGCGTGCGCGGTGGTGGAGGTCTCCAGCGCCAGCGTGGTCAGCAGGGGGAAGCCGAGGACGACACCGGCCCCGACGACCGCGAGCCCGGCCCAGTGGCGGCGGGCGGGCAGCGGCACGCGCAGGGCCAGCAGACAGCCGCCCGCGATCAGCGCGGCCAGCACGCTCCGCACGGCGACCAGCGACCAGGGCCCGAAGCCCTCCAGTCCCCAGGCGGTGGCCGGGAACGTGAGGGAGAAGGCGACGACGCCGAGGGCGGCCTGGAGGGTGCCGAAGCCGGGATGCTCCGGCTCCGAGGTGGCGACTGCTATCGAAGGCGTGGCAGTAGCGCTACTCTGTGCTCTCATGCACGAGCGTAGCAGCGTAGGTGAACTGGCGGAACAGCTGAAGCGGGAGCTCGACCGCTACTCTCCCGGTGGAAAGCTGCCGTCGAGCCGTGCTCTGGTCGAGCGGTTCCGGGTGAGTCCCGTGACGGTGTCGCGGGCCCTGGCCCAGCTCGCCGCCGAGGGGCTCGTGGTCACCCGGCCCGGGGCGGGCGCGTTCCGCGCACAGGCCCGGACGGCACCGGCCCCCGCCGGGGACACCTCCTGGCAGGAGGTCGCCCTCAGTGCCGACGGCGCGGCCGACCTCGTCCCGCGCTCGGTCGACGCCTCCGGGGTGCTGGTGTCGCTGGCCGCCCCGCCGCCCGGCGTGATCGAGTTCAACGGCGGCTATCTGCACCCGTCCCTGCAACCGGAGCGGGCGATGGCCGCGGCCCTCTCGCGCGCCGGACGCCGTCCCGGTGCCTGGGGGCGCCCGCCCATGGAGGGGCTGCCGGAGTTGCGCGAGTGGTTCGCGCGCGGCATCGGCGGGTCCTTCACCGCCGCCGAAGTGCTGGTCACCGCGGGCGGACAGTCCGCGCTCACCACCGCCCTGCGCGCCCTCGCCCCGCCCGGCGCCCCCGTCCTGGTCGAGTCGCCCACCTACCCCGGCATGCTCGCCATCGCCCGGGCCGCCGGTCTGCGCCCGGTGCCCGTCCCGGTGGACGCAGACGGCGTGAAACCGGCGCTGCTCGCCGACGCCTTCCGCGCCACCGGCGCCCCGGCCCTCGTCTGCCAGCCGCTCTTCCAGAACCCCACCGGCGCGGTGCTCGCCCCCGACCGGCGCGCCGAGGTGCTGCGCATCGCCCGCCAGGCGGGCGCGTTCGTCGTCGAGGACGACTTCGTGCGGCGGCTCGTGCACGAGGACGCGGGGCCCCTGCCGCGCCCGCTGGCCGCCGACGACCCCGACGGCGTCGTCGTCCACGTCTGCTCGCTGACCAAGGCGACCTCGCCGAGCTTCCGGGTGAGCGCCCTGGCCGCGCGCGGGCCGGTGCTGGAGAGACTGCGCGCCATCCAGGTCGTCGACACCTTCTTCGTGCCGCGCCCGCTCCAGGAGGCCGCACTCGAACTCGTCGGCTCGCCCGCCTGGCCCCGTCATCTGCGGGCCCTCTCCGCGGAGTTGAAGACCCGGCGGGACGCGATGACCGGCGCCCTCGCCCTGCACCTGCCCGAGCTGGCCCTGCCGTACGTCCCCGCCGGCGGCTACCACCTCTGGCCCCGCCTGCCCGACGGCACGGACGAGTCGGCCCTGACCTCCGCGGCCCTGCGCGCCGGCGTCGCCCTCACCCCCGGCCGCCCCTACTTCAGCGCCGAGCCACCGGCCGCGCACCTCAGGCTCAGCTTCGCGGCGGTCGCCGGGACCGGAGAGATCGCGGAGGGCGTCCGACGGCTGCGCAAGGCATGCGACGAGGTGCTGGGATAACCGCTCGACGAACCTGCCGGCGGACTGCGAGCATCACGGACATGACCGACACGGCGAGCCTGCCCGAGGGCTACGAGATCTCCACCGACCCCGGCCGCGTCGACCGCGAGCGCGTGCACCACTGGCTGTCCACCGACGCGTACTGGGCGCTGGGGCGGACCCGGGAGAAGCAGGACCGGGCGATCGAGGGCTCGCTCAACTTCGGCGTCCACGAGACGGTGTCGGGGGAGCAGGTCGCGTACGCCCGGGTGATCACCGACCGGGCGACCTTCGCATGGCTGTGTGACGTGTACGTCGATCCATCGGTGCGCGGCAAGGGTGTAGGAAGCGCGCTCGTGGCCGCCGTACGGGACGAGATGCGGAAGTACGGGGTGCGGCGCGTTCTCCTCGCCACGCACGACGCGCACGGGGTGTACGCGAAACTCGGGTTCGCGCAGCTGGAACGGCCCGAGCACTGGATGGCGCTCATCTTCGGCGAGTGAAGGCCGGCATACCCTCGGTAACTCGTAGGTAACACCTCTTGACCTGCGCACTTGCTGCGCCGACGATCGCGGCATGCCACTTCGGGTCACGTTCGTCGCCTCCGCGCGCAGCTCTCCGCTGCTCGCCGAGCGGTTCGAGGACGACCGGCCGCTGGACCAGGCCGGCTGGGGTGAGGTGGAGCGCCTCGCCCAGGAGCTGCTGCCGCTCGCCGCGGCGGAACTGCGCTACTGCTCGCCGACTCCGCGCAGCCGGTCGACGGGGGAGGGGCTCGGGTACGCGCCGCTGGTCCAGCTGGGCCTGCGCGACTGCGACATGGGCCGGTGGCGTGGGCTGACCCTCGGCGAGGCGATGGCCCGGGAGCCGGACGCCGTGGACGCCTGGCTCGCCGACCCCCGCGCCACACCGCACGGCGGTGAGTCGCTGGTCGACTTCATCACCCGCGTCGGTGGCTGGCTCGACACCCGGCCCGTCGAGGACGGCTGCCGGGTGGTGGCGGTGGCCGAGCCGTCCGTGATCCGGGCCGCCTTGGTGTACGCCCTGAACGCGCCGCCCTCGACGTACTGGAACATCGACGTCCGCCCGCTGTCGACGACCGCCGTGACGGGCCGGGCGGGGCGCTGGAACCTGCGCTTCGACGGGGCGTCCGCTCAGCCCTCGCGCGCGTAGTCGGTCCGCAGGACCAGGTCCTTGGCGGGGCCGCCGACGTGCCACACCGTCCGCCAGCGGTCGCCGTCGTGGACGGTGAACTCGCCGCGGTAGAGATCCGCCGCACAGGGGTGGGCCGCGACATGCCGGCCGGACGTCAGATCGAGGTCGTGGAACGGCCGCCCGTCGGCGAACCGCACCTGGGCCGTGCCGCCCGGGCCCCGCAGGAACCGCAGCGTCCGCTCGGCGGGCCGGGCGACGCCCTGCCAGACGAAGGTGCCCGACTCGTGGTGCAGCAGCCCGCCGGCCTCCCGTGCGCCGGGGCCGGTGGCCGCGTCGGGCAGCGGGCCGAACTCGGTCACACCGGTGAACTCGCCTTCCGCGCCGCTCGCGAGATCCCGCACCGACCGTGAGACCCGCCAGCGCCCGGCCAGATACGCCAGCGCGTCCGGCACTGGCCAGAACTCGCCCATCCTGCCCCGCTCTCCGTCCCGGCTGTTCCTGCGCGACCCATTGACGCGCATCCGCCCCCTCCCTATCTTGCCGTTCGAAGTGCTGACCATAGTCCGATATTTCGAACACTCCTCTACCAGAGAGCCGCGGAGTATCCATGCCACGCACCGCCGCCCGCACCCGATGGAGACTGGGTCTCACGACCACCGCCCTCCTGACGGCAGCAGCCCTCGTACCGGCCCCCGCGCAGGCCGAGGACGTCACCGACTACGCGATCACCGTCGACCCGTCCGCCCAGGGCGCGAAGATCGACGACACGATGTACGGCGTCTTCTTCGAGGACATCAACCGGGCCGCCGACGGCGGTCTGTACGCCGAGCTCGTGCAGAACCGGTCCTTCGAGTACTCCACCGCCGACAACGGCTCCTACACGCCCCTGACCTCCTGGTCGGTGGGCGGCACGGCCCAGGTCGCCGACGACGGCGGGCGGCTCAACGAACGCAACCGCAACTACCTTTCCCTGGGCGCCGGTTCGTCCGTCACGAACTCCGGCTACAACACCGGCATCAGGGTCGAGCAGGGCAAGCGCTACGACTTCTCCGTGTGGGCCCGCGCCGCGAGCGGCAGCACGCTCACCGTCTCGCTGAAGGACGCCGCGGGCAGCCTGGCCACCGTCCGCCAGGTCGCCGTCAAGGGCGGCTGGGCCAAGCACCGGGCCACCTTCACGGCGACCCGCACGAGCAACCGCGGCCGGCTCGCCGTCGCCTCGGCGGACGCCGCCGCGCTCGACGAGGTGTCGCTGTTCCCGCGCGAGACGTACAAGAACCAGCCGAACGGCCTGCGCAAGGACCTCGCCGAGAAGATCGCGGCCCTCAAGCCGGGCTTCGTGCGCTTCCCCGGCGGCTGCCTGGTCAACACCGGCTCCATGGAGGACTACAGCGAGGCCTCGGACTGGCAGCGCAAGCGCAGCTACCAGTGGAAGGACACCATCGGCCCGGTCGAGGAGCGCGCCACCAACGCCAACTTCTGGGGCTACAACCAGAGCTACGGCCTCGGCTACTACGAGTACTTCCGCTTCTCCGAGGACATCGGAGCCATGCCACTGCCCGTCGTCCCCGCCCTGGTGACCGGCTGCGGCCAGAACAAGGCCACCGACGACGAGGCACTGCTCGAGCGGCACATCCAGGACACCCTCGACCTCATCGAGTTCGCGAACGGCCCGGCGACCTCGACGTGGGGCAGGGTCCGGGCGACGATGGGCCACCCCAAGCCCTTCCACCTCACCCACCTCGGGGTCGGCAACGAGGAGAACCTCCCCAGGGAGTTCTTCGCCCGCTTCGAGCAGTTCCGGGCAGCCATCAAGGCGAAGTACCCGGACATCACCGTCATCTCCAACTCGGGCCCGGACGACGCCGGCCCGACCTTCGACACCGCCTGGCAGTTGAACCGCGAGGGCAAGGTCGACATGGTCGACGAGCACTACTACAACAGCCCGAACTGGTTCCTGCAGAACAACGACCGCTACGACTCCTACGACCGCAAGGGCCCCAGGGTCTTCCTGGGCGAGTACGCCTCGCAGGGCAACGCCTGGAAGAACGGCCTGTCCGAAGCCGCCTTCATGACCGGCCTGGAGCGCAACGCGGACGTCGTCAAGCTCGCCTCGTACGCCCCGCTGCTCGCCAACGAGGACTACGTCCAGTGGCGGCCGGACATGATCTGGTTCAACAACCGGACCTCCTGGAACTCGGCGAACTACGAGGTCCAGAAGCTGTTCATGAACAACGTCGGCGACCGCGTGGTCCCCTCCCGGGCCACCGGGACCCCGAACGTCAGCGGTCCCATCACCGGCGCCGTCGGCCTGTCGACATGGGCGACCAGCGCCGCGTACGACGACGTGGAGGTCACCTCCGCCGACGGCGCGACCCTGCTCAGCGACGACTTCTCCGGTGACGCCTCGAAGTGGAAGCACGCCGGCACCGGCAGCTGGAGCATCCAGGACGGGGCCTACGTCCAGTCCGACACCGCCGCCGAGAACACCATGGTCACGGCGGGCGACCCGGCCTGGAAGGACTACGACCTGCATGTGAAGGCCACCAAGAAGTCCGGCAAGGAGGGCTTCCTCGTCGCCTTCGGCGTCAAGGACACCGGCACCTACTACTGGTGGAACCTGGGCGGCTGGAACAACACCCAGTCCGCGATCGAGCAGGCCGTGGACGGCGGCAAGGGCACCCTGATGACGAAGGCCGGGTCGATCGAGACGGGCCGGGCCTACGACATCGACATCAAGGTGCGCGGCCGCCAGGTCACCTTGCTCCTCGACGGAAAGGAGTGGGGCAGCTTCAAGGACGACAAGCCGGCCGAGCCGTTCCGCCAGGTCGTCACCAAGGACGCCCGGACCGGGGACCTGATCGTCAAGGTCGTCAACGCCCAGTCGGCCGAGGCCCGCACGGCCGTCGACCTCGGCGGCGCCAAGGTCGCCTCCACGGCCCGCGTCACCACGCTGGCCGCCGACGAGACGGCCGTGAACACCGAGACGGACACACCGGTGACACCGGTGACGTCCACCTTCCGGGGCGTGGCCGAGAAGTTCACCTACACGTTCCCGGCGAACTCGGTGACGTTCCTGCGGATCAAGCAGAGGTAGGACCCGCGTGAGTGGGCCGCCGTCCGCGGACGGCGGCCCACACCCGCGCGACGGCCACCTGGATGCCCGCCCGCGCGACGGCCATCCGGATGCTCACCCGTGCGACGTCCACCCCGGGAGCGTCTGCAGCACCCGCTCCGCGACCCGCAGCAGTACCGCGTCGTCCGGCACGGCTCCGTCCGCGCGCCACAGGGTGACGTCGACGGACCCGCCGCGGTCCTTCGGGTCCTGGGCGACGGTGAGGGCCCGGGCCGGAACGCCGGGGCCGCTGTCGGCGTCGCCGCCGTCGAGCCGGAAGCTGATCCTGATGGTGCGGTCCGAGTACAGGACGCCCGGGCGGCCCAGCACCTTCTGCGGGCGGGCGTCGCTTCCCAGCAGCGCCTGCGACCCGGCCACCGGAAGGCCGTCGTAGGTCGCCGAGAGCGTGACGGTGTACGTCTCGAACTCGACCTGGGCCTGCGGGGTGGCGATCTGCTTGCCGCCGGGGGACCCGAAGGAACTGTCGCTGCCGGAGGCAGTCTTCGCGATCTCCGTCGGCGTGCCCAGCAGCGCCGCCAGGTCGGGCCGGTTCAGCGCCTCGCACAGCCGCGCGCCGGTCAGGCGCTTGCCCTTCGGGGCCGGACTCTCCCCGTCGGAGCAGGTGGCGGGCTTCGGCTCGCTCTCCGCAGCCGACGTCTTCGCGAGCACCCAGAAGCCCCCGCTGAGCGCCCCCACCAGCGCCACCGCCGCGAGCGCCTGCCGCCACGCGCTCGCGCTCTTCATGGGCGCGTCGTTTTCCTCGGCCATGTCCCCCACCCGCCATGATCCTCTGAAATGTGCCCGGGGACCTTACCCTGTGGTCATGGCCAGGACAAAGCCGGTTTCCTGGGCCGTCGTTCCGGCCGCCGCGGCGCTCATGCATGGGATTGCATAAACGTGCAGCGAAACGTATAGTCATGCTCTCGAAGGAGGAGGATCCATGGCGGTACGTGCGGCAGTGGCCGGAGCGAGTGGGTACGCGGGCGGGGAACTGCTGCGTCTGCTCCTGGCACACCCCGAGGTCGAGATCGGCGCCCTGACCGGCAACTCGAACGCGGGGCAAAAGCTCGGTGCGCTCCAGCCGCACCTGCTGCCCCTGGCCGGCCGAGTGCTCCAGGAGACCACTCCCGAGGTCCTCGCCGGTCACGACGTCGTCTTCCTCGCCCTGCCGCACGGGCAGTCCGCCGCCGTCGCCGAGCAGCTCGGCCCGGACGTGCTCGTCGTCGACATGGGCGCCGACTTCCGGCTGACGGACGCCGCCGCCTGGGAGCGGTTCTACGGCTCACCGCACGCCGGAACGTGGCCCTACGGCCTTCCCGAACTGCCGGGTGCCCGCGCCGCGCTGGAGGGGTCCAAGCGCGTCGCGGTGCCCGGTTGCTACCCCACCGCCGTCTCCCTCGCCCTCTTCCCGGCCTACGCGGCGGGCCTCGCCGAGCCCGAGGCCGTGATCGTCGCCGCGTCCGGCACGTCCGGCGCGGGCAAGGCCCCCAAACCGCACCTGCTCGGCAGCGAGGTCATGGGCTCGATGTCCCCCTACGGCGTCGGCGGCGGGCACCGGCACACCCCGGAGATCACCCAGAACCTCAGCGCGGCGGCGGGGGAGACGGTCTCCGTGTCCTTCACGCCGACCCTCGCGCCGATGCCCCGCGGCATCCTCGCCACGTGCAGCGCCAAGGCCGCCGACGGCGTCACGGGCGACTCCCTGCGCGCCGTCTACGAGAAGGCCTTCGCCGACGAGCCGTTCGTGCATCTGCTCCCCGAGGGCCAGTGGCCCGCCACGGCGTCCGTCTACGGTTCGAACGCCGTTCAGGTGCAGGTCGCGTACGACGCGGACGCCGGCCGGATCATCGTGATCAGCGCCATCGACAACCTCACCAAGGGCACCGCGGGCGGTGCCGTCCAGAGCATGAACATCGCCCTGGGTCTCGACGAGACCACCGGACTGACGACGATCGGAGTTGCGCCGTGAGTGTGACGGCAGCAAAGGGATTCACGGCGGCGGGCATCGCCGCCGGGATCAAGGAGAACGGCAACCCCGACCTGGCCCTCGTGGTCAACACCGGCCCCCGCCGCGCCGCCGCGGCCGTGTTCACCTCCAACCGTGTGAAGGCCGCGCCGGTCCTGTGGTCCGAGCAGGTGCTGAAGAGCGGCCAGGTGTCCGCCGTCGTCCTCAACTCCGGTGGCGCCAACGCCTGCACGGGGCCGAAGGGCTTCCAGGACGCGCACGCGACGGCCGAGAAGGCCGCCGAGGTCCTCGGCCGCGGCGCCATCGAGGTGGCCGTCTGCTCGACCGGCCTCATCGGCGTCCTGCTCCCCATGGACAAGCTGCTCCCGGGCATCGAGACGGCCGCCGGGTCCCTGAGCGAGCACGGCGGTGAGAAGGCCGCCATCGCCATCAAGACCACCGACACCGTCCACAAGACGTCCGTCGTCACCAAGGACGGCTGGACCGTCGGCGGCATGGCCAAGGGCGCGGGCATGCTCGCCCCCGGCCTCGCCACCATGCTCGTCGTCCTCACCACCGACGCGGCCCTGGACAACGACGTCCTCGACAAGGCCCTGCGCGCCGCCACCCGGACGACCTTCGACCGGGTCGACTCCGACGGCTGCATGTCCACCAACGACACCGTGCTGCTGCTCGCCTCCGGCTCCGCCGAAGTCACCCCGGAGTACGAGGAGTTCGCCGAGGCCGTACGGCAGGTCTGCGACGACCTCGGCCAGCAGCTCATCCGGGACGCCGAGGGCGCCAGCAAGGACATCAAGGTCGAGGTGATCAACGCCGCGTCCGAGGACGACGCCGTCGAGGTGGGCCGCTCCATCGCCCGCAACAACCTCCTCAAGTGCGCCATCCACGGCGAGGACCCCAACTGGGGCCGCGTGCTCTCCGCGATCGGCACCACCAGCGCCGCCTTCGAGCCCGACCGGCTGAACGTCGCCATCAACGACGTCTGGGTCTGCAAGAACGGCGGCGTCGGCGAGGACCGCGACAAGGTCGACATGCGCTACCGCGAGGTGCACATCGTCGCCGACCTCGCCGCCGGGTCCGAGACCGCCACCATCTGGACCAACGACCTCACCGCCGACTACGTCCACGAGAACAGCGCGTACTCGTCATGAGCGGTGGAGCGACGCGCAAACACACCGCGCTGCCCAAGGCACAGATCCTCATCGAGGCCCTGCCCTGGCTGGTCCGGCACAACGGCAAGACGGTCGTCATCAAGTTCGGCGGCAACGCCATGATCGACGAGGACCTCAAGGCCGCCTTCGCCCAGGACGTGGTGTTCCTGCACCACGCCGGCCTCAAGCCCGTCGTCGTGCACGGCGGCGGCCCGCAGATCAGCGCCGCCCTCGACCAGCACGGCATCGTCAGCGAGTTCAAGGCCGGCCTGAGGGTGACCACCGAGGACGCCATGGACGTCGTACGGATGGTGCTGGCCGGGCAGGTCCAGCGCGAACTGGTCGGGCTGCTCAACCGGCACGGGCCCCTCGCCGTCGGCCTGACCGGCGAGGACGCGCACACCATCACCGCGACCAAGCACCAGCCCGAGATCGACGGCCAGCTGGTCGACATCGGGCGCGTGGGCGAGATCACCGCGATCGACACCGGCGCCATCGAGGCCCTGCTCGCCGACGGCCGCATCCCGGTCGTCTCGTCGATCGCCCGCTCCCAGGACGACGGACATGTCTACAACGTCAATGCTGATACGGCGGCTGCGGCACTCGCTGCTGCACTGGGCGCCGAAACCCTCATGGTCCTCACGGACGTCGAGGGCCTCTACGAGGACTGGCCGCACAGCGACGAGGTGATCAGCCGCCTCACCGCCACCGAACTGGAACGGCTGCTGCCGGACCTGTCGTCCGGCATGGTGCCGAAGATGGAGGGCTGCCTGCACGCCGTACGGGGCGGCGTGACCACCGCCCGCGTCATCGACGGCCGGGTCCAGCACTCGATCCTGCTGGAGATCTTCACCGACGAGGGCATCGGCACGATGGTCGTGCCCGACGAGCACGAGGGGGAAGCCGTATGACCGCCCACCAGGAGTACGCCGAGCGGTGGCAGGGCGCGCTCATGAACAACTACGGCACCCCGCTGCTGCCCCTGGCACGCGGCGAGGGCACCAAGGTGTGGGACGCCGACGGCAACGCGTACCTCGACTTCGTCGGCGGCATCGCCACCAACGCCCTCGGCCACGCCCACCCGGCCGTCGTCGAGGCCGTCACCCGGCAGATCGGCTCCCTCGGCCACATCTCCAACTTCTTCATGGCCGAGCCCACCGTCGCCCTCGCCGAGCGGCTGCTGCGCCTCTTCGGCCGGGACGGCAAGGTCTTCTTCTGCAACTCCGGCGCCGAGGCCAACGAGGCCGCCTTCAAGATCGGCCGGCTGACCGGCCGCTCCCACATCGTCGCCACCGAGGGCGCCTTCCACGGGCGGACCATGGGCGCCCTGGCCCTGACCGGCCAGGCCGGCAAGCGCGAACCGTTCCTGCCGCTGCCCGGCGATGTCACCCACGTGCCGTTCGGTGACGCGCAGGCCCTGGCCGCCGCGGTCACCGACGAGACCGCGCTCGTCATCCTGGAGCCGATCCAGGGCGAGCTCGGCGTCGTCGTCCCGCCGGCCGGCTACCTCAAGGCCGCCCGGGCCATCACCGCCGCGACCGGGGCACTCCTCGTCCTCGACGAGGTGCAGACCGGTATCGGCCGGACCGGGCACTGGTTCGAGTACCAGGCCCACGAGGGCGTCCTGCCGGACGTCGTCACCCTCGCCAAGCAGCTCGGCGGCGGACTGCCGCTCGGGGCGACCGTCGCCTTCGGGCGGGCCGCCGACCTGCTCCAGCCCGGCCAGCACGGCACGACCTTCGGCGGCAACCCGGTCGCCTGCGCCGCCGGGCTCGCCGTCCTCGACACCATCGAGAACGAGGGGTTGCTGGAGAACGTCAAGCGGCAGAGCGAGAGGCTGCGGGACGGAATCGAGGGCCTCGGCCATCCGTTGATCGATTTCGTCCGGGGTACCGGACTCCTCCTGGGTATCGTGCTCACCGAGCCGCTCGCGCCCCAGGTGCGCCAGGCGGCTCAGGAGGCCGGATTCCTGGTGAACGTGCCCGCCCCCGACGTCGTCCGGCTGATGCCGCCGCTGAACCTCGGCGACGATGAGGTGGACGCGTTCCTCGGGGCGCTGCCCGGCATCCTCCAGGCAGTGAGCGGGGACGGACGATCCGGGGAATGAGACGACGATGAGCCAGGCGCAGGACCACGAGCAGCCGGGGGCGAACGGGCCCGCCGTGCCGCAGACCCGCACCGCCCGCCACCGCCGGATCGTGGACATCCTCAACCGGCAGCCGGTCCGCTCGCAGAGCCAGCTGGCGAAGCTGCTCGCCGACGACGGGCTGAACGTCACGCAGGCGACGCTCAGCCGGGACCTGGACGAGCTGAACGCGGTGAAGATCCGCAACGCCGACGGTGACCTGATCTACGCGGTGCCCAGCGAGGGCGGGTTCCGCACGCCGCGGGCGCCGCTGGGCGGGTCGGCGAAGGAGGAGCGGATGCGGCGGCTCTCGCAGGAGCTGCTGATCTCCGCGGAGGCCTCGGCGAATCTCGTGGTCCTGCGGACCCCTCCCGGGGCGGCGCAGTTCCTGGCCTCGGCCATCGATCAGGCCGAGCTGCACGACATCCTGGGGACGATCGCGGGTGACGACACGCTGATGCTGATCAGCAGGGATCCCGAGGGGGGACAGGCCCTGGCCGATCATCTGCTGAGGCTGGCGCAGAACGGGCATTGAGGGCCGTAGGGGTGCGGGAGGGTGTCCGTGTGCGGGCCGTGTGTGGCTGATCGCGCAGTTCCCCGCGCCCCTGAGCGCCGTAGCGGTTGCGCGGGTGGCTGCGTGCGGATGGTGTGTGGCTTGTCGCGCAGTTCCCCGCGCCCCTGGGTCGGCTCAGCTGCGGGCATGCGTGACGCTAAGGGCGGCACCCGTCCCAAGGAGAGCGGCACCCCGCTACGCCGGGGTGCGAAACGCCCCGCACCCAGCCACAGCTCACCCCAGCCTCGCCGCCAACCCCCCGGTGCAGCGCACCTCGTCGCCGGCCGTGATCAGCAGGGCCTCGACACCCGGCAGGGACTCCAGCCACGCCAGCCCCTCCCGCGAGCCCATCGCGAACGCCGCCGTGGCCCAGCAGTCCACCCACGTCAGCCGAGGGCCCACCACCGTGACGGACACCAGGTCGGTCACGGCTGAACGCCCGGTCCGGGGATCGACGATGTGGTCCCCCCGCTCCGCCGTACCGGACGTGGCCACGGACAGTTCCGACACCCCCGCCGCGGAGACGACCGCCGCCAGGCCCCCCGGCCGCAACGGGTCGGACACCCCCACGCGCCACGGCCGCTGCCCGCCCGGCGTCCCGAGCAACTGCACGTCCCCGCCGCCGTTGAGACTCACCCCGCACACCCCGGGCACCTCCGCCAGCAGCCGCGCCGCCCGCTCGACCGCCCAGCCCTTGACGATGCCGGTCGGATCGAGGCGGCCCTGGTAGGACGTGCTGAACCAGCCCTCGCTCAGATGCTCCGCCTCGGCGGCCAGTTCCAGCACCTCGGCGACCTCGGGATCGCACTCCGCGACGGTCACCTCCCCGCGCTGCAGCCGTGAGATCTGGCTGTCCTCGCGGTACGTGCTGAACACCTCGTCGACCCGGTGCAGCCCGGCGACGGCCTCGTCGAGGGCCGCGCGCACGGCGGCCGGTTCCCCGCCGCGGACGTCGAAGGAGAAGACGGTCCCCATCGTCTCCTCGGCATGACGTACCGCGGCGGGAGCCTGTGCGGAGTCGGCCACCGTGTCAGCCACCGGCCTGGTCCAGCGCCGACTGGAGGGACTGCTTGTAGCCGGCGCTGGTGTACGTCGCACCGGACACGGCGTCGATCTGCGCGTTCCCGGCCGCCACGGCCGCCTGGTTGAGGCGGGGGACGGACGAGGAGGTGATCTGGTCGCTGCGGCCGCCCTTGGGCGCCTGGACCGCCTCCGCCTTGGTGATCTTCCCGCCGGTGACGGTCACCCGCACCTGGACCGGCCCGTACTGCGTCTGCGCCGCCTTGCCGGTGAGGGTCCGCGTCGCGCCCTGGCCGCCGCCCGAGCCCGCGGCCTGGGAGGAACCGCCCCCGGCCGGAGCCTTGTCCAGCGCGGACTGAAGGGACTTCTTGTACCCGGCACTGGTGTACGTCGCACCGGACACGGCGTCGATCTGCGCGTTCCCGGCCGCCACGGCCGCCTGGTTGAGGCGGGGCACGGACGAGGAGGTGATCTGGTCGCTGCGGCCGCCCTTGGGCGCCTGGACCGCCTCCGCCTTGGTGATCTTCCCGCCCGCGACGGTCACGCGCACCTGGACCGGCCCGTACTGCGTCTGCGCGACATCGCCGGTCAGCGTCTGCGCGCCACCCGAGCCCTGCTGCGCCCCTGCGGACGCCTTCGCCTTGTCCAGCGCGGACTGGAGCGACTTCTTGTACCCGGCGCTGGTGTACGTGGCGCCCGAGACCGCGTCGATGTCCGCGCCCTGGGCCGCGACCACGGCCTGGTTGAGCCGGGGGACGGACGAGGAGGTGATCTGGTCGCTGCGGCCGCCCTTGGGGGCCTGGACCGCCTCCGCCTTGGTGATCTTGCCGTTGCTCATCGTCAGTCGGACCTGCACGGCGCCGTACTGCGTCTGCGCCGCGTCACCGGTGACCGCGCCGTTCACGCCGCCCTGCGGGGCCTGCCCGGCCGCCGCGGGCGGCGCCTGACCCGCCGCCTGGGCGGAGCCCGGGTCGGAGGCCGGCTTCAGCGACAGCAGCAGCACGATCCCGGAGACGGTGGCTGCGCCGGCGAGCACGGCACGCCGGACGGGGTGAGACTTCCTCATCGTTTCCCAAACTCCTGAAGGGCTGTTGGTGTCCCGTCGCTCACATCTCGAACGACTCGTGATGGATACGGCGGGCGGGCACGCCCGCGTCGCGCAGTGCCTCGTAGACCGACTGGGCGAAGCCGGGCGGCCCGCACATGAAGACGTCGTGGTCGTCGATGTCCGGGATCTTGCGCTGGAGGGACTCCGCCGAGATGTCGGGGCGTTCCCCGTCCGGGCTGTTGACCGCGTACATCAGCCGGGCACCGCGCTCGTCGGCGATCTTGGCGAGCTCGCCCCACAGGGCCAGGTCCTGGGTCGTGTTGGCCCGGTAGAGAAGGGTGATGTCACCGGACGCGCCCGGCAGCGTCTCGAACAGCGCCCGCATCGGAGTGATGCCGACCCCGCCCGCGACCAGCAGCACCTTGCCCCGGCTGCGCCGCTGCGCGGTCATCGCACCGTACGGGCCCTCGGCCCACACCTTGGTGCCGGGCTCGAGATCACGCAGCCGGGAGGTGTGGTCGCCGATCGCCTTGACCGTGATCCGCAGCATGTCCGGGCGGGGCGCCGCCGAAAGCGAGTAGGGGTGGGAGCTGAAGCGCATGCCCGGCGCCTTGAACCGCCAGCGGAAGAAGTGCCCGGCCTCCGCGCCCATCCGGTGCAGCTTGCGCCCGCTGATCAGCACGGACACGATCCCCGGGGTCTCCTCGATGACCGCCGCGACCCGCATCCGGTGCCGCAGGTTGAGCCGGATCGGGGTGAGGATCCGGTACCAGACGACCAGCGCGGTCACCACGCCGTACAGCCCGTACCAGAAGGTCTTCGCGGCGGGCTCGACGGCGAACTCGTTGCCCGTGGTGATCTGGTGCCAGAACGTCAGGTAGACGGCCGCGTACGTGAGCAGGTGCACGTGGTACCAGGTGTCGTAGCCGATCAGGCGGCGGACCCCGCCGATCGACAGGATCCCGATGAGGAACAGCAGGCCCGTGCCGATGGCGGCCTTGCCCATGTCCGGCAGCTGGTTGATGGAGTCGGTCGTCTGCTGGACGATGTCGCCGAGTCCCTTGCCCGCCTGGAGGGCGTAGCCCCACATGATGAGGAAGACATGGGCGAGGACCAGGCAGAGCGTGTACCGGCCGGTCATGGCGTGCCAGCGTGCGACCCGGTCGGTGCCCACGCGGCGCTCCAGCGCGGGCACCCGGGCCATCTGGAGCACCACCAGCGCCATGAGGTAGCCGGCGAGCAGACCGGTGATCCGGCCCGCGGCCAGGATCTTGCTCGTGTTGTCCGCGAGGGACGGTGTGTTGTCCCACCACAGCCACAGCACGGCCGCGGCACCGGCCCACAGGGCGATCAGCAGCGGGACGGCCGGGGAGCGGCGCGGGCGGATGCGGCGCATCGTCTGGCGGCGGGCGGCACGTCCGCCTGCGAGCGTGGTGGTCACGGTTCCTCCGTGGGGACTTGACCCTTGGCCCACACATACGTGCCGCGACACGGGAGTGTTCAGCCGCGTGCCGAGTCGGATGCGGACAGGAGTGACCGCCGGTAACACTCGCGGCCGGTCGCCGGCCCGTCAGAGGCGGGTGACGGCCGTGCTCCCGCTCCGCGTCCCCACGGCGATGTGCGGCCGCCGCGCGGGGTCGGCCCAGCGCAGGATCCGCCGCATCGCGTCCTCGGAGACGGAGACACAACCGGCCGTCGCTCCCCGTCCGTTCACATGGAGGAAGATGCCCGCGCCCCGCCCCCGCACGGGACGCTCGTAGTTGAAGCCGATGACGAGCGCGTGCGCGTACTGCGCGCGGTACGTGATCAGGTGCTCGGACTCGGCGGCCCGGCAGTCGGCCGCGCGCGGCTCGGTCCAGCGGTTGTAGGAGCGGGAGTCGTTGTCCTGGCACCACCAGGAGGCCTGGTGCACCCGGCGGTAGGGGTAGGCCGTCCCGGTCGGCGCCGCCTTGATGCCGAAGGCGTACGGCAGGCCGTAGACGCCGGTGGGTGTGGTGTTCGTCCCCTGCTTGCGCGAGGCGCCGGCGGCGAGCCCCTTCGCCCCGAACCGGGCGGGTGCGGAACCCCTCTTCACCCAGCGCCCGCCCTCGCGGTTCCACCAGGTGACCGTGCCCGTCGTCGAGGCCCGTTCCGGGGCCACCGCGGTGATCAGCTGGGTGCCGCCCCCGGTGTCCGCCATCCGGGCCGGCAGCGGCGGCGCGGGGGCGGGCGGCCCGGCGCCGAGCACGACCAGGGCACAGAGGGCGAGGGCGACGGCACCGGGACGCATGCCTCAGACGGTAGAGGGAGGCAGCGGCAGCGGCAGCCCGGGTCGTCCGTCCAGGCTGCTGGCGATGCGTCCTTCTCGGTGAAGCAGGCGCTCAGGGACGCGTCGTCCTCGGCAGGCGAAGCGACCATCGCCCATCTGCGGGAGAACGGGCGGATCACATCGACCCGACGCCGCACGGTGTGCGGGCGGTCATCGTGGTCACCGCCGCACTCGTCCGCGACACCTGCGGCTACGGGGCGGGGTCCGGTCACCTCTGCCGGACCCCGCGGGCAGGCGTCCGCGTGGCCGCCCCGGCCGGCGCTCACACGGGGCGGCCACAGCGCCTGTCACCTCACTTGGTGAGTGTGCAGGCGGCCAGGGAGTCCAGGCCGGCCGGCTTCTCGGCCGTGCGGCCGATGGCCGTGGCGATGCGGTTGACGGTGGAGATCCGCTTGTCCTCCAGCGGGCCGAGGATGGCGTTCTGGACGAAGTCGGGCCCGCCCTGGCCGACCGTGTCGACCAGGCGCTTGTTGGCCTCCTGGATCTGGGTGTTCAGCTGGGCGAGGTTGCTGTCGACCTCCGCCTTCGCCGAGCCGGGGACCGCGGGCAGCCGGCCGGTGACGTCCGGGCACGAGATGGTGCCGGGGCCGGCCAGCGTCCGGGCGTTCGTGGCGCCGCTGTCGGGCGTCTCCCCGGCGAGGGCGAAGCCGGCGATCACCGTGCCGGACAGAGCCACCGCGGCGGCGCCGCCGATGAACGTGACGCGACGCTTGTTGTACTTCGGAAGAGCCCTGGACATGCGGATGCCTCACTAGGGGTCGGGGGTGTCGTCGGTGTCGTCACGCGGCGCCTGCGTTCGGCGAGAGGTACGGGTAAGCGGTTTCCCGCGTTCAAGGAATCTTCAAATTCCTCTCGCCCGACCGGAAGCGGCCGGCCGGCCGGTCGCCCGACCTGAGCCGCTACACCCAACCGGGGGTTGTGCGCTGATCCGCGCCGGATTGACGAATCATGCAGAGCTCTGCATACTCATGCATGTCGGTGATCTGCCCTGAGCAGTAGCGTGATGACCGTCTCCACGCCCCCGGGCGGGAAGGCGGTGGCACATCCACACCCATTGAGGAGCGCAGCAGGTGAGCAGCAACAGCGGTGATGTCCGGCTCTGGGGCGGCCGTTTCGCCGACGGTCCCGCCGAGGCCCTGGCGAAGCTGTCCGCGTCCGTCCACTTCGACTGGCGCCTCGCGCCCTACGACATCGCCGGTTCGCGTGCCCACGCGCGCGTGCTGCACAAGGCCGGCCTGCTCACGGCCGACGAGCTGACCCGCATGATCGCCGGGCTGGACCAGCTGGAGGCGGACGTGGCCCACGGTTCCTTCGTGGGCACCATCGCCGACGAGGACGTCCACACCGCCCTGGAGCGCGGCCTGCTGGAGCGCCTCGGTCCCGACCTCGGCGGCAAGCTGCGCGCCGGCCGCTCCCGCAACGACCAGGTCGCGACGCTCTTCCGCATGTACCTGCGCGACCACGCCCGGATCGTCGGCGGCCTGATCGCCGAGCTCCAGGACGCGCTGATCGGCCTCGCCGAAGCCCACCCGGACGTGGCCATGCCCGGCCGCACGCACCTCCAGCACGCCCAGCCAGTCCTCTTCGCCCACCACGTCCTGGCCCACGTCCAGTCGCTCTCCCGGGACGCGGAGCGGCTGCGCCAGTGGGACGCGCGCACGGCGGTCTCTCCCTACGGCTCGGGCGCCCTGGCGGGTTCGTCCCTCGGGCTGGACCCGGAGGCGGTGGCGAAGGACCTGGGCTTTGAACACGGCTCGGCCGGCAACTCCATCGACGGCACGGCCTCCCGGGACTTCGTCGCGGAGTTCGCCTTCATCACGGCGATGATCGGGGTGAACCTCTCCCGGATCGCCGAGGAGGTCATCATCTGGAACACGAAGGAGTTCTCCTTCGTGACCCTGCACGACGCGTTCTCCACGGGCTCCTCGATCATGCCGCAGAAGAAGAACCCGGACATCGCCGAACTGGCCCGCGGCAAGTCGGGCCGCCTCATCGGCAACCTGACGGGCCTGATGGCCACGCTCAAGGCCCTGCCGCTCGCGTACAACCGCGACCTCCAGGAGGACAAGGAGCCGGTCTTCGACTCCATCGACCAGCTGGAGGTCCTGCTCCCGGCCTTCACCGGCATGATGGCCACCCTCACCGTCCACCGCGAGCGCATGGAGGAACTGGCCCCGGCCGGCTTCTCCCTCGCCACCGACATCGCCGAGTGGCTGGTCAAGCAGGGCGTCCCGTTCCGCGTGGCCCACGAGGTCGCCGGCGAGTGCGTGAAGGTCGCCGAGTCGCAGGGCAAGGAACTGGACGCCCTGACGGACGAGGAGTTCGCGAAGATCTCCGCGCACCTCACTCCCGAGGTGCGGACGGTGCTGAACGTCCCGGGCGCCCTGGCCTCCCGCGACGGCAGGGGCGGCACGGCCCCGAGCGCGGTCGCCGTCCAGCTGGCGGAGGTGAAGGCGGACGTGGCGGCCCAGCACGAGTGGGCGGTGGCCAAGGGAAGCGCCCTCTAGGGGCGCCGGGCTGTATTGATGTGCGGCTCCGCCGCGTGGGCGCGACAAGCCACGCCGAACCCGCACGCGCCAACCACCGCTCGAACCGAGCACTGATCGCGAGCGCCGAAGGTCATCGCGGGTACGTTGGTCGGAAGCCGTACCGGACCCGACCGAACGGAGCCCGCGATGCCCTTCGCTCGACTGGCAACCGCAACGACCCCCACCTGCCACATCGGACTGGGCCTCGCCGCCGTAGGGCGCCCCGGCTATATCAACCTCGGCCGGGACGAGGATCTCGGAGAGGACCGCAGCGCGCAAGCGCTGCGCACCCGCACCCATGAACTCCTCGACGCCGCCTACGCCCAGGGCGTCCGCTACTTCGACGCCGCCCGCTCCTACGGCCGCTCCGAGGAGTTCCTCGCCGACTGGCTGAGGGACAGGCCCGGCCTCGACGACATCGTCGTGGGCAGCAAGTGGGGCTACACCTACACCGCCGACTGGTCCACCGACGCCGAGCAGCACGAGGTCAAGGACCACACCCTCGCCACCTACGAACGGCAGCGCGCGGAGAGCGACGCGCTGCTCGGCGACCGGCTCGACCTCTACCAGATCCACTCGGTGACGCCGGACAGCCCGGCCCTCACCGACAAGGAACTGCACGCGAAGCTCGCGGAAGCCGCCGCGCAGGGCCTGACCGTCGGCTTCTCCACCAGCGGCCCCGCCCAGGCGGACGCGATCCGTGCCGCCCTCGCGGTGACGGTCGACGGCGAACCCCTCTTCCGTACCGTGCAGTCCACGTACAACGCGCTGGAGACCTCCGCCGCCCCGGCCCTCGCCGAGGCGCACGACGCCGGGCTCACCGTGATCGTCAAGGAGGGCATGGCCAACGGCCGGCTCGCCGGGCCGCACGCCCCGGACGTCGTCAAGGACATCGCCGAGCGGACCGGGCTGGGCTGCGACGCCGTCGCCCTCGCCGTGATCCTCCGCCAGCCCTGGGCCGGTGTCGTCCTCTCCGGAGCGGCCACCACCAACCAGCTCGCCTCGAACCTGCACGCGGCCGTGGTCGACCTCGACGACGACCAGCTGACCCGCCTCGCCACGCTGGTGGAGGAACCGTCCGTGTACTGGGAGCGCCGCGCGCAGCTGCCCTGGCACTGATCACCGCCGCTTTGGCACCGACACGCCAGCCATGAGGCACGCACGCCCCATGTGAGACATTCATGTCTCACATGGAGTATCGTTGTCTCATGGCTGTCGATCCTGAGCAGGTGCTGCGCGCCGCCGCGGCCCTGCTGACCCGCAAATCCACCGCGACCATGGACGAGGTCGCCAAGGCCGCCGGTATCAGCCGGGCCACGCTGCACCGCCACTTCGCCGGGCGGGACGCCCTCGTCCGGGCCCTGGAGGCGCTCGGCATCGCGGAGTGCGAGGCCGCCCTGGACGCGGCCCGGCTCGATGAGGGCCCGGCGAGCGAGGCCGTGCGCCGGCTGGTCGGCGCCATGGAGCCCGCCGCCGGACTGCTCGCGTTTCTCTACACCGAGAACCAGCTGTTCGAGGGCGCAGAGCAGAACGCGGGCTGGGCCCTGATCGACGACCGGATCTCCGCGCTGTTTCGCCGCGGCCAGCTCAGCGGAGAGTTCCGTATCGACCTCACGCCCGCCTGGCTCACCGAGGCGCTGTACGGCCTGATGGCCTCCGGCGCCTGGATGGTGCACAGCGGCAAGGGCGCACCCAAGGACTTCCAGCACATGATCGTCGAGCTGCTGCTCGGCGGCGCACTCAGGAGAGAGGAATCATGACCAGCACCCTGCAGCCGGCGATGACGACGGAGGCGGTGAAGCGCCCGGGCCGCTGGCTCGCGCTCGGCGTTCTCGTGCTCGCCGTGCTGCTGGTGGCGGTCGACGCGACCGTCCTCGGTCTCGCGACCCCCTACATCAGCGAGGACCTGAAGCCCTCCGGCACGCAGTTGCTGTGGATCGGCGACGTCTACTCGTTCGTCATCGCCGGTCTGCTCGTCTCCATGGGTAGCCTCGGCGACCGGATCGGCCGCAAGCGGATCCTGCTGATCGGCGCGACGGCGTTCGGCGCGATATCCGTGTTCAACGCCTACGCCACGACACCAGAGATGCTGATCGTCGCCCGGGCGCTCCTCGGTGTCGCGGGCGCGACCCTGATGCCGGCCACGCTCGCCCTGATCCGCAACCTCTTCCACGACCCGCGTGAGCGCAGCCTCGCCGTCGGCATCTGGGGCGCCACCGCCTCCGCCGGTACGGCCGTCGGCCCGATCGCCGGCGGGTTCCTGCTGGAGCACTTCTGGTGGGGCTCGGTCTTCCTGATCAACCTGCCCGTGATGATCGTCCTGGTCCTCGTCGGGATCAAGCTGCTGCCCGAGTCGCGCACCGCGCATCCCGGCCCGTGGGACCTGGTCAGCGTGGTGCTGTCGCTGGTCGGCATGATCGGCGTCGTCTACGCCATCAAGGAGGCCGCCACCCACGGCTTCGCGTGGAGCGCCCTGGCCGCGGGTCTGCTGGGCGCGGCCGCCCTGTACGGGTTCGTCCGCCGCCAGCTCAGGCTGCCGACGCCACTGCTCGACATGCGGCTGTTCCGGCACCGCGGCTTCAGCGGGGCCGTGCTGGCCGACCTGCTGACCATCCTCGGCCTGTCCGGGCTGGTGTTCTTCCTCTCCCAGTATCTGCAACTCGTCCAGGGCAGGCGCCCGTTGGAGGCCGGGCTGGCCGAACTGCCCGCGGCGGTCGGCGCGGTGGTGGCCGGACTGGTCGCGGGGCGTGTGGCCCGGCGCTTCTCGGTGCGGGCGGTGGTCTCCGGCGGCCTCGCGGCGATAGGCCTGGCTCTGGCCGCGCTGACGGTGCTCGACCAGTCCACGGGCTATCCGCTGCTCGGGACGGCGCTGCTGGTGGTCGGCGTGGGCGCCGGCTTCTCGTTCACCGTGACGGCGGACGTGATCCTCTCCAGCGTGCCCAAGGAGCAGGCGGGCTCGGCCTCCGCCGTGTCCGAGACGGCGTACGAACTGGGTGCCGCGCTCGGTATCGCCGCGCTCGGCTCGATCGTGACCGGCGTCTACCGCGACTTCACCGGCCCCGCGGGCACACCGGCCGCGGCCCACGAGTCACTGGGCGGTGCCGTCGAGGCGGCCACGCGGATGCCCGCCCACAGCGCCGCGACCATGCTGGACGCGGCCCGCACATCCTTCGTCGACGGCCTGGCCCTCGCGGCGGGCGTGGGCGCGGCAGTCCTCCTGGCAGCGGCGGCGGCAGCGTGGTTCCTGCTGAGGGGCCAGCGGCTGGAGGACAGCGGAACGGAACACGCATAAGAACCACGCCCTCTCAGGGGCGCGGGGAACTGCGCAAAACAGGCACGTGGTCCTGCATGGCGACGCCCGAGGGGTCACGCCCCCAGGGGCGCGGGGAACTGCGCAAAACGGGGACGTGGTCCTGCATGGCGACGCCCGAGGGGTCACGCCCCCAGGGGCGCGGGGAACTGCGCAAAACGAACACGGGGTTCCACAGGGCCACGCCCTTGAGGTCACGCCTTAAGGGGCGCGGGGAACTGCGCGACAAGCCCCCACTCACCCGCAGCCGCCACGATCCCGGCAGCCCGACCCAGCAGCCGCGCCCCGGAAAAACCTACGCCGCTTCCTTCGCCTTGCTCGCGTACATGTCCACATACTCCTGCCCGGACAACCGCATGACCTCGGCCATCACCGAGTCGGTCACGGCCCGCAGCACATACCGGTCCCGGTCCATCCCCTCGTACCGGGAGAACTCCATCGCCTCACCGAACCGCACGGTGACCTTCCCCGGCCGCGGCAACCCCGCCCCACCCGGCTGCAGCTTGTCCGTGCCGATCATCGCGAACGGCACCACAGGCGCACCCGTCATCAGGGTCAGCCGGGCGATACCCGTCCGCCCCCGGTACAGCCGCCCGTCGGGCGACCGCGTCCCCTCCGGGTAGATGCCGAACATCCGGCCTTCCTCCAGCACCCGACGCCCGGTCATCAGCGCGGCGACACCACCCCGGCCACCGTCGCGGTCCACCGGGATCATGCCGACGCCGGTGAAGAACCACGCCATCAGCCTGCCCTTGAGGCCCTTGCCGGTCACGTACTCGTCCTTGCCGATGAAGACGACCTGACGGTCGCAGACCAGCGGCAGGATCATCGAGTCGATGAACGTCAGGTGGTTGCCGGCCAGGATGACCGGGCCATCGCCGGGAACGTGCTCCGCACCCTCCACCTGTGGGCGGAACATCAGGCGCATGGCCGGGCCGAGCACTGCCTTGATGAACGCGAAGCGGGACAACGGGCCCTCCGGTGTCAAGGGATTCTGTATGAGTCTGTGCAGGTGAGGACGATACTCGTGGCCCCGGGCATCGCGCACATCGGGCACGGCCACTTCACCGAGGCCTTACGCACTGTTGACGCGTGTTTACCTGCGGTGGCGCACCGCCGATGAGGCGAAACACGTCCGACACGATGTGACGCACCTCGCCCCGGGGCTCACCGGACGCGTTCCCAGAACGGCCGGACCGAATCGAACAGAGGCGATGGACCGTCAACTCGTCCTGCTCACCAGCCACTACGACATCCGACATCACCCGCGTGTTCGGCCCGGGGTCTCCCACTCGTCATGTACGCGCCCCTACGATCGGCCCGCACTGACGAGCCGAACGGCCAGGGAGGGCGCTCATGGGAACGCAGGAGTCGAACGAAGAAACGAGCCGTACCGGACGGCGGGCCCTGCTCGGCGCGGCGGTGCTCGGCGCCGGGGGAGCGGTCCTCGGCATGGGCGGCACGGCGCGTGCCGACGCCGCCCGGCACGGGGGCGGCGTGCGGAGCCTGCCCAAGCCGACGATCATCGGCCACCGCGGCGCCAGCGGCTACCGCCCGGAGCACACCTTCGGCTCGTACCAGCTGGCCCTCGACCTGGGCGCCGACATCGTCGAGGCGGGCGACCTGGTCCCGACGAAGGACGGTCACCTGGTCTGCCGCCACGAGCCGGAGATCGGCGGCACCACGGACGTCGCCGACCACCCCGAGTTCGCCGGCCGCAAGAAGACCACACTGCTCGACGGGGTCTCCACCACCGGCTGGTTCACCGAGGACTTCACCCTCGCCGAGCTGAAGACGCTGCGAGCGGTCGAGCGCATCCCGGCCAACCGCCCGCACAACACCCTCTACAACGGCCGCTGGGAGATCCCCACCTTCGAAGAGGTCCTCAGGTGGCAGGACGAGCAGACCCGCGAGCGGGGCAAGCAGGTGTGGATCTACCCTGAGCTCAAGCACCCCACCTACTTCCGCAAGCTGGGTCTCCCGCTCGAGGAGCGTGTCGCCAAGCTGCTGCACAAGCACCGCAAGGACCGGCGCACCTCCCCGGTCATCCTCCAGTCCTTCGAGCCGACCAGCGTCCAGCGCCTGCACAAGCTCGTCGACAATCCGCTGGTCGTCCTGCTGTCCTCGGCGAACTCCCGCCCCTGGGACTTCGTCGAGACCGGCGACCCGCGCACGGTCGCCGATCTGGTCAAGCCGGCCGGCCTCAGGGAGATCGCCTCCTACGCGCAGGGCATCGGCCCGACCCTGGACCTGGTCATTCCGCGCGACGCGCAGGGCAACCTGACCCGGCCGACGACCCTCGTCTCCGACGCGCACAAGGTGGGCCTGATCCTGCACCCCTACACCATGCGCAACGAGAACCCGTTCCTGCCCGCGAACTTCCGCAGGGGCACGGACGCGGACGCCTACGGTGACGTCTTCGGCGCGTACAAGGCGTACTTCGCGACCGGCATCGACGGCGTCTTCACCGACCAGCCCGACACGGGTCTGCTGGCCCGCCAGGACTTCAACGGCTGAGCACCGTCAACATCCGGGCTCACACCGCCCGGTCGAGTGAGATTCGGCCGCCCGGGCAACCCGCCGCCCGGGCGGCCGCGTCGCTCCGCATATGACGCACGACCTGGTCACCGCCCTGCGCCCGCTCCTCACCGCCGAGGCCTCCGCGGAGGCATATTCCACCGGGACCGAGCCGGGCGACCTGGAGCAGGCGGTCTGGCTCCGGCTCCTGGAGCGCCTCGACGCCGAGGATCCGCCGACCGACCCCGAGCAGTGGCTCCGCCGTGCCGTCCGCTCCGAGGCGCGCCGCACCCGCCGTACCAGCCGCCTCGAACGGCCGTACGCCGCCGAACCGGTCGACGCCGGGGAGTGCGATCCCGAACAGCTCGCCCTCGCCGCGGCCCGCGGCCGGGCCCTGCGCGAGGCCGTGCGCCGCCTCCCGGGCCGCTGTCCCCGGCTGATGGAGGCCCTGCTCTCGCCGGAGGACCTGACATACCGGGAAATCGCAGGGGAGTTGGGTATCTCACAGGGGAGTCTTGGCCCGGAACGTTCCAGATGCCTGGGATGTCTCCGGAGATTGCTCTCACCGGAGGTTGCGGCCCGCTGAGGACGGGGATAGGAGTGGGGAACGACAGGTGATCAGATGAGCGGGAGGCGTGCGCACATGGGCATGAGCGTGACCATCTCTGCGGCGACCGAGCAGGACGCGGAGCAGATCTTCAGACTGCAGTACCTGTGCTTCCAGTCGGAGGCGGCGCTGTACGGGAACTACCGCATCGACCCGCTCGTCCAAACCCTCGACTCGGTCCGCGAAGAGGTCGCGCGCGACTGTGTCTTCGTGGCCCGGCTCGGCGAGGAGGTCGTCGGCTCGGTCCGCGGCGCGGCCACCGAGGACGGCGCCGCCGCGATCGGCAAGCTCTGCGTCCACCCCCGCCTCCAGGGCCACGGCATCGGTGCCCGACTCCTGCGGGCAGCCGAATCCGCCCTCGCCGGCCAGCACGGCGCCACCCGCTTCCGCCTCCACACCGGTCACCGCAGCGAGGGCAACCTCCGCCTCTACCGCAAGGTCGGCTACGAGACGGTGGGCACGTCCCAGGGCGCCGACGGCGTACCGATGATCGTCCTCGAGAAGCCGGCGAGCACGTACGCGGCGACGGCGTGAGGATCGGCCCCCACTAGGGGCGCGGGACTGTGTCCATATGCGGCTCCGCCGCGTGGGCGCGAGCAACCACATCCGGCCCGCGGCCGCCTGACGCGTCTCAGGCGGCATCCTCCTCGGGCGCACCCTAGCGATCCTCCGGCGCACCCTTGCGCAGCCAGAAAATGGCGGAAACCGGCAAGATCACCGGAATGAAGAGATACCCCATCCCGAAGTCCGACCACACGGTCGCGTCCGGGAAGGCGGACGGCTCGACCAGGGTCCAGGTCCCCACCGTCAGCACCCCCACCAACTCGGCGACACAGCACGCCAGGGCGACCCTGCGTGCCGTCTCCCCACCCCGCACCAGCGTGTACGTGATGAACCCGTACACGACACCGGCCACCGCCGACAGCGCGTACGCGAGCGGCGCCCGGTCGAACTCCGTCGCGATCTGATACGCGGACCGCGACACCGCCCCCACGACCATCACGCCGTACAGCCACACCAGCAGCGTGCCCGGACCGCTGATCAGCCGGCGCCGGTTCACCTCAGCCTCCCCAGATGTCATGGAGGCGCACCTCCAGCACCGCCAGCACGACACCGCCGGCGGCGACCGTCACCGAACCCCAGCGGCTCCGCTCGGCCAGCGACATGAACCCGGCGGCCGGGACGCACGCGAACGCCCCCAGCAGATACGCCACGAAGATCGTCGTGCCCTGCTCCGGCTTCTCGCCCTGCGCGAGCAGCACGATCCCCACCACCAGCTGGATCAGCGACAGCAGCGTCACTGCGGCCATCCCGGTGAAGTGCCAGTCCTTCGTCGGCTGGTCGCGGTAGGCCGCCCAGCCGCACCAGGCGGCGAGCAGCAGCGCGGCGACGCCGGTCACCAGCGTCAGGGCATCAAGCATGCTGCGACCTTATTACGGCCGAAAAGGCCCGATGCTTCCGGCCCTGGCCTGCACCGTAGGGTCGGGGGCATGACGATCCACGCCCAGGCCCTGCTCTTCGACAACGACGGAACCCTCGTCTCCTCCCTCGCCTCGGTGGACCGCTGCTGGACGCGGTGGGCCGGGGAGTACGGGATCACGGCCGAGGAGTTCGCGAAGGTCGAGCTGCACGGCCGGCCGGCCGCCGAGATAGCCGCCGACCTGCTGCCCGCCGAGCTCGTGCCCGAGGCCGTCGCGCGGATCGAGGACCTGGAGGTGGACGACGTACCGAACGACGGGGTGCGCCTGCTGCCGGGCACCCGGGCCTTCCTCGACGTGCTGCCCGCCGAGCGCTGGGCCGTGGTCACCTCCGCCACCCGGCGGCTGGCCGAGGCCCGGCTCGACGCCGTGGGCATCCTGCCCAAGACCCTCGTCGCCGCGGACGACATCACGCGCGGCAAGCCCGACCCCGAGCCCTACCTGCTCGCCGCCCGCGCGCTCGGCGTCGACCCCGCGCACTGCGTCGTGTTCGAGGACGCCCCCGCGGGCCTCGCGGCCGGACGCGCCGCCGGCATGACCACCGTGGCGTTGACCACAACCCACCAGGCCCACGAACTGCGCGCCGATCTCATCGTCGAGAACCTGTCGGCCCTGTCCGCACTGGTCACCGACCAGGGCGTGGAGATCTCCCCGCGCCGCTGACGGGCCGCGATACCGTCCACCGCTGTCCAGCATCCGGACAGCGGAGGGCCGGTCAGGACCGTACGCATGTTTTACTGACGGCATGACCACGACGAGCGACCGCATCCCCGCGACCGAGGCGACCACGACGCCCGGTGCTCGTTGTATGTGTCGAATGTGCGCCTTCTAGAGGGCCCCTGCACCACCCCTGAGCTCGCGCCCCGAAGCGAGACGCGGCCCGTCCGCACGCCCTGAGCGCCGCGTGACCCGAAGCCGCCCCGCGCACATGTTCTCCCCGGTTCCACCCCTCCAGCGAGAACCGTGTCGCGTCCCTGACCGAATGCACCTGTGCCCGGGCACACCCACGCCCGCGCACTCGACAGTGACGGAATCCCAGTGATCACCACCTCGGGCCTGACCAAGGTCTACCGTGCACGCGGCCGCGAGGTCACCGCCCTGGACGGCGTCGACCTGCACGTCCGCGAAGGCGAGGTGTACGGCGTCATCGGCCAGTCCGGCGCCGGCAAGTCCTCGCTCATCCGCTGCGTCAACCTGCTGGAGCGCCCCACCTCCGGCACCGTGACCGTCGCCGGGCAGGACCTCACCGCCCTGGCCGGCCGCGGCCCGCGCGCCGGGAAGGAACTGCGCCGGGCACGCAGCCGCATCGGCATGGTCTTCCAGCACTTCAACCTGCTGTCCTCCCGGACCGTCCAGGACAACGTCGAGCTGCCACTGGAGATCCTCGGGAAGTCAGGGCGGGAACGCTCCCGCAAGGCGCTGGAGCTGCTCGACCTGGTCGGCCTCGCCGACAAGGCCTCCTCCTACCCCGCGCAGCTCTCCGGCGGCCAGAAGCAGCGCGTCGGCATCGCCCGCGCCCTCGCCGGCGACCCCAAGGTGCTGCTCTCCGACGAGGCCACCAGCGCCCTCGACCCCGAGACCACCCGCTCGATCCTGGCGCTGCTGCGCGACCTCAACCGCCAGCTCGGCCTGACCGTCCTGCTCATCACCCACGAGATGGACGTCGTGAAGTCGGTCTGCGACTCGGCCGCGCTGATGGAGAACGGGCGCATCGTCGAGTCCGGCACGGTCAGCGAGCTCCTCGCGACTCCAGGCTCCGAACTCGCCTCGGCGCTGTTCCCGCTCGGCGGCGAGGCCTCCGGCGAGGACCGCACGGTCGTCGACGTCACCTTCCAGGGCGAGAGCGCCACCCAGCCCGTCATCTCGCAGCTCGCCCGCACCTACAACATCGACATATCGATCCTCGGCGCCGCCATCGACACCGTCGGCGGCCTCCAGGTCGGCCGGATGCGCATCGAACTGCCCGGCCGCTACGAGGACAACGTGGTGCCCATCGGCTTCCTGCGTGAGCAGGGCCTCCAGATCGACCTCCCGGGCCACGAGTCCGAACTGGTGAAGGAAGGTGCGAAGTGACCTGGTCCGAGATGCAGCCCCTGCTGGAGCAGGCGTGTTGGGACACCCTCTACATGGTCGGCTGGTCCACGCTCATCGCCGTCGTCGGCGGACTGCCGCTCGGCGTCCTGCTGGTCCTGACCGACCGCGGCGGCCTGCTCCAGAACCTCGCCGCCAACAAGATCATCGGGCAGGTCGTGAACATCGCCCGCTCGCTGCCGTTCATCATCCTGATGGTCGCGCTGATGGGCTTCACCCGCTCGATCACCGGCACGACCATCGGCGTCGAGGCGGCCATCGTGCCGCTCGCCGTCGGCGCCATCCCGTTCTTCGCGCGCCTGGTCGAGACGGCCGTCCGCGAAGTGGACCACGGGCTCGTCGAGGCCGTGCAGTCCATGGGCGGCAACACCTGGACCATCGTCCGCAAGGTGCTCGTCCCCGAGTCCCTGCCGTCGCTGATCTCCAGCACCACCACCACGATCGTCGCCCTCATCGGCTACTCCGCCATGGCGGGCACAGTCGGCGCCGGAGGCCTCGGAGACATCGCCATCCGCTACGGCTACCAGCGCTTCGAGACCCAGCTGATGTGGATCACCGTCGCGATCCTCGCCGTCGTCATCTCCGTCATCCAGTTCGCCGGCGACTACGCGGCCCGCTCCCTGCACCGCCGCGGCGCCCACTCCGGCCCCGCCCCCAAACTGCGGCTGCTCAAAGCCGCTTCCTGATCTCCTCGTCCACCCACGACGAGGTCGCACCACTCGCAAGGTCATAAGGAAAGGCACTTTTCGTGCGTAACACCGCCAAGATCACCACCGCCGTTCTCGCCGCCGGAGCCCTCACCCTCGGGCTCAGCGCCTGCGGCGCGGACAGCTCCGACACCGACGGACCCCTGATCGTCGCCGCCAGCCCCGTCCCGCACGCCGAGATCCTCACCTTCGTCAAGGACAACCTGGCGAAGAAGGAGGGCCTCGACCTGCAGGTCAAGGAGTTCACCGACTACGTCACGCCGAACACGGCGACGCAGGACGGCTCCGTCGGCGCCAACTACTTCCAGAACAAGCCGTACCTCGACGACTTCAACAAGAAGAACGGCACCGACATCGTGCCCGTCGTCACGGTCCACCTGGAGCCGCTCGGCCTCTACTCCCACAAGGTCAAGAAGGCCGACGACCTGAAGAGCGGTGCGACCGTCGCCATCCCCAACGACACGGTCAACGAGGCACGCGCCCTCAAGCTCCTCGCCGCCAACGGGCTCATCACCCTCAAGGCCGGCGTCGGCAACGAGGCGACCCCCTCCGACATCACCAAGAACCCCAAGAACCTCACGTTCAAGGAGCTGGAGGCGGCCCAGACCCCGCGCTCCCTCGACGACGTGGACGCCGCCGTGGTCAACGGCAACTACGCCATCGAGTCCGACCTCGAGCCCTCCAAGGACGCCCTCGTCCTGGAGTCCCCGGAGAACAACCCCTACGGCAACTTCCTCGCCGTGAAGAAGGGGAACGAGGACGACCCGCGCGTGAAGAAGCTCGCCAAGCTCCTCACCTCGCCCGAGGTCAAGAAGTTCATCAAGGACAAGTACGCCGGCTCGGTGCTCGCCTCCTTCTGACCCCACGCCCGGCACCCGCGCACACGGGGCCCTTCCCCCGCCCGGTGGGAAGGGCCCCGTGGTGCGGATCAGTGCTTTCATGCTGCATGCTGGGCAGTTCAGCATGCCCTGAAGGTTCACCGAAGGTTACGGAGCGGCGCATGACGAGCACCTTCCCCAACATCTCCATCAGCACGGAGCGGTTGGTGCTGCGTCCCCTCGACGAAGACGACGTCGCCTCCCTGGCCGCCATGATGAACGACGAACAGGTGGCGGCCTGGACCTCCGTCCCCCAGCCCTTCACCGAGGACGGCGCCCGCGACTGGATCACCGAGTACGCCCCCACCGAACGCACCGAGGGACGCGGACTCGACTTCGCGGTCACCGAGTTCCTCACCCAGCGCCTGGTCGGTGTCATCCAGCTCTCCAGGACCAACTGGCACGTACGCTCGACCGAACTGTCGTACATCATCGCCCCCTGGGCCCGCGGCGAGGGCTACGCCTCCGAGGCCGCCCTCGTCACCGCCCGGTGGCTCTTCACGGACCAGAAGTTCGAGCGCATCGAACTGCGCACGGCGGCCGACAACACCGCCTCCCAGCAGGTCGCCCAGAAGATCGGCTGCATCAGCGAGGGCGTACTGCGCAACGCCTGCATAGCCCGGGCCCGTGCCGAGGACGGCACATGGACCGACGTACGTACCGACTTCATCGTCTGGAGCCTGCTCCCCGAGGACCTGGAAGGCGTCGGCGAGCAGCTCCGCGACGGCTTCACGTCCTTCGGCGACTGGAACTGACCGGAACCACCCCGGAGGACGACGGTGACGACGACACCGAAACTCCCTCCGGCACCTCCACCGGGTACCCTCACGGAGCCCGCCACCGGGCTGCTCCTCACCACGCCACGCAGACGACCTGCGAAAACCCCTGGAGACTGACGACGATGGCCGACCGGGTCACGGTGATCGGCTGGGACGGTTCGCCGTTGACCGCGGCGGCGAGCGCCGCCCTGGGCGCCGCCACGCTCGTGGCCGGTGCCGCCCACCACCTGGTGCTCCCCGAGGTACCCGCCCGGGCCGAGCGCATCCGCCTCGGCAGCGTGGCCCTGGCCGCCCGCCGCATCGCCGCCCACCGCGGCACGGCCGTCGTGCTCGCCGACGGCGACCCCGGCTTCTTCGGCGTCGTACGCACCCTGCGCGCCCCCGAGTTCGGCCTGGAGGTGGAGGTCGTCCCCGCCGTCTCCTCGGTCGCCGCGGCCTTCGCCCGCGCCGGCATGCCCTGGGACGACGCACAGGTGGTCGTCGCACACCCCCGCACCCTGCGCCGCGCGGTGAATGTATGCCGCGCCCACACCAAGGTCGCCGTCCTCACCTCGCCGGGCGCCGGCCCCGCGGAACTCGGCCTGCTCCTCGAAGGAGTCCACCGCTCCTTCGTCGTCTGCGAGGAACTCGGCACCGTCCGCGAACGCGTCTCCGTCGTCACCTCCGACAAGGCCGCCGACCACACCTGGCGCGACCCCAACGTCGTCATCGTCCTCGGCGGCCCGGCCGGGCCCGGCACCGCGGGGGAGACCGGGGGCTGGATCTCCGGCCGCGACCCGTCCACCGGGCCGCGCGGCTGGACCCTGCCCGCCGACGCGTACGGCGCGGACCTCGGCGAGGGCGAGACCCAGCTGCTGCGCGCCTCCCAACTCGCCCACCTCGGGCCCCGCGTCGGCGACCTGGTGTGGGACATCGGCTGCGGCAGCGGCGCGTTCGCCATCGAGGCCGCCCGCGCCGGTGCCGCCGTCCTCGCCGTCGACAGCGACCTGCCCGCCTGCGCCCGCACCGACGCCGCCGCCCGCCGTCTCGGCGTCCAACTCCAGATCGTCCACGGCACCGCCCCGCACATCCTGGAGAACCTCCCCGAACCGGACGTCGTCCGGGTCGGCGGCGGGGGAGCGGCCGTCGTCTCGGCGGTCGCCGACCGCCGCCCGCAGCGCATCGTCACGCACGCCGCGACCCGCGATGCCGCCGAACTCATCGGCCGCGACCTGACCGAGCACGGCTACGGCGTCGAGTGCGCCCTGCTGCAGTCCGTCGAACTCGACACCCGGGCCTGGGCGGAGAAGGAGCGGAGCGTCGCGTTCCTGCTCAGCGGCGTGCTGCCGCGGCGCGGCGCCTGATCCCGCCACCGTCCCCGTGATCGGGTTGTCGTACTGCGCGCGGTAGGCTGGCCGATCGCTGCACCGCACAAGGACGCCCGGCGCTTCGTCGGTCAATGTCCGGAAAACCCGCCCGTTTTGGGCTGTGTGTGGTACGGCAGAACCGGAGGACGCGCAACGTGGCGCAGTCCACAGCGAAACCGTCGCGGATCAAGCTGCCGTGAGGGTGCTACGGCCGCAACAATGCCAGTGAATGGCTTTGTCGCCTTTTCCGGGCGGACCGTTCGTGCCGCTGGGGACGCCCGCTCGTTCTTCACTGCGGGGCGGTCGGTGCGCCGTTCCGGGCGAGCAGGTCGTAGGAGCACTAACCGATGGGCGAGGGGTACGCATGACGGACACCGGCCAGGTCCCGGGCGAGGGACTGCCGGAGAGCGCAGGCATGGTGGAGCAGCCGGGCACCTCCGCGCCCGATGCGTACACCTACCTCTCCGAGACCACCGCCGAGACCGAGACCGAGGACGAAGACCTGCTGCTGCCGGGCGCCCAGGGTGCCTGGGGCAACGAGGTCCCGCCGCCCGCGCCGGAGCCGGTCCTGGAAGCCGTGCACCAGCCGGGTCCGCACGAGATCTCCGGGCGCGACAGCGGCTCGGTCGACCTCAGCGCGGTCCGTCTGCCCGACCCGCCGCCGATCCCGCCGGTCACCCCGCGCCGGCCCCTGCACCTCGGCCCGCCGCTGCCCGACAGCTCCGCCAGCCCGGTCCGCTCCCTCGCGGACCGCGGTCCCGCGGACGCGCCCGTTCGCCAGCCGGTGCCCGCCCCGTCGGGCCCCGAGTACCTCGACGGCCCTCGCGCCCCCGAGGTGGCGGCCTCGCCGCCCGCCGCGCCGTGGGGCGCACCGGGCGCACCGGTCATGAACCCGGCGCCGGTGAGCGCCGGGGTGGCGACTGCCGAAACGGTTGTTCCGGCAACGGAACCGATGGGCACGGCCCAGGCGGTCGCGACCGGCGTTACGGCGGAGGGGGCGACGGCTGTGGCGGCGGATGGGGCGACGGCTGTGACGGCGGAGACCAGGCACACCACCCCGCCGACGCCGGCACCGGCACCGGCCGAGGCGGAGCAGGCCGCTCCCGCCGAGCAGCCCGCGAGCGAGCCGTCGGTCACCCCCGAGGCCGGTCAGGCCCCCGTGGGCGGTCAGGCCCCCGTGGGCGGAGGCCAGCTGCCTGTGGCCGAGGCCGGTCAGCCCCCGGCGGGGCACCTCGCTGGTGCGGGCGTCGGCCCCGAGGGAGCCCAAGTCGCCGTCACGGAGCAGGTCATGTCCGCGCAGGTCGACCCCGGGGAGCCGGGCGTGGACGGGTTGGCGGGCCAGGTGGCCGCCGCCCAGGCCGGTCCTGCAGCTGCCGTTGACCTCGCGACCGCGGTCGAGGCCCAGGTGGCCGAGGCCGGGCATGCGGCTCCCGAGCAGGGCGTGGCCGTAGCGGGCGACCCCGCCGGGGCCGTCGCCGCCCCGGAGGCCGTTGCGCAGCCGGCTCCGGCTCCCGAGCCGGTCGTGGCCGAACACGTTCCGGACTTCTCCGCCGAACAAGTCCCGGACGCCGTAGCGGAACAGGCCCCGGCGCTCGCTCCCGAGCAGGCCGCGGCATCGGCCCCTGCCCCCGATGAGCTCCAGGCCCCTGAGGCGGCCCCTGCGCCCGATGCGGTCCAGGCCCCAGAAGCCGCCCCGTTCCCCGAGACAGTCGTTGCCCCGGAACCGGCAGCCGTGGTGCCGCCCGAGGCCCCCGGTGCACAGGCTCCCTCCCAGGTTCCTGCCGCTTCCGTTCAGGGTGCCGACACTCCCGCTCAGGTTCCTGACGCCGCGGCCCAGGCGCCCGAGGCGACAGCCCCGCAGACTGGCGTCGCTCCCGCTCCCGAGGCCACCGCACCGGAGCCGGCCCCCGCCGCCGAAGAGGCCGCGCCCCACCCGCAACCCCAGCCGTCGGCGGCAACTGACGCCGCGCCAGTCGCGCAGGAGCCCGAGCCGATGGTTCCGCAACCCACCACATCCGGCCCTGAAACCCCCGGCCAGCCCGCTGTCACCCCGGCCGCCGAAGCCGTCGCCAACACCGAGCCGACCCCGGCGCCCGAGGCCGTCGCTACTCCGGCCGCCCCGGAGCCGGTGGTCCCGGAGCCGGCCGCCCCCGAGCCGGTGGCCCAGGCCGCCGCCGTACCCGCCGACGCACCCGCGCCCGCTGCCACCGCGCAGGCACCGGAAGCACCGGGGGCACCCCAAGCACCGGGGGCACCCCAAGCACCCGGGACACCGGAAGCACCCCACGCACCGGAAACACCCCCCGCGCCCCAAGCACCCGAGACCTCCGAGGCGCCGGCCCCTTCCCCGGCCCCCGAGCCCGTCACACCCACCCCCACCCCCACCCCCACCCCCGCTCCCGAAGCCGAGGCCGCAGCCGAAGCCGTCGAGCCCGACCAGACCCCGGACACCCCGGCACCCGCCGAGGACGTCACCGTCGTACTCCCCACCCCGGCCGCGGACGAGCAGCCCGAGCAGCACATGCAGGGCCCCCAGCAGTCCCAGCCGGCGGCGCCCGAGACGCTGGAGCCCCCCGCCCCCGCGGTCACCGTCCCGGCACCCCGCGACGGCGACGCCGAACTCGCTCAGAACGCCGACGACCTGGACACCCGGGCCGCCGAGCAGGAAGATCTGGCCGACCAGGAACGCCGAGAAGAGAGTGCGGCCGCAGTGGCAGAAGCCCGACAGTCCACCGGCCCCGCGGCCCCCGGCTACGACCCCGCCGAGCGCGAGGCCGTCCTGAAGGTCATGCGCGAACGCCGCGACATCCGCAACGGCTTCCGCAGCGACCCGATCCCGCACGAGGTGCTGCTGCGCGTCCTGGAGGCCGCCCACCACGCCCCGTCCGTCGGCCACTCGCAGCCCTGGGACTTCGTCGTCATCCGCTCCGCCGACACCCGGCGCGCGATGCACGAACTGGCCATGCGCCAGCGCGACGCCTACGCCAAGTCCCTCCCCAAGGGCCGGGCCAAGCAGTTCAAGGAACTGAAGATCGAGGCCATCCTCGACACGCCGGTGAACATCGTCGTCACCGCCGACCCCACCCGTGGCGGCCGCCACACCCTCGGCCGCCACACCCAGCCCCAGATGGCCCCCTACTCGGCCGCCCTGGCCGTGGAGAACCTCTGGCTAGCCGCCCGCGCCGAAGGCCTCGGCGTCGGCTGGGTCAGCTTCTTCGACGAGCGCGAGATGGTCCGCGCCCTCGGCCTGCCCGAGCACCTGGAGACCATCGCCTACCTGTGCGTCGGCTACGTCGACGAATTCCCGGACGAGCCCGAGCTGTTGCAGGCCGGCTGGTCCAAGCGCCGCCCGCTGTCCTGGGTCGTGCACGAAGAGACATACGGCCGCCGTGCCCTGCCCGGAGAGGAACCCCACGACCTGCTCGCCGAGACCGTCGCGCAGATCCGCCCGCTGGACGCCAAGGCGCTCGGCGAGGCGTGGGAGCGCCAGAAGCGAATGACCAAGCCGGCCGGTGCGCTGGGCATGCTGGAGATCATCTCCGCGCAGCTGTCCGGCCTGTCCCGCCAGTGCCCGCCGCCCATCCCGGAGCCCGCGGCCGTGGCGATCTTCGCGGGCGACCACGGTGTGCACGGCCAGGGCGTCACCCCCTGGCCGCAGGAGGTCACGGCCCAGATGGTGGCCAACTTCCTCGGCGGCGGTGCCGTGTGCAACGCCTTCGCCACCCAGGTCGGTGCCGAGGTGTGCATCGTGGACGTCGGTGTCGCCGCCGACCTGCCGGCCACCCCGGGTCTGCTGCCCCGCAAGATCCGTGCCGGCACGTCCGACATGACGACCGGCCCCGCGATGACCCGCGAGGAGGCCAGGCAGGCCATCGAGGTCGGCATCGAGACCGCCCGCGACCTGGTCGCCGCCGGCAACAAGGCCCTGCTGACCGGTGAGATGGGCATCGCGAACACCACCGCGTCCGCCGCCCTGATCTCCGTCTTCACGGGCGCGGACCCGGCCGAGGTCACCGGCCGGGGCACCGGCATCAACGACGAGACCCTCGCCCGCAAGACCGAGGTCGTGCGCCGCGCCCTGGAGCTCCACCAGCCGGACCCGGCCGATCCGATCGGCGTGCTCGCCGCGATCGGCGGCTTCGAGCACGCCGCCATCGTCGGCCTCCTCCTCGGCGGCGCCTCCCTGCGTACGCCGGTGATCCTGGACGGCGTCAGTGCCGGCGCCGCCGCCCTGGTCGCCCGGGCGATCGCCCCTGAGGTGCTGGCCGCTTGTATCGCGGGCCACCGCAGCGCCGAGCCGGGCCATGTCGCCGCCCTCAACAAGCTGGGCCTGCGCCCCCTGGTGGACCTCGACCTCCGCCTCGGCGAGGGCACCGGCGCCCTGCTCGCCCTCCCGCTGGTCCAGAGCACGGCCAGGGCGATGCACGAAGTGGCGACGTTCGACTCCGCAGGAGTGACGGAGAAGTAGGGCTGCCGTCGTCGACGTGGCTCGGGCCGGGGCGGGCGTTCCGCAGGCCGGGACGCCCGCCCCCGGACCACCCGCCGTCGGCACGGCCGGGGTGCTGAGCCCCCGGAGCATCCGCCGTCGGCACGGCCGGGGTGCTGAGCCCCCGTACCATGCGCCGTCGGCACGGCCGGGTGCCCAGCCCCCGGACCACCCGCCGACGGGCGGCCCCGGTGCCCAGCCACTGGACCACCCGAGCCGCTCTTCCGCCCGCGCATTAAAATCCGCACGTCAGGGCACTGAACACCGCCGCAACAGGAGCCGCACCCTCATGGCCGAACACCCCGCCTACCCCGTAGGCCTCCGCCTCACCGGCCGTCGCGTGGTCGTCCTCGGCGGCGGCCAGGTCGCCCAGCGCCGCCTCCCGGCACTGATCGCGGCGGGCGCGGACGTCCTCCTCGTGTCGCCCGAGGCCACCCCCTCGGTCGAGGCCATGGCGGACGCCGGCGAGATCGCCTGGCAGCGGCGCCCGTACGCGCAGGGCGACCTCGCGGACGCCTGGTACGCCCTCATCGCCACCAGCGACCCCGAGACCAACACCGCCGCCTCGGCCGAGGCCGAGCGGCACCGCGTCTGGTGCGTCCGCTCCGACGACGCCGACCGGGCGACGGCGTGGACCCCGGCCACCGGCCACAGCGAGGGCGTCACGGTCGCCGTCCTCACCACCGACGCCAAGGGGCGCGACCCCCGCCACACCGCCGCCATCCGCGACGCGGTCGTCGAGGGCCTGCGCGACGGCACGCTCGTCGCCCCGCACCACCGCACCCGCACACCCGGCGTCGCCCTGGTCGGCGGCGGCCCCGGCGACCCGGACCTGATCACCGTGCGCGGCCGCCGTCTGCTCGCCGAGGCCGACGTGGTCATCGCGGACCGCCTCGGCCCGCGTGACCTGCTCGCCGAACTCCCGTCGCACGTCGAGGTGATCGACGCGGCGAAGATCCCCTACGGCCGGTTCATGGCCCAGGAGGCCATCAACAACGCGCTGATCGAGCACGCCAAGCAGGGCAAGTCGGTCGTCCGGCTGAAGGGCGGCGACCCGTACGTCTTCGGCCGCGGCATGGAGGAGCTCCAGGCCCTCGCCGAGGCCGGCATCCCCTGCACGGTCGTCCCCGGGATCTCCAGCTCGATCTCGGTCCCGGGCGCGGCCGGCATCCCCGTCACCCATCGTGGCGTCGCCCACGAGTTCACCGTGGTCAGCGGGCATGTCGCGCCCGACGACGAGCGCTCCCTGGTGGACTGGCCGTCCCTGGCCCGGCTCACCGGCACCCTCGTGATCCTCATGGGCGTCGACAAGATCGGGAAGATCGCCGAGACGCTCGTCGCCCACGGAAAGCCGGCCGACACCCCCGTCGCTCTCGTCCAGGAGGGCACGACCGCCGCTCAGCGCCGCGTCGACGCCACGCTCGCCACGGTCGCGCAGACCGTGCGGACCGAGGACGTTAAGCCCCCGGCGGTCATCGTCATCGGCGACGTCGTCAAAGTCGGCCCCGAGGCCCCCGCACCCCGCAAGTAACCCCGGGTAACACAACCGTACCGAGCCGTTGGCACCACACCCAGGACAAGGCAGTATCACCCTGTGGCCGATCTCATCACCGTCGAGGACCCCGACGACCCGCGTCTGCGCGACTACACCGGCCTGACCGACGTGGAGCTGCGCCGCAAGCGCGAACCCGCCGAGGGCCTGTTCATAGCCGAGGGCGAGAAGGTCATCCGAAGGGCCAAGGAAACCGGCTACGAGATGCGGTCCATGCTGCTCTCGGCCAAGTGGGTCGACGTCATGCGCGACGTCATCGACGAACTCCCCGCCCCGGTCTACGCCGTCAGCCCGGAGCTCGCCGAGCAGGTCACCGGCTACCACGTGCACCGCGGCGCGCTCGCGTCCATGCAGCGCAAACCCCTGCCCACGGCAGCCGGCCTGCTGCGGACCGCCCGCCGCGTCGTCGTCATGGAGTCGGTCAACGACCACACCAACATCGGCGCGATCTTCCGCTCGGCCGCCGCCCTCGGCATGGACGCCGTCCTGCTCTCCCCGGACTGCGCCGACCCCCTCTACCGCCGCAGCGTGAAGGTCTCCATGGGCGCGGTCTTCTCCGTCCCGTACGCCCGGCTGGACACCTGGCCCAAGGGCCTGGAGTCGGTCCGCGAGGCGGGCTTCACCCTGCTCGCCCTCACTCCCGACGAGAAGGCCCGGCCCCTCGACGAGGCCGCCCCGCACGCCATGGACCGCGTGGCCCTGATGCTCGGCGCCGAGGGCGACGGCCTGTCCACCCAGGCCCTGGTCGCCGCCGACGAGTGGGTCCGCATCCCCATGTCCCACGGCGTCGACTCCCTCAACGTGGGCGCGGCGGCCGCCGTGGCCTTCTACGCCGTGGCCACCGGCCGGCCCCAGGTCTGAGGACGTCACGTGGAGCAGCGCCAGGCCGTCGTCGCCGTGCTCCTGCGCGGCGACCGCCTCCTCGCCGTCCGGCGCGGACCGGGGGTCGCCCGCCCCGGCTACTGGCAGCCGCTCAGCGGCAAGGTCGAGCCGGGCGAGACCCAGGAGCAGGCGGTCGTCCGGGAGGTGCGCGAGGAGGCCGGCCTCACCGTCGTACCGGAGGCGAAGGTCTGGGAGTCGGAGACCGACGACCTGCGCTTCCGCCTCCACTGGTGGATCGCGCGCGCCGACACGGGTGAGGTGGTCCCCGACCCGCGCGAGGTCGCCGAGGCCCGCTGGGTCACTCCGCGGGAGTTCCTGGCCCTGGACCCGGTCTTCGACGGGGACCGGGAGTTCTTCGAGCGGATCCTGCCGGAGCTCTGACGCCGCGCCGGACAGCGGCCGTCGTCTCCCGGCCGGCGGCCCCGGCTAGAAGCCCCGCGGGTGATCGTCCTGCTGGACGCGCTCCCGCAGCACCCCGCCGCTGTCACCGCCGAGTCCCCGCGCCGGGCCCTGGCAGCCCTGCACCAGGGCGATGCCCACCGCCACCAGCAGCGTCACCACGACGAACACGAACAGCCGTTGCCGCAGCAACCGCGGATTGGCGGGCCGCAGTTTCGTCCCCGTGTTCCTGGGCGCCGGGCGCCCGGTGCCGCTGTGCGGGGCGGGGCGGCTGCCGCTGCCCGACCGCGTGCCGTTGCGGCCGGTGGGCGTCGGCCGTGACCCGGACCGCGACGAGGTGCCGCCCCGCGAGGCGCCCGCCCCGCGCCCCGGAGTCCTGCCGCGGTTGCCGCCTCCGGTCGCCCGGGCCCCGCCGCGCCCACCCGTCCCGCTCTGGGAGGGCGGACCGTCCGGCGACGGATGGCCGTCCCGGGACGGGGCGGAACCCCGCGGCGGGGGAGTGCCCCGGCTCCGCTGCGCCCCGGAGACCCCGCCGCCCTGCTGCCCCTGCGGACGCCGGGTGCGCTCGGGGTAGGTGTCGACGGGCCGGTCGCCCTCGGCGCCGCGTGGCGCGGGCGGCCGGACGCCGGCGAGGTCCTGCGACTCCCGGGCCGCGATCTCCTTGAGCCGCAGCGACAGTTGCAGCGTGCTCGGCCGCTCCTCGGGGTCCTTCGCCAGACACGCACGCACGAGCGGGGCCAGCGCGTCGGGCACGCCGTGCAGCTGCGGCTCCTCGTGCACCACGCGGTACAGCATCACCTCGGAACTGCCGTGCCCGAAGGGCGAGTCGCCCATCGAGGAGTACGCGAGGGTGGCACCGAGCGAGAACACGTCCGTGGCCGGGGTGACCGCGGCCCCGCGCACCTGCTCCGGCGCGAGGAAGCCGGGCGAGCCGACCGCCGTACCGACATGGGTGAGCGTCGAGGCGCCGGTGGCCCAGGCGATGCCGAAGTCGATGATCCGCGGCCCCTTCGGGGACAGCAGGATGTTGGACGGCTTCAGGTCCCGGTGCACCACCCCGGCCTCGTGCACCGCGACCAGGCCCTCGGACAAGGCGGCGCCCACGGCCGCGACATCGGCCGCGCCGAGCGGTCCCTCGGCCGCGACCTTGTCGTGCAGGGACGGGCCCGGCACGTACTGGGTGGCGAACCAGGGCCGGTCCGCGTCGAGGTCGGCGGCCACCAGCCGCGCCGTGCAGCCGCCGCGGATCCGCCGGGCTGCCGAGACCTCACGGGCAAAGCGGGAGCGGAACTCCTGATCCTCCGCCAGGTCGGGACGGATGACCTTGAGCGCGACCCGCTGCCCCTTCTTGTCGGAGCCCAGGTAGACCACGCCCATCCCGCCCGCGCCGAGCCGTCTGTGAAGCTTGAACGAGCCGACGACGCGCGGGTCCTCGCGCCTCAGGCGCATCATCGCCATGTTCATCCCCGCTGCCCGGTCCTGTGACGAGCCACAGCTTACGTTTCCACGGCCGCCCGCGCGCAGAGGCCGCGCCCTCTCGGCGTGATGGATTGTCAGTGGTGGGTGGGAGACTTGAAAGGTGGTCAGGGAGGGCGCGAAGAGGCGGACTTCGCGCTGCAGGGGATCCCAACCACCCGTCGCAGAAGGGGGATTGGTCCTGTGAAGGGTGATCGCGTGGAGATAGTCGTGGACGCGGGGGACACGACGCGCACCTACGAGGTGGTGGCGAGCAGAGCGGGCCGCAGGGTGGAGACGGCGGTACGCCGAGGTGTCGTGGAAGTGAGCGAAGTCACCCGAAGCGGGACGGTCGTGCGTACCGCCCGCTTCATGGCGAATCGGGTGCTGGCGCTGGTGGAACAGCCGGTTCCGCGGGAGGAGAGCCCGGACAAAGAGGGATGATCAGGGTCGCCCCGTCGGGGAAGACCCTGAGACCCGCGTCCCCGTCTCCACCCAGGGGAGTACACCGCAGGTGGCGGCTCATCCTCCGGGAGGCCCGGCAATCGGTACGAGGGCATGACGCCGGGGCAGGGCCGGACGCCTAGATTTGAGGTCAAGCGGCGGGTGACAGCACTCGTCCCCCGAGGTCAGACGCCCGCCGCTGCAAACGACAACCGATAACGGGCAGGAGAGGGACCATGGCCCAGACGGCTCCGCGGACGCTGCTCCGCGAAGAGGGACGCAAGGTGTACGCCGCCGCGTTCCGCCGCCGCCAGGGCCGTCGCCACCCGGTGGTGGCGACGCTGATGGCCCTTCCCCTCGCGGTCCTGCTCCTCCTCGTCTTCGACGGGTGGGAGACAGTGGCCACACAGGCGTCGTCCGTGGGAGAGATGCTGGGGCGCTGAGCGGCGACCCCCAGGCCCGGAAGAGCGGTCCGGGCGGGGACATCACACCCATGAAACCCCGTGGGGACGGGGGTGCGGCGGACGGCACAAATGCCGGCGCAGCTGGGGAGCTGCGCCGGCATTGTTTTTGTCCCGCAAGCGCCGAGCATCCGGAACGAACCGTTCCGCATGGCCGGGTCCCTGACTGCACGTACTCTCGGCCGGTGACCTCCGCCCCCGGCCCGCTCATAGCCGACCTCACCGCCAAGGCCCGAGCCACCGCCCACGCACGCTCCTCTCCCTGCCCCTGCGGCGCGACCACGCTCGGCGACCGCCCCGACGGCCTGGTGGTGCGGCACGCGGACACCGTCGCGAAGGCCCACGCCCCGGGCACCGACCCGGCCGAACTGACCGGCCGCCTCACCCTCGCCACCCACCACCCCGACATCCTCCTGCCCCCACTGGACCAGGCCCCGGCCGACCTGCACGGCCGCCTCACGACGTTCTGGCCGTACGGCACCCCCGTCGATCCCGACGACCCGGACGCCGCCCCCTGGGAAGCGGCCGCCACGCTCCTCGCCCGCCTGCACCGCACCCCGGCCCCCGTGGACCTGCCCGCCATGCGCGGCCCCGTCAAAGCGGCTCAGGCCATCGGCCGGCTCCGCGAGGCCGGTCCGCACCCCGCGGCCGCCCCCGTCCTGCGCGCCTGGGCCACCCTCCCGCCCTGGGCCCGCGCCGAAGCCCCGATGCCCGACGGCGGCACGCTCTGCCACGGCGACCTCCATCTGGGACAGCTCGTCCGTCACCCCGCCCCCGACGGCCCCTGGCTGCTGATAGACGTGGACGACCTCGGCGTCGGCGTCCCCGCCTGGGACCTCGCCCGCCCGGCCGCCTGGTACGCCTGCGGCCTGCTCCCGCCCGACGAATGGACCCGGTTCCTCACCGCCTACCGGGAGGCCGGCGGCCCCGCCGTCCCCGCCGACGGCGACCCGTGGCCGGCCCTCGACATCCCCGCCCGCGCCCTCACCGCACAGACCGCCGCCCGGGCCGTCACCAAGGCACTCGCGGCCGGCCGCCCGCTGGACGAGGTGGAGCAGTCGGTCGTGGACGCCTGTGACCGAATGGCTACCGTCCCGCCGGAGTTGGGGCGGGACCACGCGAAGTAGGGTGCAACCGACCACAGCGGGACGGAGTCTGTCCTGGCGAGATGTGAAGCAGGACCCACCGGCGAGGAGTTGAACGACCATGCAGTGTCCGAAGTGCCGTGCGCCGATGCACACGTACAACCGCAACGGTGTCCAGATCGAGCAGTGCAGCGGCTGTCGCGGGATCTTTCTCGACTACGGCGAGCTGGAGTCGCTGACCCGCCTGGAAGCGCAGTGGTCCCAGGCCGCCCCGCCGCCCCCGCCCGCCCCGCAGGCCTACCCGGCCCCACCGGCCCCCGCCTGGGGCGCCCCGCACGGCGGCCACGGGCACCACGGCCACCACGGTCACCACCGCAACAAGAGCTTCGGCCACATGCTGTTCTCGTCGTGACGTGATGTCGTGACACGACAGGAGCCCCCGGCCGCGAACGGCCGGGGGCTCCTCGGTGCTGTGGACGATACTGGGATTGAACCAGTGGCCTCTTCCGTGTCAGGGAAGCGCTCTCCCGCTGAGCTAATCGTCCTCGGGACCATGACCGAGCGCATCGGATCATGGGCACTGCGTGCGCGATACTGGGATTGAACCAGTGACCTCTTCCGTGTCAGGGAAGCGCTCTCCCGCTGAGCTAATCGCGCGGGTCGGGATCTTGAAAGATCCAGTGGACGATACTGGGATTGAACCAGTGACCTCTTCCGTGTCAGGGAAGCGCTCTCCCGCTGAGCTAATCGTCCTTGGAGGTGGAGACGGGATTTGAACCCGTGTAGACGGCTTTGCAGGCCGTTGCCTCGCCTCTCGGCCACTCCACCAGGAGTGTAGGGGGCCGGGAAGCCCCCTCTTCCTTCGAGCGGACGACGAGGTTCGAACTCGCGACCTCAACCTTGGCAAGGTTGCGCTCTACCAACTGAGCTACGTCCGCCTGTCGGTTCGGACCGCTCTCGCGGCCCGGCGACGTGTTGAACTCTAGCGGATACCGGGGCCAGTACAAAAACGCGTTTGTGCAGCGTGCTGCGCTTCCCCTGCTCAGTGAGGTCACAGGGCCGCCCGACGGGACATCCCCCGGCCACCCGCAGGACACCCGCCCTAGACTCGACGGCGTGCTCGACCTCCCTGCTCTCGCCCGCTTCGGTGACCGTGTCGCCACCGGGCTCCTCGACGTCACCGACGATCCCGAGGCCCTGGAGTCCAGCGGCTTCTGGGCCGTCTGCGCGGACTTCGAGGGCCGTCTGACCTGCGCCCGCTTCGCGGAGGTCCGGACGGCGGACGTGCCCGTTCCCGTGCCCGGCGCATGGCGCGGACCCGCTGCCGGTGACTGGACGTCCTCGCTCGACCGCGCCGCGTACACGGCCGGGGTGCGGCGGATCCGCGAGCACATCGCGGCCGGCGAGGTCTACCAGGCCAATCTGTGCCGGGTGCTGTCCGCGCCCGTCCCGGCCGACGCCGACGTGGACGCGCTCACCGCGCTGCTGGCCCGCGGCAACCCGGCACCGTACGCAGGAACGATCCGCCTGCCCGGGCACGGTGTGGAGATCGCCACCGCGTCCCCCGAGCTGTTCCTGCGGCGCGACGGCCGGACCGTCGAGTCCGGGCCGATCAAGGGGACCGGCCGCACCGAGGCGGACCTGCTGGAGAAGGACTACGCCGAGAACGTGATGATCGTGGATCTTGTCCGCAACGACATCGGCCGGGTGTGCGCCACGGGCAGTGTCACGGTGCCCGACCTGTGCGCCGTCGAGAAGCACCCCGGGCTGGTCCACCTCGTGTCGACGGTCCGCGGCGAGCTGGGCGAGGGCGCAGGCTGGGCGGAGCTGCTCGGCGCCGCCTTCCCGCCCGGCTCGGTCACCGGCGCGCCCAAGTCCAGCGCGCTGCGGATCATCGACGCGCTGGAGACGGCGCCCAGGGGGCCGTACTGCGGCGGCATCGGCTGGGTCGACGCCGACCGGGGGGCCGGAGAGCTGGCCGTCGGCATCCGAACCTTCTGGATCGACCGGGCCGACGGCATGCTGCGCTTCGGCACCGGCGCCGGCATCACCTGGGGCTCCGACCCCGAGGGGGAGTGGCGGGAGACCGAGCTGAAGGCGTCCCGGCTGCTCGCGATAGCGTCGGGAGCGTACGAGGTGAGTGGAGAGGACCTGACGTGAAGATCTGGCTCGACGGCGGTCTGCAGGACATCGAGTCCGCCCGCGTCTCCGTCTTCGACCACGGGCTGACCGTGGGCGACGGCATCTTCGAGACGGTGAAGGCCGTGGACGGCCGGGTGTTCGCGCTCACCCGGCACCTGGACCGGCTGACCCGGTCCGCGCGCGGCCTCGGCCTGCCGGACCCGGACCACGACGAGGTGCGCCGCGCCTGCGCCGCCGTCCTCGGCGCCAACCCCGTGCCGCTCGGCCGCCTCCGCATCACCTACACCGGCGGGCACGGCCCCCTCGGTTCCGACCGCGGCGAGCACGGCCCGACCCTGGTCGTCGCCCTCGGCGAGACCACCCGCCGCCCCGACTCCACCGCCGTGATCACCGTCCCCTGGACCCGCAACGAGCGCGGCGCGCTCACCGGCCTGAAGACCACCTCGTACGCCGAGAATGTCGTCGCTCTCGCCCGCGCCCGCGAACAAGGCGCGTCCGAGGCCCTGTTCGGCAACACGGTGGGGCAGCTGTGCGAGGGCACCGGGTCGAACGTCTTCGTCGTCCTCGACGGCGAGATCCACACGCCGCCGCTCGCCTCGGGCTGCCTCGCCGGCATCACCCGTGCGCTGACGGTCGAATGGACCGGCGCCAAGGAGACCGACCTGCCGCTGGACGTCCTGGAGCGGGCCGACGAGATCTTCCTGACGTCCACCCTGCGGGACGTGCAGGCGGTGCACCGCGTCGACGGCCGTGAGCTGCCCGGCGCCCCCGGCCCGGTGACCGCCAAGGCCATGCGGATCTTCGACGAGCGGGCCGGGAACGACCTCGACCCCTGAAAGCCCCGGAAATTCGGCTGACCAGGGCCGTGGTTGCGGGTAGAACACCCCTGATGACCACGACCCTGCGGCCGATCGAGCCGCTTCAGCAGAACGCCGACGGGACGCGCTCACGCCGCTTCCAGGTGTGTGTGAACAGCCGTCCCGTGGGGGCGATACACCTCGGCACGCACCCCGTCTTCGGCACCGGGGTGGCCCGGATCACGAAGCTGCACATCGACGAACCGGACCGCAGACGCGGACGGGGCACGGTCGCCGCACTCGCCGCGGAGGAGGTGGCGCGCGGCTGGGGGTGCCGCCGCATCGAGGCCGGGGTCCCCGCCGCGTCCGAGGCGGGAGTCCGGCTCGCCACGGCGCTCGGCTACGTCGTCCGCAACCGCGGCATGGAGAAGCGGCTCGGCGACACCCCGCCCGACCTGCCGGAGGGCAGTCGCGCCCGGCCCATGACGGACGCGGAGTTCGGGCCCTGGCTGGAGAAGGGCCTGGAGGACTACGCGCGCAGCTGGACGGAACGGGGCGTCCCGGAAGCCGAGGCCCGGGCCAAGTCGGAGCGCGACCACGCCGCCCTGCTGCCCGAGGGCCTCGCCACCCCCGGCGTGCTCATCAGCGTCGTCGAGCACCTGGGCACACCGGTGGGCACCCTGTGGCTGGCGGTGCGCGAGAACAGCGCGTTCGTCTACGACGTCGAAGCCGACGCCGCCCACCGGGGCAAGGGCCACGGCCGCACGCTGATGCTGCTCGCCGAGGCCCAGACGATCGCCGAGGGCAGGCGGACCCTCGGCCTCAACGTCTTCGCCGGCAACGCCCCCGCCGAACGGCTCTACGCCTCCCTCGGCTACGAGACCGAGCAGTACGCCATGTACAAGCCGCTGCTGTAGCAGCCCAGGAGCCGGGCGCGGGTGCGGTCAGTGCTCCTGCCCGGCCAGCAGCCGGTCCGCGATCTCCTCGATGCGCGCGCGCAGGCCCTCCTGGCTCTTGCCGCCGTCGAGCCGCTCACCGCCGATGACATACGTCGGGGTACCGCTCACGCCGATCGCCTTGCCCTCGGCCTGGTCGGCGTCCACGATCAGGATGTGCCGGCCGTCGACCAGCGCGGTGTCGAACTCCTCGGCGTCCAGGCCCAGTTCGCGGGCCAGCTCGACCAGGAAGGGTTCCCCCTTACGGGACAGCTCCTCCACCCGCCCCAGCAGAGCCTCCGCATACGGCCAGCCGCGGCCCTGCTCCCACGCCTCCTCCGCGGCCTGGGCGGCGGCGAAGGCGTGCTTGTTCTTCTCCAGCGGGAAGTGCCGCAGCCGCACCTCCAGGCGGTCGCCGTAGCGGGCGCGCAGGGCATGGAGATCGTCCAGCGCGGTACGGCAGTCCGGGCACTGGAGGTCGCACCAGACCTCGAGGACGGGGGCGGCGGAACGGTCGGAGGAGGAGTCGCTCATGCCGACAGTCTCCCAGCAGTGCGGACCGGGGGCGCAGCCCGCACCGGCACCTGCGCGGGAGGTGACCCGGAGATGTCCCTGATGTCGGGCCGTGGCATGGCCCCCCGGGGTACGGCGGGTGCAGGATGGAAGGGACGAAGTCCCCCGACCCGACCGCGCCACGCCTGGAGGACCGGATGATTGCCGAGACCGTCTGCTCCGCCGTGTCCGCGGCAGGCCTGGGCATTGCGATCGTCACGGCGTACCGCAAGCGGTACCTCGCGGCGGTCCGTATCGCGGCCTACTCCCTCGTGCCGATCGGCCTGGTGATGACGGGAGTCGTCGAGTGGCTGGCCGACACCGCGTTCAGCCCGACGGCCTGGGCCGGGTTCGGCGTGCTCGGTCTCGCCTGGGTGCTCTTCATGACCACCCGGGCCGTGGAGCGCCGCCGCGGCGGCACCCGCAAGGAGCGCCGGGCGGCGGCCCGCGAGGCCGGCCGGCCCGATGCGGTGGCCCCCGCCGCCGCGGCGCCCTCCCTGGGCCAGGGCACCCGCCCGGCGACCCGGCCCGCGCCCGCCTCCCGCGGCGACGACGACTTCAGCGACATCGAGGCCATCCTCAAGAAGCACGGCATATGACGGGGCAGCCCGCCCGGGGCTGAATCGTCACAGTGCGTCCGCGGGCGCGCGGAAATGATCACAACCCGACCCGGACCTCACGGAATCGGCGCACTCCCGCACGGTACGAGGGCACTGATCGCGTCCGGCGGGCCGACTGCGTCATCATCGCCGCGAGATGCTCGACACGACGAAACAGAGGGACCCCGCACCGCCGCAGGACCAGCCATGTCCCCGGCGGGACGAGCCGCGTGGTTGCCTCTTCGCCCTGTCCCAGCCACCGCTGATGATCTTCCTGGCGGTGATCGGGAGCCTGCTGCTCATGGCCTCGTTGCACGATCTGCTGTTGCTGTGAGCCGTACCCGCGGTCCCCGGCGCCATCCGCCGGGGCCGCGTCGGCATCGACCCCCTGTGCGCCCCCCGACCACGCGACGGCGTCAGCCCGCCGCCTCCTTGCGGCGCGCCCGGTACGCGGCCACGTGCAGCCGGTTTCCGCAGGTGCGGCTGTCGCAGTAGCGCCGTGAGCGGTTGCGGGACAGGTCGACGAAGGCGCGCCGGCAGTCGGGCGCCTCGCACCGCCGCAGCCGCTCCTGCTCCCCGGCGACCACGAAGAACGCCAGCGCCATGCCGCAGTCGGCGGCCAGATGGTCCGCGACGGAGGCGCCGGGCGCGAAGTAGTGCACATGCCAGTCGTAGCCGTCGTGGTCCGTGAGCCGGGGCGTGGTGCCGGCGGCCGCGACGAGCTCGTTGATCTGGCCGGCCGCGGCCCGGGCGTCCGGGGCGGCGAAGACGGCGGCGAAGCGTTCGCGGATCTTGCGCACCGCGGAGAGGTCGAACTCCGAGAGCACCCCGACATCGCTGATCTCGTGGTTCCGCACGAAGTCCAGGAGGGCCGGCACGTCCGGCAGCCCGTCCGACGCCGTGTCGTCCTCCGGTGCGGTGTTCACCAGATCGACCACGGTGTCGAGGGCGCACCGGGTGTCGTGGGTGATCAGCACGATTTGCTCCCTGGCCTGAGGGTCGGGCGGGCGCCCGCCGATGCTGGCCGATGGTAACGGCTCCGCCCACCGCCGGACCGCCCTCATGCCCGCACATGGCTTCGAATACAACGGCGCCGGGCCCGCCAGGGTTCCCGCGCCGCGGCAGCGGGGGAGGGGCCCGGGACGCGAACCGGCGCCGTGCCGCGTTGAGCCGCGGTACCGGCGCCGGTGTCATCCCATGTGCGGTTGTCCAGGCCCGAGCCGTCTCCCCGAGTCGACGGCGCCGGGCGGCTTTGTGGGGGCCTCGCCCTAGCTTTCCGCCAGGATGTGCGAGAGCTCCTGGTCGAGGTCGAAGTGCCGGTGTTCCGTGCCGGGCGGCACGGCGGCGTCGGTCCGCTTCAGGAAGGACTCCAGGGCCCGCGCCGGGGCCTCCAGCAGGGCCTCGCCCTCCGGTGAGCTCAGGGCGATGCACACGACGCCCTGACCGTGACTGCGCGACGGCCAGACGCGGACGTCGCCGGTGCCCGTAGGGCGGTGAAGCCCCTCGGCGAGGAGGTCGCGGGCGAACACCCACTCGACGGTTTCCTCGGCTCCGGTGTGGAAGGTGGCGTGCACGGCGTAGGGGTCGGCCGTGTCGTACCGCAGGCCTGCGGGGACAGGCAGGGAGGACTCGCTCGACACAACGAGGCGCAGGTGCAGCTCGCAGCTGACCGTGGTGTTCATAAGCGCCAGGGCCTTTCGCTCAGTGTGCGCTCGGGGATTCGCACGTCGGCGAAATCGACATGCCACCTACGGTGCCGTTGTAAACCCCTCTGAGTGTTTTGCGTGCCTTTACGTAACTCTTCCGGCCGAGAGATCGTCCGCGTCGTGCGTCCATTCCGGTGACTGGTTTCGCTCGGGTAGTGTTTGTCCGTATGAATACGGGGAGTAACGAGCCGGGCGAGGTGGCCGTGGCGTCGGACGAGACGGGGACGGGCGAGGTGCACGGCGAGCAGGACCGCGGGCTCGGCTCACGGGCGCCGGAATTCATCAAGGCCCGTCGGGCGCTGCACGTGAGCTGGCAGGTCGGCGTTTTCATCATCGGGCTCGCGGTGGTCGTGGCCGGCGTCATCATGCTGCCCCTTCCCGGTCCGGGCTGGGTCGTGATCTTCGGCGGCATGGCGATCTGGGCGACGGAGTTCGTCTGGGCCCAGCTGGTGCTCCGCTGGACCAAGCGCAAGGTCACCGAGGCGGCCCAGCGCGCCCTCGATCCCAGGGTGCGGCGCCGCAACATCATCCTGACGTCGATCGGGCTGGTGATCGTGGGCGTACTGGCCGGCTTCTACCTGTGGAAGTTCGGCGTCATGATGCCGTGGAAGATCAAGGACCAGTGAGCGTCACAGGCACCCCCTGACATGGGGTAATCTTCTTCCTGCGTCCGGGCGATTAGCTCAGTGGGAGAGCGCTTCGTTCACACCGAAGAGGTCACTGGTTCGAACCCAGTATCGCCCACCCGGACCGGCGGCCCACCTGCTCAAGCGCAGGTGGGCCGCCGTCGTTGTGCCTGCCGGGGCGCCGCGCGCCGGGCTCCGTCCGGGCCGGCGCTTCAAGGTCTCCGGCGGTGGTGGTCCGCCGGGCGCTCGCGACCGCCTCGGTGACGAGGAGTCCCGGCCGCCGAGGGCTGCCGGGGCCCTGCCGAGCGGGTCTTGGCGGAGCTTTGCGTGACAGGCCGCATCGGACTGACTGGCGGTGTGATCGCCCAGGTCCCCCGCGCGCTGAGGGGTGCCCCAGCGGCGCGGACGGGGGCCGGGGCCGAGATCCGCCTCCTCGGGCCGCCCAGGACCCGAGAAGGCCGCTCAAGCCCCCGCCCCGTTCGTGCCGCCACCCCACCCGCAACGGCCCGCCCCGGCGCCCCATGGCTGAAACGAACCCTCGTCGCCGCAGCCCCTCCCGCCACCCCGACCGTCGAGTTCCGGCCGCGCACGGAACCGGTCGGCTCGCCCCTCCCGGTTCGGTGCTCCGGTCAGCCTGCCGCCACCAGGGGCATCGCCGGACCTGCCCCGGTGCTCACCCCCTGGGCCCGCTCGGTCACCCACCGCTTCGGTAAGAAAATCTTGTCCGAATCATTGACGCACTCTCAGCCCCTCCGTACCTTGTGCCAGCAAGCGCTTACTTGAAACGATTCATGCGAGCGGGACGACGTGCGGGGAGGTCCAACCGTGGTGAACGGCAGGAATGTTGAGAGACGTACCGTCCTGAAGGCGGCCGGAGCCACGGCAGCCACGCTTGGGTTGGTCGCGACGACCGGGTGCGGGGGCGACGGAGGGGCCTCCGCGGACGGGACGGTGACGATCCGTTATGCGTGGTGGGGTGCGGAGGATCGCGCCGAGAGAATCAACAAGACGATCGAGCTCTTCCACAAGAAGTATCCGAAGATCAAGGTGAAAACGGACTTCCAGCCTTATCTCGACTTCTGGAAGAAGTTCAACACCCAAGCCTCCGGCGGAAATCCGCCGGACGTGTTCCAGAATGCGATCGGCTTCCTCCGGAAATACGACGCGAAGAACGTCCTGCTCGATCTCAGCGAGCAGGCCGAGGCCGGCCACCTCCGGATGGAGGGATTCCGCGCGGGTCTCGACAAGTTCGGGGAGATCGACGGCAAACTCCTCGGCGTCCCGGTCGGTTCGAACTCCATGTCTCTGGTCATCGACAAGCCCGTCTACACGCGCGCCGGCGTCAAGCCGGAGCAGGGCTGGACCTGGGACGACTTCGACGCGGCGATGAAGAGGATCCGCGACAGGACGGGCCGTGCCGGCGACAGCGGCATGTACGGCGTCATGTACCTCTACGACCTCTACCTGCGCCAGAACGGCAAGGCGTTCTTCACCGAGGACGGACTCGGCTTCACCGAGGCCGATCTGACGGACTGGTGGACGAAGGCCAGGAAGGGCGTCGAGGAGGGCCTCTACTCCGACCCCAAGAAGGTCGCCCAGATCAAGCCCAAGTCGGCGGTCGCCGCGGAGCTCGCCGGTGGCGAGTTCACCTGGGACAACTTCACCGTCCGTTACACCGCCGAGGGCAAGAGCGAGTACGGCCTGGCTCCCATCCCGACGACGGACGGCAAGAAGACCGGCCAGTACCTGGGCTCCCTGATGCTGAGCGCCTCCAGGCGCACCCAGCACCCCAAGGAGGTCGCCCAGTTCATCGACTTCATGGTGCACGACCCCGAGGTCGCCAGGATCATGGGCTACGACCGGGGCGTGCCCGCGACGCAGGCCCAGTTCGACGCGTACAAGCCGACCGACCCGGTCAACCAGGCGATAGCCGCCTACGAGCAGTCCCTCGTCACGTCCGGCGTCCTCGAGCCCATCACCCCGCACCCGAACGGCGCGGACATCTGCGAGTCGGCGTTCCTGCGCATCGCCGAGGAGATGGGTCTGGGCAAGAGGTCCGTGGCGGAAGCCGTCAAGCAGTTCTTCACCGAGTCGAAGACGGCTCTCGGCACCTGATGGGAACCACCGTGACACACGCCCCTGCGATGGAGGGCCTGTCCCAGGACTCCGAGCCGCGGCACGGTCCGGTGAAGCCCGGGCGCCCCGCCGCCCTCACACGGCGGCGGCGCCGGGAGAACCTGGCCGGCTATCTCTTCATGTCCCCGTGGATCGCCGGGTTCCTGCTGCTCACAGCGGGCCCGATGATCGCCTCGCTCTACTTCGCCTTCACCGACTACAACCTGTTCGACGCGCCCCGGTGGATCGGCCTCGACAACTTCTCCGAGATGTTCGGCGATCCGCGCTGGCGCCACTCGGTGCAGGTGACGCTCTGGTACGTCGCCGTCGGCACGCCGCTCAAGCTGATCGCCGCCCTCGGCGTGGCCCTGCTGCTCGCCCAGAGCAGGCGCGGGCAGGCCTTCTACCGGGCCGCCTTCTACGCGCCCTCGCTCATCGGTGCGAGTGTCTCCGTCGCGATCGTCTGGAAGGCGATCTTCTCGGACGACGCGATCGTCGACCGTACGCAGAAGATCCTCGGCATCGACGCCGGCGGCTGGACCGGCGACCCGGACATGATCATCTACAGCCTGGTGGCGCTCACCGTCTGGCAGTTCGGCGCCCCCATGGTCATCTTCCTGGCCGGCCTCAAGCAGGTCCCGCGCGAGCTCTACGAGGCGGCCGAGGTCGACGGGGCGGGCACGCTGCGCCGGTTCTGGAACATCACGCTGCCGATGATCTCCCCGGTCCTCTTCTTCAACGTCCTGCTGGAGACGATCCACTCCTTCCAGATCTTCAGCTCGGCGTACATCGTCGGCGGCGGCGCGGGCGGCAACGCCTGCGGTCCCGCCGACGGCTCGATGGTCTACACCTGCTACCTCTACGTCCAGGGCTTCGAGAACAGCCGGATGGGTCTGGCCTCCGCCATGGCCTGGCTGCTGCTCGTCTCGGTCGCCCTGGTGACGGCGGTGCTGTTCTGGTCCCAGAAGCGCTGGGTGCACTACGAGGAGGGCGCCCGATGAGTGCGCAGCTCACCGAGATCAAGCCCACCGGGAGGCTCCGCCGCAAGCTGCCCGGCTCCCTCGCATGGCACATCGGGTCGTTGCTGATCCTCGCGGTGATCCTCTACCCGGTGATCTGGGTCGTCGGCGGGTCCTTCAAGAGGAGCGAGGACATCGTCGGCAGCCTGGACCTCTTCCCGGGCGACCCGGTCATCGCCAACTACACGAGCCTCGCCGACGGCATCGCCGACATCTCCATCTCCACGTTCTTCCTCAACTCGCTCTTCCTCGCGGTCGGTTCCGTCATCGGCATCCTGGTGTCCTGCTCGCTGACGGCCTACGCCTTCGCCAGGATCAGGTTCGCCGGGCGGAATCTGCTCTTCACGCTGATGATCGGCACGCTCCTGCTGCCGTACCACGTGCTGCTGATCCCGCAGTACGTGCTGTTCCGCAACCTGGAGCTGATCAACACCTACACGCCGCTGCTGCTCGGGAAGTACCTGGCCACCGAGGCGTTCTTCGTCTTCCTGATGGTGCAGTTCATGCGCACCATGCCCAAGGGGCTGGACGAGGCGGCCCGGCTCGACGGCTGCGGGCACTTCCGCATCTACTGGTCGATCGTGCTGCCGCTGAGCCGGCCGGCCCTGATCACCAGCGCGATCTTCACGTTCATCAACTCCTGGAACGACTTCATGGGCCCGCTGATCTATCTCAACGAACCCGACAAGTACACGGTCTCGCTGGGCCTGAAGATGTTCGTCGACCAGGAGGGGCTGGCCAACTACGGCGGCATGATCGCCATGTCGCTGGTCGCGCTGCTGCCGGTGCTCGCCTTCTTCCTGGCCTTCCAGCGCCATCTGATCGACGGCATGGCCACGTCGGGTCTGAAGGGCTGAGGCGGCATGGCCGGGACACGGGTGAAGGCACGGGGTGAGTCGGCGTTCGCCGAGAGGTTCGCGGTGTTCGCCGAGTGTCTGCTGACCGGTGTGTGGATCGCGGTGGCCTCACTGGGAGTCGTCACCTACCCCGCCGCGTTCGCCGCCGGGGCGCGGCATCTGCGGCGCCGTACCGCCCATGAGAGCGGTGACCGGCGGGAGTTCGTCGCCGACTTCCGCGCCGCCCTGCGCGGCGGGTGGCTCGCCGGGGTCGCCGGGTGGGCGGCGGTGGCCGCGGTCTGGGTGGATGTGCGGGCGGCCCGGGCGGGGATTCCCGGCGGGTCGCTCGTCGGGGCCGTCGGCGTCGTCGCGCTGATCGGGCTCGTCGTGGCCGGGCTGCGTGCGGCGGCGGCCTGGGAGCCGGGCGCACGCTGGCGGACGCTCCTCGCGCGTGCCGGGCGCCGCACCGTGCTCGACCCGGCCGGGTCCTTCCTGATCGTCGGCGGGCTGGCCGTGGTGGCCGTGTCCGCCTGGTTCTCCGCGCCGCTGGCGCTCCCCGTCCTCGGGGCCGTGGCGGCCGCGGCGGTCGCCGTGGAGGAGCGGTACCTGCACCGCTGAACGGCGGGGCCCCCAAGTCCCAGGTCGGCGCCCCGGCGCCGCACCTCTCTCTGTCATGCCCCTGACCCGCGAACGGATTCGCTTCCCGCACGGACGAGGAAAGGCAGCATCGCCATGTCTCCCATCCCCCGCAGGTCCCTCCTCAAGGCGGCCGCCGTCACCGGAGCCGCCGCCCAGGTCAGCTGGGCGCTGGGCGCGCAGGACGCCCAGGCCGCGCCCGGTGCCGAGGCGGCCGACGCCGGCCCGGTGACCCTGGACTGGCTGGAGGACGGCGGCCTCGGCGCCGCACCCGGCTCCACCGTCGGCGTGCCCTGGCCCAAGGGCGCGTACCGGAAGGACCAGACCTTCGCGCTGACGGACGCCGCCGGCAAGGCCGTACCCGTGCAGTCCTGGCCGATCGCCTACTGGCCCGACGGCTCCCTCAAGTGGACCGCGCACGCGGTCGCCTCGGGCGACGGCAAGCTCACCCTCGCCGCCGGAACGCCCGCCGCCCCCGAGAAGAAGGTCACCGTGCGGCAGCGCGGCGGCGCCATCGACATCTCCACCGGCGTCATCACCGCGAGGATCGGCACGTCCGGCTCCACGCTCGTCAAGTCCGTCACCCGGGGCTCCACCGAGATCGCCAAGAACGGCCGGCTCGTACTGATCCGCCAGCCCGAGATCGAGGACGAGGACCACGGCGCGGTCAGGACCGAACGCTTCGACGGCGCGATCTCCAAGGCCGAGGTCGAGCAGGCGGGCCCGGTCCGCGCCGTCGTCCGCATCGACGGCAAGCACCGCAAGGGCGGCCGCAGTTGGCTGCCCTTCTCGATCAGGCTCTACTTCTACGCGGGCGCCGACTCCTTCCGCATGGTGCACACCATCACCTACGACGGCAGGCAGGAGCCGGGCAAGGCGAGTGGCGACTTCATCCGCGGCCTCGGCGTCCGCTTCACCGTGCCCCTGCGGGACGAGTCGTACGACCGTCACATCCGCATCGGCGGCGACGGCACCGGGCTGCTGCGCGAGGCCGTCAAAGGCATCACCGGACTGCGCCGGGACCCCGGAGCTGCCGTGCAGGCGGCCCAGTTCGAGGGCAGGAAGCTGCCCGGCCCCGCCACCTGGGACCAGCGGGTGACGACCCGGCTGCAGTACATCCCCGAGTGGGGCGACTACACCCTCGCGCAACTGTCCGCCGACGGCTTCACCCTGCGCAAGCGCACCAAGAAGGGACACGGCTGGGTCGCCGCGGGCGGTGGCCGGCGCGCGTCCGGCTTCGGCTACGTCGGCGGGGCGAGCGGCGGCTTCTCCTTCGGGCTGCGCGACTTCTGGGAGAAGTTCCCCGCCCAGCTCGACATCCGGGACGCCCACACCGACGAGGCCGAGGTGACCCTCTGGCTCTGGTCGCCCGAGGCGCAGCCCATGGACCTGCGCTTCTACCACGACGGCATGGGCCAGGACACCTTCCCGGAGCAACTCGAAGGCCTCAACATCACCTACGAGGACTACGAGCCGGAGTTCGGCACCCCGTACGGCATCGCCCGCACCTGCGAACTCCTCTTCTGGGCCAACGAGACGACCCCGAGCCCCGACCGGTTCGCCGAGCAGGTCGAGGCCGTCCGCGTGCTGCCACAGCTGGCCGCCCCGCCCAGGCAGCTCATCAAGGCCCAGGTCTTCGGGCCGAACCTGTACTCCGAGCCCGACCGCTCCACCCCGGCCAAGGCCAAGATCGAGGACCACCTCGACTTCCTCTTCACCTACTACAAGGACCAGGTGGAGCAGCGCCGCTGGTACGGCTTCTGGGACTACGGCGACATCATGCACACCTACGACACGTTCCGGCACCAGTGGCGGTACGACATCGGCGGCTACGCCTGGGACAACTCCGAACTGTCGCCGGACCTGTGGCTCTGGTTCGCCTATCTACGCTCCGGGCGTTCCGACATCTTCCGCTTCGCCGAGGCGATGACCCGGCACACCGGCGAGGTCGACGTCTACCACCTGGGCAAGTGGGCGGGCCTCGGCACCCGGCACGGTGTGCAGCACTTCGCCGACAGCGCCAAGCAGCAGCGCATCGCCAACACCACCTACCGGCGCTACTACTACTTCCTCACGGCGGACGAACGCGTCGGCGACCTCATGCACGCCAACGTCGACTCCGACGAGACGTTCCTCGCCCTCGACCCGCTGCGCAAGATACGCACCGAGCCGTACACCCCCGACCGGCACGCCCTGTCGATCGGCTTCGGCACGGACTGGAGCGGCCTGGTGTCGGCCTGGCTGACGGAGTGGGAGCGCAAGGGCCCCAAGTGGGAGAAGGCCAGGGCCCGCGTGCTGTCCACGATGGAGACCATCGCCGCCCAGCCCAACGGTTTCGTCCAGGGCAGCGGCCTGTACGACCTCGACACCGGCACGTTCGCCGTCGCCGGGGCGGCAAAGGTGGAGGTCTCGCACCTCTCGGCCGTCTTCGGCCTGAACGAGCTGTGCGCCGAGCTCATCGACCTGGTCGACATGCCGGAGTTCCACGAGGCGTACTTCGACTACTGCCGCTACTTCAACGCCACCAAGGCCGAGCAGAAGGCCCGCTACGGCTCCGACTTCGGCAGCCTGCTGCTGTTCCAGGGCCACTCGCGCCTCGACGCGTACGCGGCCGTCAAGACCGGCGACGAGAAGCTCGCCGAGCGGGCCTGGGAGAAGTTCTACAACTCCGACGGCTACAAGGAGTCCGCGCCCTGGAAGACGGAGAAGCTGAGCGGCCCGGTCGCGCTGGTGCCGGGCGCCGAGGCCACCTGGGTGTCCACGAACGACACCGCGCTGTACGGCCTCGCCGCCATCGAGAACCTGGCGCTGCTCGGCGACCGGATGCCGTAACGGGCACGGACACGGGCGGGTTCCGGGGCGGCGCCCCCTGGAACCCGCTCGGCTAGTCGATGATCTGGTGGAAGAACAGCACGGCCGGCGCCGTCACCCCGCCGCCCACACTCACCGCGACGGGCCATGTGTTGCCGGCCAGTGCCGACAGGACGGTGGCACCGATGCCGACCAGGGCCGCGAGCAGAAAGACGATGGCGGCGCGCTGGGTGAGGAGCGGGCCGTCCCGGCCGGTGCGCCGACGGTTGGCCTGTGCCACCTGCGTGCTCCCTACCTCACTCCGACAGCGGGCTCGAGCACGGGCACGTCCCACGGATCCTGTGCGGGACGCAGGAGTTCGAAGCGGACATCCCCGCCGTCACCACTCGTCCGGACCCCGTACACGGCGGGCTCGGGCAGGCTGTTGTAGTGGAACGGCGTCGAGAAGTAGTAGGCGCCGGTGTCCGGGACGGTGACGATGTCACCCGGTTCCAGGAGCGGCAGGGCACGGTCCCGTGCCAGCAGGTCCCCGGCGAAGCAGGCCGGTCCCGCGATGTCCTGGCGGACCGGCCCGCCCCGCTTGACCCTGCCGCGCGCGTCGTGCGCCTCGATGCGCAGCGGCCAGGCATCGGGGTTGAACACCGTCCGGGTGGCCACCTGCACACCGGCGTGGGTGACCGCGATCGGCCGGCCGCCCATGCTCTTGGTGTACTCGACGTACGCGGCCGTGAACCCGTTCTTGGCGAGGACGGACCGCCCGAACTCGGTGACGATCTCGTACCCGCCGGAGAACAGGGCGGGAGCGTGGGCGCGCAGCTGCCGGACGTACATGTCGAAGGTCGGCGTGGTCTCGTCGTCGGCGAAGTTGACGGGCAGTCCGCCGCCGATGTCGATGCCGACGACCTGGCGCCGCCCGAGCGAAGCGTTGACCTCCTCGGCGAACGCCACGGCCTGCCCGACCCCACCGGCCATGAGATCGAGAGGGCAGCCCTGCGATCCGGCGTGGGTGTGCACCCAGGTCAGCCACGGGTGGTCCCGGTAGGCGCGCAGCAGCCGCTGCCGGCTTCCCGGGTCCGCCAGGGGGACGCCGAACTTCGAGGTGCTCGTCGCCGTGCTCATCGCCGCGATGCTGCCGCCGCCCAGCTGGGAGTTGACCCGCACTCCGATCCGCGAGACCGGGAAGCGGCCGTCCAGCACCCGGTCGATCCTCGCCAGTTCCTGGTAGTTGTCCGCGTTGACGGTCACACCCAGGGCGAGGGCGTGCCGCAGTTCGGCCTCCGTCTTGGCGGGGGAGTCGAAGACGATCCGGTCCGGTGCGAATCCGGCTGCCAGCGCGCGGGCCAGCTCACCCGCGGTGGCCACCTCGCAGCCCATGCCGAGCCGCCTCAGCTCCGCCAGCACCGGCACCAGGCAGTTCGCCTTGGCGGCGAACGCGTGGAGGACGGACGGCGTGGCGGGGAAGGCCCGGTGCAGGGACGCGACGGTCGCGGCGACGCCGTCGAGGTCGACGAAGGCGGCCAGCTGGGACCGCTCGGCGTCCAGCAGTTGCTGCCGCACCGCTTCCTGGAGGATCCGTTCGCGCCGTTCTGCGGCGGGGGTCAGTCCGGTCATGGTGAGCCTTCCGGTGTCGTACGCGCGGCGCCCGGGACCGCCCCGGGTGGAACACCAGGCTGCGGCCCGCACAGGCACGGCGTCTTCGTCGAGTCGTCAAAAGACACGGGGTCCGGCCACGGCGGCTGGACGCAACAACTCCTCTGCGGGGAACCGGCGTTGTGCGATGCGACAACGGGGAGGCCCTTGGATGGTGGCCCCGGCTGAACGGCGGCAGGCACAGGCCCGCTCGCGCCTCGGTGCCGGACACTCAGCGGTGTGCGCCGTCGGCCTGTCCACCCAGCCGCAACTGCACCTGGGCGAGCAGCCGGGCGTCGGGACTGTCCAGGTCCAGCCCCGACACCTGCCTGATCCGGCGCAGCCGGTAGCGCAGACTGTTGGCGTGCACGCCCAGCGCGCGCGAGGCGGCGGACACGTCTCCGAAGTGGTCGAGGTAGGCGCGCAGGGTCTCCACCAGGCAACTGCCGCCGTGATCGGCGTCGAACTCCCTCAGCCGGGCCACCGAGGTGCGCGGCGGCAGCGTCACCTCGCGCAGGGCGTCGACGACCTGGAGGATGCCCACGGTGTCCGCGACGTCCTCGCACCGCGCGACGGTGTGCGGTCCGGCGGCCGCGACGAGCGCCCGCAGGGCCCGCTCGGCCGAACGGCGTGACGCGGGTGCCCCCGCCAGGCCGGGGACCACATCGCCGAGCCCCACTTTCACCGCCGCACCGGTCGTCCCCGACAGCTGATCGGCCAGTGCGGTCCCGAGCCGTCTGACCTGGCCGTCGGCCCGCTCGGCGGCGCGCTCCAGCCCGCCGAGCAGCACCAGGGTCCCGCCGGTCGCCGGGACCACCACGACGCGGTGCCCGAGGGCCGCGCAGTGCAAGGTCAGCAGCCCGTACAGCCCCGACGGGCCGTCGTCCGCGGAGCGGCCGGGCCCGGTGCCCACTGCCAGTACGGCACAGGGCTCCCGGGGCGGCAGCGAGGCCCGCTCCGCGAGCACCTCGACCGATCCACGGTCCTCCAGCAGCGCCCGGGCCGCATCCTCCACCAGCCGGCCGTCCGAGCTATGGGTGCGGTGATGCAGCAGGTGGGCGGCGGCGGTCCGGCTCGCCGCGCGCAGCGTCTCCGCGGCGTTCGGCGACAGCGGGCGGCCGGCCACCGCCGCCACCCAGATGGACCCGAGCGCCTCCCCGCCCGCCAGCACGGCGCCGACCAGCCGCTCCGGATCCTGCCCGCGGGCGGGCCGGTGCAGCACGTCGCCCGCACCCCACAGCGCCTGGAAGAACCCCGCCTCCCGCATGGCCGCCACCCGCCAGGGCGGCACCCGGCGGCCGAGGATGGTCAGCCGGCGCATCTCGTCCACGTTCTCCTCGGTGGACGAGTACGCCAGTACCCGCGACTCCGTGTCCTCGATCGTCACCGAGCCTCCCACCAGGGCAGCCACCGCATCGGCCAGCGCATCCAGATCGCCCAGGGGCACGCCGCTGGTGGCGGGCATCGGCGGAGCACCCGCTGCGGCCAGCCCGGCCCTCAGCACCCCAACGAGCTGCGCCCAGGTGCACCAGGCGGTGCGGAAGAGCACCGCCGTGCCGCTCTCCTCCGCTGCCGTCTGCAACGCCCGCGCCGTGGGCTCCGGCCGTCCCGGGCCGAACACCACACCCGCCGCACCGGCCTCACCGGACCGGCGCACCACGTCGACCGCATGCGCCGACCCCGGGTCCACGCCGATCGCCAGCAGTAACTCCCGTGGCCTGACGGCCGGTTCCAGGGCGTCCAGCACATGCACACCGGAGACCTGCGTCCGCAGTCCCCGCGGGGCCGTGTGCAACTCCACGGCTCCCACCCCCACCACCGACAGCAGGCGCTCCAACGTCCCCTCGTCCGCGGCGCCCGCACCCCGGCCGTACGCTTCTCCCAAGTCCGTCATGATGCCTCTCCCGCCCCCCGGCCCGACCGTGCCGCCGTCGCCACGGCCGATCGAAGAACGTATGACATCACGGGGCTTGTCCGCAGTCGATACGGCCCCGACGCGCCTAGTCCATCCTCCCCAGAGCCTCCCGCACCCGCCGGACGTCCCGGATCCGCTGTTCGTACGTCGCCCCGAGTGCGAGCAGCAGGAGTCCGGCGAGGGCGGGAGGCGCCCAGCGGGGGAGCGCCCCCGTCACCTGCACGACGTACGGGGCGAGTTCGTGCAGCGTGAGCAGGGCCAGCACCGAGCCGCCGAGCACCAGCGGCGCCCCGAGGTGGTGCCGGGCACCCAGCAGGGTGACCAGCAGCGCCGCGCCGCCCAGCAGCAGCGGGCGGGTCCAGTGCGGATCGGCCCAGGCCGCGACGAGGCCGGGCAGGAGGGTGGCGGCGAGCCCGGGGCCGTACGCCGTCCAGGAGGAGGCCCGCGGGTCACGGCGCCGGCGCAGCCCTCCGACGAGCAGCGCCGGGACGGTCACCGGAAGCGTGTACGCCTCGGGCGTGCCGACGTCCCAGGCGGCCAGGCGCACCCACGCGGCCAGGACGAACAGGGCCGTGGCCGCGTAGCCGACGGGCCGCCGCTCGGCGCGCAGGGCCGTGCCCGCGGCGATCACCCCGCACAGGGCCAGCACCAGCGCGAGCATCGGCGGGTCGGTGACGGCGAGCGCCACGGCGAACAGCCCGAGCGCGGCCCCTACGGCCTCGACGGGCACCGTCGCCCGGGAAGAGCCCAGGCGCGCCGCCAGCACGGCGGCGGCAGCGGGAACCAGCAGCACCAGCAGGGCCGTTCGGGCCGCGGGCCAGTCCGCGGCGGCACCGGACGCCGAGGCCAGCGCGGCGGCGTACACGAGAGCGGCCGGAGCGGTGAAGGGCGCGGCACCCGACCGCCACGAGGCCGCGGCGAAGAGCACCGTCAGCCCGGACAGGACGGCCAGGGTCGCGGACTGGGACGCGAGGGAGACCAGGGTGAGGCCGGCGGCCGTGACCAGGGCCAGAACGAGGGCCGTGACCTGAGCGGCCGACGCCGTGACCCCGCACGCGTACAGTGCCGCCGCCGTCACGACGCCCAGGAGCAGCAGGCCGGCGGCGTACGGGAGCTCCAGCACGGCCGGGAGTACCAGCGCCGTGGCCCACAGCAGACCGAGAGCACCGAGCCGGGCCCGCGAACGCCACACCTGCGCACGGACCGCCAGGGCGAGCACCGCCGCCACACCCACCAGCACGACCGGGGCCATCACCGCGCCCGGCGGCCAGGGGGCCTCGACGAGCACCGCCGTACGGGCATCCGCCGGCGCACCACGCCACACCCGGCCCAGCCAACCGGCCGGGCCGAGCAGCACCACGGCGACAACGGGCAGCGTCCACAGCACCGCCAGCGCCTGCACGGCACCGGAGGCCCAGGCGAACCCCGTCCGTATCGCGTCCGGCAGCCGTCCGGCCCGCACCACCGCCAACAGGGCCACACCGACGGCCAGATGAGCAGGGACCGCCCACTGCGACGGCAGCCCGGAGCGCGCCACCCCGCCGAGCGCGGCCACGACCAGCAGACCGGCCGTCATCGCCAGGCCGAGGGCGTGCCCGATGCCCGGACCCCGCCAGGCCGCGCCCAGGGCGATCGCCGCCGCGAGCAGGAGCAGCGCCCCGGCGCGGGAGGCCGCACCCGGACCGCCGGCCGTCAACGACAGCCAGCCCGCAGCCAGAACACCCCAGCCGCCCATGCCGCAGGCACCGACGACGGCGGTGATCCGCACCGCCCCTGCCGTCAGCCGCGCCACCGCCACCGCGTCGAGCCCGGCCGTCACCAGCAGCGCGGCGGTGATCGTGTACGGACCCGCGTCGGCGGCCAGGGCCGACAGCAGCAGCGGGAACTGGGCCGCGGCCAGGGCGGAGGGCAGGGGCAGGCGCAGCGCGGACATGACCGGCAGCAGACCGTACGCCGACCAGGCCGCCGCCAGCACCGCCGACGCCGCGGCCGCGTACCCGGTCCCGTCCGTCCCGGAGAGGGCCGCGGCGTGCAGCGCGTAGGCGTCCAGGACGGTCAGGGCGAGCCCGAGGCCCGCCACGGCCTCCGCCGTCGACCGCAGCCCCCGCTTCAGCAGGGCCACGGGCGCGGCGAGCGTGGCCAGCGTGACCGCGCCGAGCACCAGGGCCCGCCCGGCGATCCCCATCTGCCCCCAGCTGACCAGCGTGAACACCGCCGCCGCGAGCGTGAGCAGGACACCGCCGAGGACCAGCAGCACGTTCTGCACGCTGGGCGCCGCCGTCTCGGGGCGCGGCGCTGCGGTGACCGGGGGCTGCGCCGAGGCCCAGGGCCGCGACTGCTGCGTCTGCTGCAGGGCCGCGATCAGCCAGGCGCGGCGGGTCAGCAACTGCGAGCGCCGGGCGTCCAGTTGCCGGAGTTCGGCGTCGAGGAGCCGCAGTTCCTCGGCCGGGGGCGGAAGGTGGGTCATGGATCGCAGTGTGGTCCGGGTCACCCGGCGCGGCATGAGTGCGGGTACTCAGGCGCGTACTCAGACAGTCCCCGCCGCGCGTGGGCAGACTGCCGGGATGGACTGGAACCATTACCGCTTCCGCAGTCTGTGGCGCCTGCCCGCATCCCCCGCCGCCGTCTACGACGTGCTGGAACGCCCCGAGGACTACCCGAGCTGGTGGCGCCAGGTCCGGGAGGTGACCCGGCTCGACGACACCACGGGGGTCATCCGCATCCGCTCCGTCCTGCCGTACGACATGACCTTCACGGCGCGCGAGGTGCGGCGCGACCGCGCCGCCGGTGTGCTGGAGACCGCGCTGTCCGGGGACATCGAGGGCTGGGCACGCTGGACGGTCACGCCGCGCGGGACGGGCAGCCTCGCGCGGTACGACCAGGTCGTCAGCGTGACCAAGCCGCTGCTGCGGCGGCTCGCCGTACCGGGACGGCCCGTCTTCCGCGCCAACCACGCGCTGATGATGCGGTCCGGGCGGCGCGGACTGCGCAGGCACCTCGAAGCGGTTTGAAGGAAGCGTGCCCGGACCTGTATGGTTCAGTGCGTTCCCGGGCGATTAGCTCAGTGGGAGAGCGCTTCGTTCACACCGAAGAGGTCACTGGTTCGAACCCAGTATCGCCCACCGGAAACAGCCGGTCCGTCACAGACGGACCGGTTTTTTCATGCCCTCGCGGACCCCCGCGCCGGCAACTCAGGCAGCCGCCGGCAGATCCGGACGCAGCGGCCACGCCGGGTCGACCGCCTCGTCCACACCGCTGCGCGCGAACCACGCCTGCAGGCCCCGCGCCTGGGCCGCGTGCCACACCGCCTGCAGGGTGTGCAGCTCACCCGGCGCGAGACGCTCCAGCCGGGACGCGAACCGGCGGCCCACCGCCCGCGTCACCTCCAGCGCCGCCACGGCGTCGGCCGCCGCGTCGTGCGCGCCCTCCAAGGCGACGCCGTAGTGCGCACACAGGTCGGTCAGGGTGCGCCGGCCCTTGCGGTAGCGGTCCAGATGCTTGTCCAGGACCCGCGGGTCCAGCACGGTGAGCGGCGCCGACTCGAACCAGCGCCCGAGCGCCGAGGCGCGATGACGGCGCAACTCCCGGTCCAGCAGCGTCAGATCGAACGGCGCGTTCATCACCACCACCGCGCGCCCGGCGTGCGCCTGCTCGGCCAGCGCCTGCGCTATCTCGTGCATCACCGGCGCCGGCCACCGGCCGTTGCGCTGCAGGTGCTCCTCCGTCAGTCCGTGCACCGCCGTCGCCTCGGCGGGGACCGGCACCCCCGGGTTCACCAGCCAACGGCTCACCCGGGGCCGGACACCCGGCGCATCCTGGACGACCACGGCGGCCGACACGATCCGGTCGGTCTCGACGTCGACGCCCGTCGTCTCCGTGTCGAAGGCGGCCAGCGGCCCCTCGTACCAGCACGTCGTCATAGCCACACAACCCCTCGTTCACCTTCGGCAGTTGACGCACCGTCCGCTGCCCGATCCGGTGATACCCGGGCTGTTTGCGCCGTACGCCGGAAGGAGACAACAGGAGTACGGGTTGGTGCAGTTCAGCGGCCCGCAGCGGGGAATCACTTGTTCTGGAAGGCTGTTGGCCATGGCCATTGCGCAGCCCGAACGGGGCGGGCTGCTGCCCGAGCGCACGGCTCCCTCTCGCGGCACTCTCGCCACCACCGCCTGCATGGAGACACTGCAGGTCGGCTATCTGCACGCCGTCGCGGCGGCCGCCGGCTGCTCGCTGTCCCAGCCCTTTCCCGACAACGGCATCGACTGGCACGTCAGCCACAGCGCCCCCGGGCACACGGTCGACGACGAGGTCACCATCAAGGTGCAGCTCAAGGCCACCTACCAGGTGCCGCCCAGCCCACCGGGCCGCACCTTCTCCTTCACGCTCGACAACGACCACCTGGCGAAGCTCGCCCGCACCCCCGTGTCGGTGCACAAGATCCTGGTGGTGATGCTGGTGCCGCGCTCCCAGGACGACTGGCTGCGCGCCAGCCACGACCGGCTCGACCTCCGGCACTGCTGCTACTGGACCAACCTCGCCGGACAGCCGATCACCGGCCGCCGCCGCACCACCGTGCGGATACCGACCTCGCGCATCTTCGACGACCGGGCCCTCTGCGAGATCATGACGCGGGTCGGGACGGGAGGGAAACCGTGACGCACCGCCCGACCGAGGAGCCACTGAGGCAGGTCCGGCCGCACCCCGCCGACACCACCTGGAGCGACCCGCCGCCCGAGCCCGTCGACGTCGACCCGGCCGTGCTGAGCGCCCTGCTGCGCCGGCACGGCTGGCAGCGGCGCGGCGGCGCCCCCGGACGCTACGGCCGCTGGACCCCGCCCGGCCCCGGCGGCAGCGGCACCAGCCTCCTGGTGCCCGAGAGCCGCGCCTTCCCCGACAGCGACGACCTGCTCGGCGAGGCCCTGCTCGCCCTGTCCCGCAGCGGCTCGCCCTCCGCCCGCGAGGTCCTCGTCTCCCTCGCCGTGCCCAGCGACGAGATCCGCTGGTGGCACGACGTCCCCGCCGGACCCGCGGGCGCGGCCTCCTGGACCGTCGAGGACCGCCTGCGCGGCGCCGCCCGCCGGATGCTGCTCGCGGCCGCCCTCGCCACCCGCGCCCGGGCCGGCTACCACGGCGCCCGCCACCGCCGCTCCGCCGCCGCGGCCCTGGAGAACGTGCTCGTCGGTTCCGCCACCGACGGGCGGCTCACGGCCTTCGTCCCGGTCGCCGGCGGCCGCCCCCTCGCCGTCCGCCTCCACCAGGCCCTGTTCGCCGCCCGGGAGGCCATCGACTACCAGCGCGCCACCGGCGGGATGGACGCCTTCGACGCCGCCGTCGAGGCGGGGGTGAGCCACGAGCTCACCGAGGCCCTCGTCGCCCTCGTCCGGGGCACGGAGGGCGCCCGGATCGCCGTCGAGTGGGCCCCGGCGGCCGGTGTGCCCGAGGGGTGCGCGCCCCGCGCCGAGCCCGTCGAGTTCTCGCCCGGCGACCTGGCCGCGCTGCGCGAGGCGGGCGCCCGCTACCTGCGCGAGGAGCCCGCGGTCCCGGTGCGCATCACGGGAGCGGTGGTACGGCTGCGCAGGTCCGGGCCGCGCGGCGACGGCACGGTGCGGCTGCGCGTGCTGGCCGGGGCCGACGTGCCGAACGTCCGGATCACCCTCGACGAGGAGGCCTACCGGATCGCCGGGCACGCCCACCTCGTCGGACTTCCGGTACGGGTGCAGGGGCGGCTGGAGAGCCGGGGCGGATTCCGCCGCCTCACCGGCGCCCACGGCGTCGTCCCCGTCCAGGTGGACGACGCCGAGCGGGACCGGCTGATGAAGGAGCTCCACGAGAACCTCGACTTCTTCGAGGAGGCCTGCGGAGGGGACTGAAGGGGCCTTGGGGAGAGGACCGGGGAGGCCTCCGGAGGGGACCGCGGGCAATGATTTCGCGTAGGGCGGTCCCGGGTCGGTACGATCCTTACTCGTGCGCGCGCTCGGGTATGGCGCCGCAGCCCCCTTCAGTCAGGAGAGACCGGTGTCAGACGTCCGTGTGATCATCCAGCGCGATTCCGAGCGGGAAGAACGCGTGGTGACGACGGGCACTACGGCCGCCGAGCTCTTCGCCGGCGAGCGCTCGGTCATCGCCGCGCGCGTGGCGGGCGAGCTCAGAGACCTGTCGTACGCCCTGTCCGACGGCGACGAGGTCGAGGGCGTCGAGATCTCCTCCGAGGACGGCCTGAACATCCTGCGCCACTCCACCGCGCACGTCATGGCACAGGCCGTGCAGGAGCTCTTCCCCGAGGCCAAGCTCGGCATCGGCCCGCCCGTCAAGGACGGCTTCTACTACGACTTCGACGTCGAGAAGCCCTTCCACCCCGATGACCTCAAGGCCATCGAGAAGAAGATGCAGGAGATCCAGAAGCGCGGCCAGCGCTTCTCCCGCCGTGTCGTCACCGACGACGAGGCCCGCGAGGAACTGGCCGACGAGCCGTACAAGCTGGAGCTGATCGGCCTCAAGGGCTCCGCTTCGCACGACGACGGCGCGGACGTCGAGGTCGGCGCCGGCGAGCTGACGATCTACGACAACCTGGACGCCAAGACCGGTGACCTGTGCTGGAAGGACCTCTGCCGCGGTCCCCACCTGCCCACCACCCGGAACATCCCGGCGTTCAAGCTGATGCGCAACGCGGCCGCGTACTGGCGCGGCAGCGAGAAGAACCCCATGCTCCAGCGCATCTACGGCACCGCCTGGCCCACCAAGGACGAACTGAAGGCGCACCTGGAGTTCCTCGCCGAGGCCGAGAAGCGCGACCACCGCAAGCTCGGCAGCGAGCTCGACCTGTTCTCCGTCCCGGAGCAGATCGGCTCCGGCCTCGCCGTCTTCCACCCCAAGGGCGGCATCATCCGCCGGGTCATGGAGGACTACTCGCGCCGCCGCCACGAGGAAGAGGGCTACGAGTTCGTCTACACCCCGCACGCCACCAAGGGGAAGCTCTTCGAGACCTCGGGCCACCTGGACTGGTACGCCGACGGCATGTACCCGCCCATGCAGCTCGACGAGGGCGTGGACTACTACCTCAAGCCCATGAACTGCCCGATGCACAACCTGATCTTCGACGCGCGCGGGCGTTCCTACCGTGAACTGCCGCTGCGCCTCTTCGAGTTCGGAACCGTGTACCGGTACGAGAAGTCCGGCGTGGTGCACGGTCTGACCCGCGCCCGCGGCTTCACCCAGGACGACGCGCACATCTACTGCACCCGTGAGCAGATGTCGGAGGAGCTCGACAAGACGCTCACCTTCGTCCTCGGCCTGCTGCGCGACTACGGTCTGACCGACTTCTACCTGGAGCTGTCCACCAAGGACCCGGAGAAGTTCGTCGGCTCGGACGAGGCCTGGGAAGAGGCGACGGAGACGCTGCGCCAGGTCGCCGAGAAGCAGGGCCTGCCCCTCGTCCCCGACCCGGGCGGCGCCGCCTTCTACGGCCCGAAGATCTCCGTCCAGACCAAGGACGCCATCGGCCGCACCTGGCAGATGTCGACCATCCAGCTCGACTTCAACCTGCCGGAGCGCTTCGACCTGGAGTACACGGCCGCGGACGGCTCCAAGACCCGCCCGGTCATGATCCACCGCGCGCTGTTCGGCTCCATCGAGCGCTTCTTCGCGGTCCTCCTGGAGCACTACGCGGGTGCCTTCCCGGCGTGGCTGGCCCCGGTCCAGGCGGTCGGCATCCCGATCGGCGACGCGCACGTGGAGTACCTGGAGAAGTTCGCCGCCGCGGCCAAGAAGAAGGGCCTGCGCGTCGAGGTCGACTCCTCCTCCGACCGCATGCAGAAGAAGATCCGCAACGCCCAGAAGCAGAAGGTGCCCTTCATGGTCATCGCGGGCGACGAGGACATGTCCCACGAGTCCGTGTCCTTCCGCTACCGCGACGGCTCGCAGGAGAACGGCATCCCCTTCGACGAGGCCATCGCGAAGATCCAGAAGGTCGTCGAGGAGCGCGCTCAGGTCTGATCACACGGTGCACGGGCCCCCGGGGAGATCCCGGGGGCCTTTGCCGTCCCCCCAGCTCGACGCCATATGCTGCACTGCATGACGAGTGAGCCGGAGCAGCAGCTGGGAGTGGGGACGCAGGACGCGTTCCAGCGTCTGTGGACGCCGCATCGGATGGCCTACATCCAGGGCGAGAACAAGCCGACCGGCCCGGGCGCCGGCGACGGCTGCCCCTTCTGCTCGATCCCGGCCAAGTCCGACGAGGACGGGCTCGTCGTCCGGCGCGGCGAGCAGGTCTACGCGGTGCTCAACCTCTACCCGTACAACGGCGGGCACCTGATGACCGTGCCCTACCGGCACGTCGCCGACTACACCGACCTCACGGCGGGGGAGACCGCCGAGCTCGGCGAACTCACGAAGCAGGCCATGACGGCCCTGCGCACGGCCTCCGGCGCCCACGGCTTCAACATCGGCATGAACCAGGGCACGGTCGCGGGGGCGGGCATCGCCGCGCATCTGCACCAGCACATCGTGCCGCGCTGGGGCGGGGACACGAACTTCATGCCGGTGGTCGGGCACACGCGGGTGCTGCCGCAGCTGCTGGCGGACACGCGGAAGATGCTGGCGGACGCCTGGCCGTCATGAACCGCGGGCATGCGTGCCGCCCGGGGCGGCACGGGTGGGCGCGGCGGCACCCCGCAGCGCCCGGCTGCGCACCCGCCCGCGCCCCGGCAACAACGCCGGGCACCTCACCAGCTAGGCGTCGTAGACGTCGGCCTTCTTCGGCGAAGCCTCCTGCACGGCCCCGCTGAGCGCCGCCGACCGGGACCCGAACTTCTCCACGTCCACCCCGTTCTCCCGCAGCACCTTCAGCGCCGCGGAATGCACCACCCGCAGCACGGGCGTGGCCGCCCGCAGCGCGTCGTCTGCCATGAACCGGTGCCGCCACGGCTGGTCGGCCCACGCGTGCCGCAGACCGAACGGCTCGGGCAGCGTCAGACTGCCGCCGAGCCAGTTCAGCAGCGGCGGGTACCAGGTCAGCGGGGCGCGCGCGGCCAGCCGTACCACCTCGTCGGCGTCGATCAGCGGCAGCTTCACGGTGCGGGTCTCCCAGAACCGGAGAGCCTTCTGCACCGACTTCTCCTTGGCCGCCGGCTTCTCGTTGAACAGGGGGTTGACCGGCCCCAGCGCGTGTCCGGTGACCTCGATGCGCAGGGTGTCGTGCAGCACGGTCACCGTGATCAGCATCGTGATCACCAGATGGCCGTCCCACAGGGTCCACTGCACGCCCAGGTAGTGCCGGTCGCCGCTGCCGAACTGCTGCTTGTTGCAGATGTCCTGGACGGCATGCGTCCGGACCGTGTACGCGTCGACGTCCGTGCCGCTCGGCCGGGACACCTCCGTCGCCTTCTCGCCGATCGGTGTGACGATCCAGTGCGTGATGGACGGCTTGGGGAAACCGCCGGTGTTGATCGACGTGCGCTCCAGCATGCCGAGACCGCCCTGGATCGCCACGATGACGTCCCAGCTGCGGAAGGGGTGGAAGTCCTTGCCCGGCTCGGCGGAGACCAGCTCCTCCGCCAGCTGCCAGCTGCCCCACCGTGTGCCCATGCCGAGTATCCCCTTGGGGCCCGCGTAGAAGACCGAGTTGGACCGCTGCTCGGCGGCGAGACGGGCCAGCTCCTTGCGGACCTGCTCGGCCGCGTCACCGGGGTTGCCGGGCACGGCCTCGGGGATCTTGGCGCCGACACCGCCGCCCGACAGCAGACTCGACCAGCGCTCCCGCAGGTCACGGGCCGTCCGCTCGCAGATCTGCTTGGCCCAGAACCAGCCGACCACCGGCATGATCACCGCCGCGCGCCCGTACAGGGCCCAGAAGCCCGTGAACGGCATCCGGATCAGGAACAGCACGGCCAGCGCACCCACCGCGACCAGCAGCGTCGTGGCGAGGGCGCCGGTGCGCTTGTCCTCGCGCCTGGCCATGGTGGTGCGCAGCGTGAACACCAGCAGCCACACGAGGAAGCCCGGCAGGAACAGCAGCCCGCAGACGACCGTGATCGCCGAGAGCCGGTTGTCGCGGTCGCGGCGGATGCGGTGGGCCGCCAGGCAGTGCTCCACGACGACCTGCGGCTCGATGCCGAAGGACTGGATGACCGGATTGCGCCCGGCCCCCAGCATCCGGTCGATCACCGCGCGGGAGAACGCCTCGCCGAACCTCGGCCGGAAGATCTTCGCCCAGGAGCGCGGGGGAGTCACCTTCGACTGATGCCACTCGTTGTCGGCCTTCAGGATCGTGGTGACCTCGTCGTCCCGGTACGCCGCCGCGGCCAGCGCGTAGGTCGCCGCCGTCTGGCCGCTCGCACCCGCCAGGGGCACCTGCGCTCCCGGGCTGAAGTCGAATCCGTCCATCACTGCCGCCCCCATCGCTGCCGCTTCCGCATCTGCGGCCTTCCCGACTTCCGCGCTCCGCACACCTGTTGATCAGGTCATCAGCGTATCCGTCCGCACCGTCGAGCGGGGGCGGGCGGCCCGTCAAGCCGCCCGCCCCCGCGTAGGGGAGCTCCCACAAGGGCACTTGGTGGCGCCCGGCGCCAACTAGGAGGCCTTGCGCTCCTCTTCACGCACCCGGTCCGCGACCTGCTGCGGCATCGGTTCGTGCCGCGCGTACCGGCGGCTGAACCCCGCCGTGCCGTGCGACATCGACCGCAGATCGATGGCGTACCGGCCGATCTCGATCTCCGGAACCTCGGCCCGGATCAGGGTGCGCCCGCCCGGTGTCTGCTCCGTGCCGAGCACCCGGCCGCGCCGCCCCGACAGGTCACTCATCACGGCGCCCACGAAGTCGTCACCGACCAGCACCGACACCTCGGCCACCGGCTCCAGCAGATGGATCTTCGCGTCGGCCGCGGCCTCGCGCAGTGCGAGCGCTCCGGCCGTCTGGAAGGCGGCGTCGGAGGAGTCCACCGAGTGCGCCTTGCCGTCCAGGAGGGTCACCCGTACGTCGATGAGCGGGTACCCGGCCGCGACCCCCTTGGCCGCCTGGGCCCGTACGCCCTTCTCCACCGACGGGATGAACTGCCGGGGCACCGCCCCGCCCACGACCTTGTCGACGAACTCGATGCCGGACCCGCCGGGCAGCGGCTCGACCTCGATCTCACAGATCGCGAACTGCCCGTGCCCGCCGGACTGCTTGACGTGCCTGCCCCGGCCGGCCGACTTGGTGGCGAACGTCTCGCGCAGGGACACCCGGTGGGGGACGACGTCGACCTGGACGCCGTACCGGCTGCGCAACCGCTCCAGGGCGACGTCGGCGTGCGCCTCGCCCAGGCACCACAGGACCACCTGGTGGGTGTCCTGGTTCTGCTCCAGCCGCATCGTCGGGTCCTCGGCCACCAGCCGGGCCAGGCCCTGGGACAGCTTGTCCTCGTCCGGTTTGCTGTGCGCCTCGATGGCCAGCGGCAGCAGCGGGTCGGGCATCCGCCACGGCTCCATGAGCAGCGGGTCGTCCTTGGCGGACAGAGTGTCGCCGGTCTCGGCGCGGCCCAGCTTCGCCACGCAGGCCAGGTCGCCCGCGATGACGTGCGACACCGGGCGCTGCTGCTTGCCGAACGGCGTGGACAGGGCGCCGATCCGCTCGTCCACGTCGTGGTCCTCATGTCCCCGGTCGGCCAGCCCGTGCCCGGAGACGTGGACCGTCTGGTCGGCGCGCAGGGTGCCGGAGAACAGGCGGATCAGCGACAGCCGGCCGACGTACGGGTCCGAGGAGGTCTTCACGACCTCCGCCACCAGCGGGGCGTCCGGGTCGCACGGCTTCAGGTCGCGCGGCTTGCCGTCGATGGTCGTGACCCGCACCGTCTCGTGCTCCAGCGGCGTCGGGAAGCCCCGCGTGATCAGCTCCAGCAGCTCCACGGTGCCGAGCCCCTGCCGGGCGCCCGCACCCGCGGGGGCGGCGGCCAGGACGGGGAAGAAGACCCCGCGCGCGACGGCCCGCTCCAGGTCCTCGATGAGCGTCCTGACGTCGACGGGCTCCCCGCCGAGGTAGCGGTCCATGAGGGTCTCGTCCTCGCTCTCGGCGATGATCCCCTCGATGAGCCGGTTGCGGGCCTCCTCGATCAGCGGCAGCTGCTCCTCGCCCGGCTCGGACTCCTTGCGCTCGCCGGCCGAATAGTCGAACAGCTTCTGCGACAGCAGCCCGATCAGCCCGGTCACGGGCGCGTGCCCGTCGGGCGCCTGGGGGCCGCGCAGCGGCAGGTAGAGCGGCAGGACCGCGTCCGGGTCGTCCGCGCCGAAGGCCTCGGCACAGGTGCGGGTCATCTCCTCGAAGTCGGCGCGCGCCGACTCCAGGTGCGTGACCACGATGGCCCGGGGCATGCCCACGGCCGCGCACTCCTCCCACACCGTGCGGGTCGAGCCGTCCACCCCGTCCGAGGCCGAGACGACGAAGAGGGCCGCGTCCGCCGCGCGCAGACCGGCCCTGAGCTCACCGACGAAGTCGGCGTATCCGGGGGTGTCGAGGAGATTGACCTTGATGCCGTCCCACTCGACGGGCACCAGGGAGAGCTGTACCGAGCGCTGCTGCCGGTGCTCGATGTCGTCGTAGTCGGAGACGGTGCCGCCGTCCTCCACGCGGCCCGCCCGGTTCACCGCCCCCGCCGTCAGTGCGAGGGCTTCGACCAGCGTGGTCTTTCCCGATCCGGAGTGGCCGACCAGCACCACATTCCGTACGGACTGAGGGTGGTCGGCCGCTTGTGCCCTGCCGGCGGCCCCAGGGTGTGTCTGTGCCTTGTCGCCCATGATCCTGCCTCCCGTGCACGGTGAGGTCACTGTGGGCGCGGACACGCGGAATCCGCGTGCGGTGCGGCTCCGGCGACGCCCGCGGTCATTCGACCTTCCCACTCCCGTCACGGTGCGTCCATACGAAGGACGTGATCCCGCGCCCCACCAGCGGCCCGCGGGTTCCCCCGAAAGGGGTCCGGGTGCCCGCACCTCGGCCACGCGCGCGCGTGACTACGATGGGCCAGCCGGTGGCCAGCAGGGGCCAGACGGCGACACCGACCCTCGGGAAGGCCATGCTGAACAAGTACGCGCGTGCATTCTTCACGCGTGTCCTCACACCGTTCGCCGCGTTTCTCATCCGCCGGGGCGTCAGCCCCGACACGGTCACGCTCATCGGCACCGCCGGTGTGGTAGCGGGCGCGCTGGTCTTCTACCCCATGGGCGAGTTCTTCTGGGGCACGGTCGTGATCACGCTGTTCGTGTTCTCCGACCTCGTCGACGGCAACATGGCCCGTCAGCTCGGCCGCTCCAGCCGCTGGGGCGCCTTCCTGGACTCCACGCTCGACCGGGTCGCCGACGGCGCGATCTTCGGCGGCTTCATCCTCTGGTACGCCGGCGGGGGCGACGACCTCGTCCTGTGCGCCGTCTCGATCTTCTGCCTGGTCAGCGGCCAGGTGGTGTCGTACACCAAGGCCCGGGGCGAATCGATCGGCCTGCCGGTCGCGGTCAACGGGCTCGTCGAGCGTGCCGAGCGCCTGGTGATCTCGCTGGTGGCGGCCGGTTTCGCGGGCCTGCACAAGTTCGGTGTGCCCGGCATCCAGTACCTGCTGCCCGTCGCCCTGTGGATCGTCGCCGTGGGCAGCCTCGTCACGCTGATCCAGCGGGTCGTCACGGTCCGCAGGGAGTCCGCGGAGGCGGAGGCCGCCGCACAGGGCGAGCAGGACGACGCGGACGAGCCGCAGAACGCCTCTCACGGGAGCGAGGCGGCCACGTGAGCGCACAGGACCGTCTGACGGACGCGCTGTACGGCCTCGGCTGGGGCGCGGTCAAGAAGCTCCCCGAGCCGGCCGCCGTACGTCTCGGCCGGACCATCGCCGACCTGGCCTGGAAGCAGCGCGGCAAGGGCGTGCGGCGCCTGGAGAGCAACTACGCGCGCGTGGTGCCGGACGCGAGCCCCGAGCGCCTGGCCGAGCTGTCCCGCGCGGGGATGCGCTCCTACCTGCGCTACTGGATGGAGTCCTTCCGTCTCCCGGCATGGAGCGAGCAGCGGATCGAGGCCGGCTTCGACCCCAAGGACCTGCACCACCTCACCGAGGGCATGGCCGCCGGCAAGGGCGTGATACTCGCTCTGCCGCACCTCGCCAACTGGGACCTCGCCGGCGCCTGGGTCACCACCAAGCTCGGCATCCCCTTCACCACGGTCGCCGAGCGCCTGAAGCCCGAGACGCTCTACGACCGGTTCGTCGCCTATCGCGAGGGCCTCGGCATGGAGGTCCTGCCGCACAGCGGCGGCACCGCCTTCGGCACCCTGGCCCGGCGGCTGCGCGAGGGCGGCCTGGTCTGCCTGGTCGCCGACCGCGATCTGTCCGCGTCGGGCGTCGAGGTGGACTTCTTCGGCGACACGGCCCGGATGCCGGCCGGACCGGCCCTGCTCGCCCAGCAGACCGGCGCCCTGCTGCTGCCGGTGACCCTCTGGTACGACGACTCGCCCGTGATGCGGGGCCGCGTCCACCCGCCCGTGGAGGTCCCCCGGTCCGGCACGCGCGCCGAGAAGACGTCCGTCATGACACAGGCGCTGGCCGACGCCTTCGCCACCGGGATCGCCGACCATCCGGAGGACTGGCACATGCTGCAGCGACTGTGGCTCGCCGACCTCGATCCAGCGAAGGGATCCGCGTGAGGATCGGCATCGTCTGCCCGTACTCCTGGGACGTACCGGGTGGCGTCCAGTTCCACATCCGTGACCTCGCCGAGTACTTCATCCGCCTCGGCCACGAGGTGTCCGTCCTGGCCCCCGCCGACGACGACACCCCGCTGCCGCCGTACGTCGTCTCGGCCGGGCGCGCGGTGCCGGTGCCGTACAACGGGTCGGTGGCCCGGCTGAACTTCGGCTTCCTGAGCGCCGCCCGGGTGCGCCGCTGGCTGCACGACGGCGCGTTCGACGTGATCCACATCCACGAGCCGACCTCCCCGTCGCTGGGCCTGCTGACGTGCTGGGCCGCCCAGGGGCCGATCGTGGCGACGTTCCACACGTCCAACCCGCGCTCCCGCGCGATGATCGCCGCCTACTCGATCCTCCAGGCCGCCCTGGAGAAGATCAGCGCCCGGATCGCGGTGAGCGAGTACGCCCGCCGCACGCTGGTGGAGCACCTCGGCGGCGACGCGGTCGTGATCCCCAACGGCGTCGACGTCGACTTCTTCGCCGACGCCGAGCCCAAGGCCGAGTGGCAGGGCGACACGATCGGCTTCATGGGGCGCATCGACGAGCCCCGCAAGGGACTCCCGGTGCTGATGAGGGCCCTGCCGAAGATCCTCGCCGCGCGTCCGCAGACCCGGCTGCTGGTCGCCGGGCGCGGCGACGAGGAGGAGGCTGTTCAGTCCCTCCCGGCCGAGCTGCGCGCCCGCGTCGAGTTCCTCGGCATGGTCAGCGACGAGGACAAGGCCCGCTTCCTGCGCAGCGTCGACCTGTACGTCGCGCCCAACACCGGCGGCGAGAGCTTCGGCATCATCCTCGTCGAGGCCATGTCCGCCGGAGCCCCCGTCCTCGCCTCCGACCTGGACGCCTTCGCCCAGGTCCTGGACCGGGGAGCGGCCGGCGAACTGTTCCCCAACGAGGACGCCGACGCCCTCGCCGACGCGGCGGTACGGCTCCTGGCGGACCCGGAACGGCTGGCGGAGCTGCGTGAGCGGGGGAGCGCCCACGTGCGGCGCTTCGACTGGTCGACCGTCGGCGCGGACATCCTGTCCGTCTACGAGACGGTCACGGCCGGAGCGGCGGCGGTGGCCGAGGACGAACGGACGACCGGGCTGTGGGGGCGGCTGGGGTTCGCCCGGGACTGACGGGCGGGCGCCCGGTCTTCTCGTCGGCGAGGGCCATCCCAAGGGGCACTTCAAGACCCTGATGTCCGTCCCGCCCCTGGCGGAGGAGCGCAACCGCTGACCACGGGCAGGGCGGGGCGAACGGCACGGACCCTCCTGCCGCTAGCCTTGCCGCCCGTGACCACCACTCTCATCTGGATCGCCGTCGCCCTGGTCGCGATCGGGCTCTACCTGAGCTGGACCGCCGGCCGGCTCGACCGTCTGCACGCCCGCATCGACGCCGCCCGCGCGGCCCTGGACGCCCAGCTGCTGCGGCGTGCCTCGGTCGCGCAGGAACTGGCGACGTCAGGGGTCCTCGACCCGGCCGCCTCGATCGTGCTGTACGAGGCCGCGCACGCCGCCCGGCAGGCCGAGGAGGAGCAGCGGGAAGTGGCCGAGAGCGAACTGAGCCAGGCGCTGCGTGCCGTCTTCGGGGAGGCCCCGCAGGTGGAGGCGGTGCGGGAGGCGCCCGGGGGAGAGGAGGCGGCCCGGGAACTCACCGAGGCGGTCCGCAGGGTGCCGATGGCCCGGCGCTTCCACAATGACGCCGTACGAGCGGCCCGTGCCCTGCGCCGGCATCGCAAGGTCCGCTGGTTCCGCCTGGCCGGCCACGCCCCCTTCCCGATGGCCTTCGAAATGGACGACGAGCCTCCGGTGGCCCTGGTGGACCGGGCCGCCTAGGCCCCGTTCACCTGTCGTTTTCGGGCCGTCCGTCGCAAAAGGATCCACGGCGTTCCTATTGGCCCTTGCTGTGGCCTGGTTCTCTCACGTTTCCTCAGTGCTGCAGAAACCGTCTTTCCCATCAGCGAGGTCACCCGTGTCCATCTCCGAAATCCAGACTCCCGAGACCGGTACCGCCCGAGTGAAGCGCGGCATGGCCGAGCAGCTCAAGGGCGGCGTGATCATGGACGTCGTCACACCGGAGCAGGCCAAGATCGCCGAGGACGCGGGCGCCGTGGCCGTCATGGCCCTGGAGCGGGTCCCCGCCGACATCCGCAAGGACGGCGGCGTGGCCCGCATGTCCGACCCGGACATGATCGAGGGCATCATCGACGCCGTCTCGATCCCGGTCATGGCCAAGTCCCGCATCGGCCACTTCGTCGAGGCCCAGGTCCTGCAGTCCCTCGGCGTCGACTACATCGACGAGTCCGAGGTCCTCACCCCGGCCGACGAGGTCAACCACAGCGACAAGTTCGCCTTCACCACCCCCTTCGTCTGCGGCGCCACCAACCTGGGCGAGGCCCTGCGCCGCATCGCCGAGGGCGCCGCGATGATCCGCTCCAAGGGCGAGGCCGGCACCGGCAACGTCGTCGAGGCCGTCCGCCACCTGCGCCAGATCAAGAACGAGATCGCCCGCCTGCGCGGCTACGACAACAACGAGCTGTACGCCGCCGCCAAGGAGCTGCGCGCCCCGTACGAGCTGGTCAAGGAAGTCTCGGAGCTCGGCAAGCTCCCCGTGGTGCTGTTCTCCGCCGGCGGCGTGGCCACCCCGGCCGACGCGGCCCTGATGCGCCAGCTCGGCGCCGAGGGCGTCTTCGTCGGCTCCGGCATCTTCAAGTCCGGCGACCCGGCCAAGCGCGCCGCCGCCATCGTGAAGGCCACCACCTTCTACGACGACCCGAAGATCATCGCCGACGCGTCCCGCAACCTCGGCGAGGCCATGGTCGGCATCAACTGCGACACCCTCCCCGAGGCCGAGCGCTACGCCAATCGCGGCTGGTAAGGCACAGGAATCCATGAGCGACACCCCCGTCATAGGCGTCCTGGCTCTCCAGGGCGACGTACGGGAGCACCTCGTCGCCCTGGCCGCGGCCGATGCCGTGGCCAGGCCGGTGCGGCGCCCCGACGAACTCGCCGAGGTCGACGGTCTCGTCATCCCCGGCGGCGAGTCCACCACCATCTCCAAACTGGCCGTCCTGTTCGGCCTGCTGGAGCCCCTCCGCGCGCGCGTGCGGGACGGCATGCCCGTCTACGGCACCTGCGCCGGCATGATCATGCTCGCCGACAAGATCCTGGACCCGCGCTCGGGCCAGGAGACCATCGGCGGTATCGACATGATCGTGCGCCGCAACGCCTTCGGCCGGCAGAACGAGTCCTTCGAGGCGGCCGTCGGCGTCCGGGGCATCGAGGGCGATCCGGTGGAGGGCGTGTTCATCCGCGCCCCCTGGGTGGAGTCCGTCGGAGCCCGGACCGAGGTGCTCGCCGAGCACGACGGCCACATCGTCGCGGTCCGCCAGGGCACCGCGCTGGCCACCTCGTTCCACCCGGAACTGACCGGAGACCACCGCGTCCACGCCCTGTTCGTCGACATGGTGCGGGCGAACCGGACAGCCGGATCCTTGTAGGATTCCTGCGTTCGTTGCTGAGATGGGTTACGCGAAGGAGACAGGCAGATGTCCGGCCACTCTAAATGGGCTACGACGAAGCACAAGAAGGCCGTGATCGACGCCAAGCGCGGCAAGCTCTTCGCGAAGCTGATCAAGAACATCGAGGTGGCTGCCCGGATGGGCGGCGTCGACATCGAGGGCAACCCCACCCTCTACGACGCCATCCAGAAGGCGAAGAAGCAGTCGGTCCCGAACAAGAACATCGACTCCGCGGTCAAGCGCGGCGGCGGCCTCGAGGCCGGCGGCGCCGACTACGAGACGATCATGTACGAGGGCTACGGTCCCAACGGTGTCGCGGTGCTCATCGAGTGCCTCACCGACAACCGCAACCGCGCCGCCTCCGAGGTCCGCGTCGCCATGACCCGCAACGGCGGCTCCATGGCCGACCCGGGTTCGGTGTCGTACCTGTTCAACCGCAAGGGCGTCGTGATCGTCCCCAAGGGCGAGCTGTCCGAGGACGACGTGCTGGCCGCCGTGCTCGACGCGGGCGCCGAGGAGGTCAACGACCTCGGTGAGAGCTTCGAGGTCCTCAGCGAGGCCACCGACCTGGTCGCGGTCCGCACCGCCCTCCAGGACGCCGGCATCGACTACGACTCCGCCGACGCCAACTTCGTCCCGACCATGCAGGTCGAGCTGGACGAGGAGGGCGCCAAGAAGATCTTCAAGCTGATCGACGCGCTGGAGGACAGCGACGACGTGCAGAACGTCTTCGCCAACTTCGACGTGAGCGACGAGGTCATGGAGAAGGTCGACGCGTAACGCGCCGCGAATGTTGCGTACTCGGCGGGCCGGGGGACACACGTCTTCCGGCCCGCTGTCGTTGTCGGTGGCAGCGGATAGCCTGGCACAGCCAAAGATCACCGTCCACGGACCGCGACCATCGATTGAGGAACCACGACGGTGCTCAGCGAGGTCCGCGAGAGCGGCGGCGGTTTAGCCGCAAAAGGGGAGGGCGCGTGCGCGTACTGGGGGTGGACCCGGGACTGACCCGGTGTGGTGTCGGCGTCGTCGAGGGCGTCGCCGGACGGCCGCTCACGATGATCGGCGTCGGCGTCGTCCGCACACCCGCCGACGCCGACCTAGGCCACCGCCTCGTCGCCGTCGAGCAGGGCATCGAGCAGTGGCTCGACGAGCACCGCCCCGAGTTCGTCGCCGTCGAGCGCGTCTTCAGCCAGCACAACGTCCGTACCGTGATGGGCACGGCCCAGGCCAGCGCCGTCGCCATGCTCTGCGCCGCCCGCCGCGGCATCCCCGTCGCGCTGCACACCCCGAGCGAGGTCAAGGCCGCCGTCACCGGCAGCGGCCGCGCCGACAAGGCACAGGTGGGCGCCATGGTCACCCGCCTGCTCCGGCTCAGTGCCCCGCCCAAGCCCGCCGACGCGGCCGACGCCCTCGCCCTCGCCATCTGCCACATCTGGCGCGCCCCCGCGCAGAACCGACTCCAGCAGGCCGTCGCCCTGCACACAGCCAAAGCACCGAAAGGCCGGACGGCATGATCGCCTTCGTCAGCGGCACAGTGGCCGCACTCGCTCCGGACGCCGCCGTCGTCGAGGTCGGCGGCGTCGGCATGGCCGTCCAGTGCACGCCGAACACGCTGTCCACCCTCCGCGTGGGCCGGCCGGCCACGCTGCACACCTCCCTGGTCGTCCGCGAGGACTCCCTCACCCTGTACGGCTTCACGGACGACGACGAGCGGCAGGTCTTCGAGCTGCTCCAGACAGCCAGCGGCGTCGGCCCCCGGCTCGCCCAGGCCATGCTCGCCGTGCACAGCCCGGACGCCCTGCGCCGGGCCGTCGCGACCGCCGACGAGAATGCCCTCACCGCCGTCCCCGGCATCGGCAAGAAGGGCGCGCAGAAACTGCTCCTGGAGCTGAAGGACCGCCTCGGCGCGCCGGTCGGTGCACCCGCCGTCGGCGCACCCGTCAGCAGCGGCTGGCGTGACCAGCTGCACGCGGCCCTGATCGGCCTCGGGTACGCGACCCGGGAGGCCGACGAGGCCGTGACCGCCGTGGCCCCGCAGGCCGAGGCCGCCGAGGGCACGCCCCAGGTGGGGCAGCTGCTGAAGGTGGCCCTGCAGACGCTGAACCGCGCCCGCTAGTCCGAGCCGTCCGCACGTCCGTACCGAGATTCCGAGGCACACTCCATGAACTGGGACGACACCACCGACGCCGACTCCGCAGAGCGGCTGGTGGACTCCGTCGCCGACCGTGAGGACCAGGCCGTCGAGGCCGCCCTGCGCCCCAAGGACCTGGACGAGTTCATCGGCCAGGAGAAGGTGCGCGAGCAGCTCGACCTCGTGCTGCGCGCCGCACGCGCGCGTGGCGCCACCGCCGACCACGTGCTGCTCTCCGGCGCCCCCGGCCTCGGCAAGACCACCCTGTCGATGATCATCGCGGCCGAGATGGGCGCCCCCATCCGCATCACCTCGGGCCCCGCCATCCAGCACGCCGGCGACCTCGCCGCGATCCTCTCCTCCCTGCAGGAGGGCGAGGTCCTCTTCCTCGACGAGATCCACCGCATGTCCCGGCCCGCCGAGGAGATGCTGTACATGGCGATGGAGGACTTCCGCGTCGACGTCATCGTCGGCAAGGGCCCAGGCGCCACCGCCATCCCGCTGGAGCTGCCCCCCTTCACCCTGGTCGGCGCCACCACCCGGGCCGGCCTGCTGCCACCCCCGCTGCGCGACCGCTTCGGCTTCACCGCGCACATGGAGTTCTACGAACCGGCCGAACTGCAGCGGGTGATCCACCGCTCGGCGAACCTCCTCGAGGTCGAGGTCGAGCCGGAGGGCGCCGCCGAGATCGCCGGACGCTCCCGCGGCACGCCCCGCATCGCCAACCGCCTGCTGCGCCGCGTCCGCGACTACGCGCAGGTCAAGGCCGACGGCCTGATCACCAGGGACATCGCCGCAGCGGCCCTCGCCGTGTACGAGGTGGACGCGCGCGGCCTCGACCGCCTCGACCGGGGCGTGCTGGAGGCCCTGCTCAAGCTGTTCGGCGGTGGTCCGGTCGGCCTCTCCACGCTCGCTGTCGCGGTGGGGGAGGAACGTGAGACCGTGGAGGAGGTCGCCGAGCCCTTCCTCGTCAGGGAGGGCCTGCTGGCCCGGACCCCCCGCGGCCGGGTCGCCACTCCCGCCGCATGGGCACATCTCGGCCTCACCCCGCCCCGCTCCCAGAGCGCCGGAAACGGACAAGGGGACTTGTTCGGGGCGTGACGCCTCCGTCACGCCCGCGGGGCGGCGAGGTCAGTGGCCGCAAGGGGAACCCCGGTGCCATGCTGAGCGTTGTTCCATGCGCGCGGACTCGCTTAGACTCCGCCGATGCCGCCTTTGTCGGCGGCGTACATACCCCCAACCAGCTGGCCGCTCACAGCGCGGTCGTGTGAAGGAAGTACCGACCCGTGAGTCTCCTGACCCTCCTCCCGTTCATCGTGCTCATCGGGGCCATGTTCCTGATGACCCGGTCGGCCAAGAAGAAGCAGCAGCAGGCCGTCGACATGCGGAACCAGATGCAGCCCGGCAGCGGTATCCGCACCATCGGGGGCATGTACGCGACGGTCAAGGAAGTGAACGAGGACACCGTCCTCCTCGACGCCGGTCCCGGCGTCGACCTCCTGTTCGCCAAGAACGCCATCGGCGCCGTCCTCACCGACGACGAGTACAACCGCATCGTTCACGGCATCGAGCACGACCTGAAGTCCGACGCCGACATCGTCCCGGACGACGCCTCCTCCCTCACCGCGACCGACGAGCCCGCCGCCGACGCCCCCGGTGACGACAAGGCCGTCGACCTCGGCAAGAAGGACGCGGCCGACGAGCCGGCCGACGAGGCCGCCGAGGCGAAGTCGGACGCAGAGCCGAAGAAGACCGACGGCGACTCCGAGGCGAAGTAGTCGTGTCCCGGGGTGCGCGGGCCCGGCCCGCGCACCCCGGGACACGCCCAGCTCGCACGGAATCCCGACACCATGTCATGGCCGCCCGTCCGCCGATCCGGAGCGAGGTGGCCCGAGAGGGAGTACGAGAAGGTGGCCACACCTAAAAAGGGCAGGAGCGCGAGCGCCCGGAGCAAGCCGGGGCGCTCGCTGGCCCTGATCCTGATCGCCATCGTGGCGCTCACCGGTGGGATGTTCGCCTCGGGGCACACGAAGCCGCGACTGGGCATCGACCTCGCCGGCGGTACGAGCATCACGCTCCGCGCGGTCCCCGAGGCCGGCAACGAGTCGGCGATCAACAAGACCAACATGGACACGGCCGTCTCCATCATGGAGCGCCGAGTCAATGGTCTGGGCGTCTCGGAGGCCGAGGTCCAGACGCAGGGCCGCGACAACATCGTCGTGAACATCCCCAAGGGGACCAACTCCGAGCAGGCCCGCAAGCAGGTCGGCACCACCGCCAAGCTCTACTTCCGCCCGGTCATCGCCACCGAGGTCTCCGGCGGCAAGGACGCGGCCAGCCCCTCCCCGAGCCCCACCGGCAGCCCCTCGGGCAAGCCGTCCGGCGCGGCCGGCGACAAGCCCTCGGCCACCGACAAGAACTCCGCCTCGCCGTCCGCCACGCCCACCACCCAGGGCCGCGCGGTCACCGACGGGCTGAAGGCCGACGCCTCGCCCTCCGCGAGCGCCTCGGACAAGCCCGGGGCCAGCCCGTCCCCGTCGGCGAGCGGCGGCTCCGCCGAGGCCGACGCGAACGCGCTGCAGGCGAAGTACGCCAAGCTCGACTGCACCGACGCCAAGGCCCGCTCCACCGTGGGCGACGGCGTCAAGGCCTCCGAGCCCACCCTGGCCTGCGGCAAGAACGCGCAGGGCCAGTGGCAGAAGTACATCCTCGGCCCCGCCGAGGTCGACGGCACGGACGTCGACAAGGCCCAGGCCGTCCTGAACACGCAGACCGGTGCCGGCTGGACCGTCACCATGGACTTCACCGACGGCGGCGCCAAGAAGTTCGCCGACATCACCGGCAAGCTGGCGCAGAACCAGTCCCCGCAGAACCAGTTCGCGATCGTCCTGGACGGCGAGGTCGTCTCCGACCCGTTCGTCCGGCAGGCCCTGACCGGCGGCAACGCCGAGATCTCCGGCAACTTCAACCAGCAGTCCGCCCAGGACCTGTCCAACATGCTGAGCTACGGTGCGCTGCCGCTCACCTTCAAGGTGGACAGCATGACGACCGTGACCGCCGCGCTGGGCGGTGACCAGCTGCAGGCCGGTCTGATCGCCGGCGCCATCGGTCTCGCCCTGGTCGTCATCTACCTGCTGGCCTACTACCGCGGTCTGTCGTTCGTCGCGATCCTCTCGCTGCTGGTCTCCGCCGCCCTCACCTACACGCTCATGGCCCTGCTCGGCCCGGCCATCGGCTTCGCGCTGAACCTGCCGGCCGTCTGCGGTGCCATCGTCGCCATCGGCATCACGGCGGACTCGTTCATCGTCTACTTCGAACGCGTCCGGGACGAGATCCGCGAGGGCCGTACGCTGCGCCCCGCCGTCGAGCGGGCCTGGCCTCGCGCCCGGCGCACCATCCTGGTCTCCGACTTCGTGTCCTTCCTCGCCGCCGCGGTGCTCTTCATCGTCACCGTCGGCAAGGTGCGCGGCTTCGCCTTCACGCTCGGCCTGACCACGCTGCTCGACGTCGTCGTGGTCTTCCTCTTCACCAAGCCGCTGCTGACCCTGCTGGCGCGTCGGCCCTTCTTCGCGAACGGCCACAAGTGGTCCGGCCTCGACCCGAAGAGCCTGGGTGCCCAGCCGCCACTGCGCCGCACCCGCCGTCCCTCCGCCCCCGTCGAGACGAAGGAGGCGTGAGATGTCGAAACTCGGCAACCTCGGCGCCCGGCTGCACCGTGGCGAGATCGGCTACGACTTCATCAAGAACCGCAAGATCTGGTACGGCCTGTCGATCCTGATCACCATCACGGCCATCGTCGGCCTGGCGGTGCGCGGCCTGAACATGGGCATCGAGTTCCAGGGCGGTGCCGTCTTCACCACCCCGAAGAACGTCAGCGTCTCGGTGTCCCAGGCCGAGGAGTACGCGGAAAGGGCCTCCGGTCACGACGCGATCGTCCAGGAGCTCGGCGACGGAAGCATGCGCATCCAGGTCTCGGGCATCGAGACCGACAAGGCCAACCAGATCAAGAACCAGCTCTCGGACGACCTCAACGTCGACGCGGAGCAGATCAACGCCGAGCTGGTCGGTCCCAGCTGGGGCGAGCAGATCGCCAACAAGGCCTGGCAGGGCCTCGGCATCTTCCTGATCCTCGTGGTGATCTACCTGGCCATCGCGTTCGAGTGGCGCATGGCGGTCGCCGCGTTCATCGCGCTGATCCACGACATCACCATCACCGTCGGCATCTACGCCCTCGTCGGCTTCGAGGTCACGCCGGGCACGGTGATCGGCCTGCTGACCATCCTCGGTTACTCGCTCTACGACACGGTCGTGGTGTTCGACAGCCTCAAGGAACAGACGAAGGACCTCACCAAGCAGACCCGCTGGACCTACAGCGACGTCGCCAACCGCTCGATCAACAGCACCCTGGTCCGCTCCATCAACACCACGGTGGTCGCGCTGCTGCCGGTCGCGGGCCTGCTGTTCATCGGTGGCGGCGTCCTCGGCGCCGGCATGCTGAACGACATCTCGCTGTCGCTGTTCGTCGGCCTGGCCGCCGGTGCGTACTCCTCGATCTTCATCGCCACGCCGCTCGTCGCCGACCTCAAGGAGCGCGAGCCGGCGATGAAGGCCCTGAAGAAGCGCGTCCTCGCCAAGCGGGCCCAGACCGCCGCCACGGGCGAGACCCAGGTCCTGGGCGACGACGAGGCGTACGCGGACGAGCCCGAGGACGCCGCACCCGCGGTGGTCGGGCCGCGCAACCAGCCCGCCTCGCGCACGCGTGGCCGCGGCCGCCCCTCGGGGAAGCGCCGATGACCGACATCAAGGAGCTGCTGCTCAGCCGCATCCGCGACGTGGCCGACTACCCGGAGCCGGGCGTGATGTTCAAGGACATCACCCCGCTCCTGGCGGACCCGGCGGCGTTCACGGCCCTGACGGACGCCCTCGCCGAGATCGCCGAGCGTACGCGTGCCACCAAGGTCGTCGGCCTGGAGGCCCGCGGCTTCATCCTCGGCGCCCCGGTCGCCGTCCGCGCCGGTATCGGCTTCATCCCCGTGCGCAAGGCGGGCAAGCTCCCCGGAGCGACCCTCGCCCAGTCCTACGACCTGGAGTACGGCTCGGCGGAGATCGAGGTGCACGCCGAGGACCTCACCGCCGAGGACCGTGTGCTGATCGTCGACGACGTCCTCGCCACCGGCGGCACCGCCGAGGCCTCGGTCCAGCTCATCCGCCGGGCCGGCGCCGAGGTCGCGGGGCTCGCCGTCCTCATGGAGCTCGGCTTCCTGAGCGGCCGCGCCCGCCTGGAGCCGGTGCTGAACGGCGCCACGCTGGAGGCGCTGCTCACCGTGTAGCGACCGCGGTGTCCCGGCGGACACCGGCACGACACCGTGGAGGCGGGCCCGGAGGAATCCGGAGCCCGCCTCCCGCGTTGTGCCGGTAGACGGCCCTCACATTGGCCTGAAGGCGATCCTGGAGCTCAGGATCGCTACCATGGGGTCTCCGGAACCTGACCGGGGGACCCGGATCGCGCACGAGGAGCCCTCTTGCCAGACGAGGCCCAGCACCTGACCGCCGCCAAACCCGAGTCCGCCTCGGCAGCCGCGGCGAAGCCCGCGCCGAACACGCCCCACGCGAAGAACGACACCCGCGGGGCGGTCGAGCATGCCCAGGCGGCACCGGTCGACAAGCCCGCCGAGCAGTCGCGGCCCAAGCCCACCCCGCCGCCCGCGGTACGTCAGGGAGCCGGACAGCCGGCCCGCTCCGGCTCCTCCAACCGCGTCCGCGCCCGTCTGGCCCGGCTCGGTGTGCAGCGCGCGAACCCGTACAACCCGGTGCTGGAGCCGCTGCTGCGGATAGTGCGCAGCAACGACCCGAAGATCGAGACGGCCACGCTCCGCCAGATCGAGCGCGCCTACCAGGTCGCCGAGCGCTGGCACCGCGGCCAGAAGCGCAAGAGCGGCGACCCGTACATCACGCACCCCCTCGCCGTCACCACCATCCTCGCCGAGCTGGGCATGGATCCGGCCACGCTGATGGCCGGCCTGCTGCACGACACGGTCGAGGACACCGAGTACGGCCTGGACGACCTGCGCCGCGACTTCGGCGACGTCGTCGCGCTGCTCGTCGACGGCGTCACCAAGCTGGACAAGGTCAAGTTCGGCGAGGCCGCCCAGGCCGAGACCGTGCGCAAGATGGTCGTCGCCATGGCCAAGGACCCGCGCGTCCTGGTCATCAAGCTCGCCGACCGCCTGCACAACATGCGCACCATGCGCTACCTCAAGCGCGAGAAGCAGGAGAAGAAGGCGCGCGAGACCCTCGAGATCTACGCGCCCCTCGCCCACCGCCTGGGCATGAACACCATCAAGTGGGAGCTGGAGGACCTCGCCTTCGCGATCCTCTACCCCAAGATGTACGACGAGATCGTACGGCTGGTGGCCGAGCGGGCACCGAAGCGTGACGAGTACCTGGCCATCGTCACCGACGAGGTCCAGCAGGACCTGCGCGCGGCCCGCATCAAGGCGACCGTCACCGGACGCCCGAAGCACTACTACAGCGTCTACCAGAAGATGATCGTCCGCGGCCGGGACTTCGCGGAGATCTATGATCTGGTGGGCATCCGCGTCCTCGTGGACACCGTCCGCGACTGCTACGCGGCCCTCGGCACGGTGCACGCGCGATGGAACCCGGTCCCCGGCCGGTTCAAGGACTACATCGCGATGCCCAAGTTCAACATGTACCAGTCGCTGCACACCACGGTCATCGGCCCCGGCGGCAAGCCGGTCGAGCTGCAGATCCGCACGTTCGACATGCACCGCCGCGCCGAGTACGGCATCGCCGCGCACTGGAAGTACAAGCAGGAGGCCGTCGCCGGCGCCTCAAAGGTGCGCAGTGACGCCCCCAAGTCCTCCGGCAAGGGCAAGGACGACCACCTCAACGACATGGCGTGGCTGCGCCAGCTCCTGGACTGGCAGAAGGAGACCGAGGACCCGGGCGAGTTCCTGGAGTCCCTGCGCTTCGACCTGTCCCGCAACGAGGTCTTCGTCTTCACCCCCAAGGGCGACGTCATAGCGCTCCCGGCCGGCGCCACCCCGGTCGACTTCGCCTACGCCGTGCACACCGAGGTCGGGCACCGCACCATAGGAGCCCGCGTCAACGGCCGGCTGGTCCCGCTGGAGTCCACCCTCGACAACGGCGACCTGGTGGAGGTCTTCACCTCAAAGGCGGCCGGCGCAGGCCCCTCCCGCGACTGGCTCGGCTTCGTCAAGTCACCGCGCGCCCGCAACAAGATCCGCGCCTGGTTCTCCAAGGAACGCCGCGACGAGGCCATCGAGCAGGGCAAGGACGCCATCGTCCGCGCGATGCGCAAGCAGAACCTGCCGATCCAGCGCATCCTGACCGGCGACTCCCTGGTGACCCTCGCGCACGAGATGCGCTACGCCGACATCTCCGCGCTGTACGCGGCGATCGGCGAGGGCCATGTCTCCGCACAGAACATCGTGCAGAAGCTGGTCCAGGCCCTCGGCGGTGAGGAGGCCGCCACCGAGGAGATCGACGAGTCGGTCCCGCCGGCCCGTGGCCGCAGCCGCAAGCGCCGCTCCAGCGCCGACCCGGGCGTCGTCGTCAAGGGCGTCGAGGACGTGTGGGTCAAGCTGGCCCGCTGCTGCACCCCCGTCCCGGGCGACCCCATCATCGGCTTCGTCACCCGCGGCAGCGGCGTCTCGGTGCACCGCAGCGACTGTGTGAACGTCGACTCGCTGTCGCGCGAGCCCGAGCGCATCCTCGACGTCGAGTGGGCGCCCACCCAGTCCTCGGTCTTCCTGGTCGCCATCCAGGTCGAGGCCCTGGACCGCTCCCGGCTCCTCTCGGACGTCACCCGCGTGCTGTCCGACCAGCACGTCAACATCCTCTCCGCGGCCGTCCAGACCTCCCGCGACCGCGTCGCCACCTCGCGCTTCACCTTCGAGATGGGCGACCCGAAGCACCTCGGCCATGTGCTCAAGGCGGTCCGGGGCGTGGAGGGCGTCTACGACGTGTACCGGGTGACGTCGGCGCGCAGCAGGTCGTAACCCGGTCGTCGCGCACGACCACACGAAAGGGGCTCCCGTACACCTCGTACGGGAGCCCCTTTCGACGGACTGCTCAGCCCCCGAACTCCTGCAGGCCCTTCAGCGCCTGGTCCAGCAGCGCCTGGCGGCCGTCGAGCTCACGCTGGAGCTTGTCCGCCTTGGCGTTGTTGCCCTGCGCACGGGCCTGCTCGACCTGGCCCCGCAGCTTGTCCACCGCCGCCTGGAGCTGGCCGGTCAGACCCTCGGCACGCGCACGTGCCTCCGGGTTCGTCCGGCGCCACTCGGCCTCCTCGGCCTCCTGGATGGCCCGCTCGACCGCGTGCATCCGGCCCTCGACCTTCGGCCGGGCGTCGCGCGGCACATGGCCGATGGCCTCCCAGCGCTCGTTCACGTTCCGGAACGCGGCACGGGCCGCCTTCAGGTCCGTGACCGGCAGGAGCTTCTCGGCCTCCTCGGCCAGCTCCTCCTTGAGCTTGAGGTTCTCCGACTGCTCGGCGTCCCGCTCGGCGAAGACCGAGCTGCGGGCCGCGAAGAAGACGTCCTGGGCGCCGCGGAAGCGGTTCCACAGGTCGTCCTCGTGCTCGCGCTGAGCGCGGCCCGCGGCCTTCCACTCCGCCATCAGCTCGCGGTAGCGCGCCGCCGTCACGCCCCAGTCCGTCGAGTTCGACAGCGCCTCGGCCTCGGAGACCAGCCGCTCCTTGGTCTTGCGGGCCTCCTCGCGCTGCGCGTCCAGCTGCGCGAAGTGCTGCTTGCGCCGCTTGGAGAACGCCGACCGCGCGTGCGAGAACCGGTGCCACAGCTCGTCGTCGGACTTGCGGTCCAGGCGCGGCAGACCCTTCCAGGTGTCCACCAGGGCCCGCAGCCGCTCACCGGCCGCCCGCCACTGGTCGGACTGCGACAGCTCCTCCGCCTCGGTGACCAGCGCCTCCTTGGCGTGCCGGGCCTCGTCGGACTGCTTCGCACGCTGCGCCTTGCGCTCCTCACGGCGCGCTTCCACCAGCTCCACGAGCTTGTCCAGCCGGACCCGCAGGGCGTCCAGGTCGCCCACCACGTGATGCGCGTCGACCTGCTCGCGGATGTGGTCGATGGCGGCCTGGGCGTCCTTGGCCGACAGGTCGGTGGTCTTCACTCGCTTCTCGAGGAGGCCGATCTCGACAACCAGGCCCTCGTACTTGCGCTCGAAATAGGCCAGCGCCTCCTCGGGGGAGCCTGCCTGCCAGGAACCGACGACCTGCTCGCCGTCGGCCGTACGCACGTACACGGTCCCCGTCTCGTCGACGCGGCCCCACGGGTCGCTGCTCACAGCGCCTCCTCCACATGATGCCTGCGAGGGGCCTGAAGCTCCCCCGGGCATCGTCCACAGTTTCGTCACGGCCAACATAGGCGACCGGCGGGGGGCGTGTCCGCATCCCGCGCGACCGAAATTTCGCAGTTGGGGGTCAGGATTTCGTGATCGTGGCCTTGTTGATCACGACCGTCGCGTTGGGCGCCGTATTGCCCGTCTGAGGGTCGGGAGCCTGCGCCCCGGCGTCCGCGATCTTCTTCAGGACCTTCATGCCCGCCTCGGACACCGTGCCGAACGGTGTGTAGTCGGGCGGCAGCTGACTGTCCTGGTAGACGAGGAAGAACTGGCTGCCGCCGCTGTCGCGGCCCTGCTTCGTCTGCGCGTTGTACTGGTTCGCCATCGCGACCGTGCCCGCCGGGTACGTCCCGCCCTTGAGGCTCTTGTCCTTGAGGTTCTCGTCCGGGATGGTGTAGCCCGGTCCACCCATGCCGGTGCCCTGCGGGTCGCCGCACTGCAGGACGTAGATGCCCTGGTCCGTGAGCCGGTGGCACTTGCTGTGGTCCAGATAGCCCTTGCCGAGAAGGAAGTTGAACGAGTTGACGGTGTGCGGCGCCGCCGACGCCTTCAGCGCGACGTCTATCTCGCCGCAGGTCGTGTCCAGCTTCATCGTGTACTTCGCCGACTCGGCGACGGTCATCGCCGGTTCCTTCTTCCAGGTCTGCGACTTGACCTTGCCCGGGGCCGGCTTCTCGCACGGGTCCGGGACCTTGCTGGGCGTGGCGCTCGGCGTGACCTCCGCGTTCGCGTTCTCCTTCTTGCCGTCGTCCTCGAACGGCTTGGTCAGGAAGACCGTCACCGAGAGGACCACGATCACGCCGAGAACCGAGGCGATCACGGAGTTGCGGATACGGGCCTTGCGTCGCGCGTCAGTGCGTCGCTGCTGCTGCCGCAAGAACTTCTCCCGGGCGAGCTGACGCCGCCGCTGTTCCTGGCTGACCACCGGGTTCTCTCCTCATGGGTCCGTTACGTCGACCGGTACGCGTGCGTCCTGTGTGACGAGCGCCCGCGTGTGCCCCGTACCGTATATGGGTTCGCTGAGGAATCGGCAGCGCCGGTAGGCTCTGTGAGCAGCCGTAGCCGCCCGTATCGACACAACGAAGGACGATCGTGCTCATTGCCGGGTTCCCCGCCGGGGCCTGGGGGACGAACTGCTACCTCGTCGCCCCCGCCGCCGGTGAGGAGTGCGTGATCATCGACCCCGGCCATCAGGCCGCCGACGGCGTCGCGGAGGCGATCGGCAAGCACCGGCTCAAGCCCGTCGCCGTCGTCCTCACCCACGGCCACCTCGACCACGTGGCGTCGGTCGTCCCGGTGTGCGGCGCGCATGACGTGCCGGCCTGGATCCACCCCGACGACCGGTACATGATGAGCGACCCCGAGAAGGCGCTCGGCCGGTCCATCGGGATGCCGCTGCTGGGCGAGCTGACCGTGGGGGAGCCCGACGACGTCAAGGAGCTCGCCGACGGGGCGAAGCTGGAGCTGGCGGGCCTTGAGCTGTCCGTCGCGCACGCACCCGGCCATACCAAGGGGTCGGTGACCTTCGGCATGCCCGAGGCGGCGGACATCCCGCCGATCCTCTTCTCGGGCGACCTGCTGTTCGCCGGCTCCATCGGACGCACCGACCTGCCCGGCGGTGACATGGCCGAGATGCTCGACTCGCTGGCCCGCGTGTGCCTGCCGCTCGACGACTCGACCGTGGTGCTGTCCGGCCACGGCCCCCAGACGACCATCGGCCAGGAGCGCTCCACCAACCCGTATCTGCGGCAGGTGGCCGCCGGCCAGGGACCCGCCCGGGCTCCCCGACGAGGAATGTGACGAGACCTTCCGTGAGCACCTTCAAGGCCCCCAAGGGCACGTACGACCTGATCCCCCCGGACAGCGCCGCCTACCTCGCCGTCCGCGAGGCGATCGCCGCCCCGCTGCGCAACTCCGGCTACGGCTACATCGAGACGCCGGGCTTCGAGAGCGTCGAACTCTTCGCGCGCGGGGTCGGTGAGTCCACCGACATCGTGACCAAGGAGATGTACGCCTTCGAGACCAAGGGCGGCGACCGGCTCGCCCTGCGCCCCGAGGGCACGGCCTCCGTCCTGCGCGCGGCGCTGGAGGCCAACCTGCACAAGGCCGGCAATCTCCCGGTCAAGCTCTGGTACTCCGGCTCGTACTACCGCTACGAGCGTCCGCAGAAGGGCCGTTACCGCCACTTCTCCCAGGTGGGCGCCGAGGCGATCGGCGCCGAGGACCCGGCGCTGGACGCCGAGCTGCTCATCCTGGCCGACCAGGCGTACCGCTCGCTGGGCCTGCGCAACTTCCGGATCCTCCTCAACAGCCTCGGCGACCAGGAGTGCCGCCCCGTCTACCGGTCGGCGCTGCAGGAGTTCCTGCGCGGCCTGGACCTGGACGAGGACACCCTGCGCCGCGCCGAGATCAACCCGCTGCGCGTCCTGGACGACAAGCGCGAGTCGGTCCAGAAGCAGCTGGGGGACGCGCCGCTGCTGCGTGACTACCTGTGCGACGCGTGCAAGGCGTACCACGAGGAGGTCCGCGAGCTGATCACGGCGGCGGGCGTGACCTTCGAGGACGACCCGAAGCTGGTCCGCGGCCTGGACTACTACACCCGCACCACCTTCGAGTTCGTCCACGACGGTCTCGGCTCGCAGTCCGCGGTGGGCGGCGGCGGCCGCTACGACGGCCTCTCCGAGATGATCGGCGGCCCGGCGCTGCCGTCCGTCGGCTGGGCCCTCGGCGTCGACCGCACGGTCCTCGCCCTGCAGGCGGAGGGCGTCGAGCTGGAACTGCCCGCCACCACCAGCGTGTTCGCCGTCCCGCTCGGCGAGGAGGCCCGCCGCGTCCTGTTCGCCAAGGTCACCGAACTGCGCAAGAACGGCATCGCGGCCGACTTCGCCTACGGCGGCAAGGGCCTCAAGGGCGCGATGAAGAACGCCAACCGCAGCGGAGCCCGGTACACGGTCGTCGCCGGCGAACGCGACCTCGCCGAGGGCGTCGTCCAGCTCAAGGACATGGAGTCCGGCGAACAGACGGCGGTGGGCGTGAACGAGATCGTGGCGGAGCTGGAAGCGCGCTTGGGCTGATCAGCGGCCCGGACGAGAACGGCCTCGGCCTCCACAGCCCACGCGGCTGTGGAGGCCGAGGCCGTTGATGAACAGAACCGGCCAGATCTTGCCGTCACGCGGCCGGGGGTGGCAGCGGGGGAAGTGCCGCCCGGTCTCCATGAACGTCAACTCGGCGAGCGCCGATTCGTCCTGCCGGACGATTCCGGGACGGGAGCGCCACGCGCGCGTGCCGGTCGCCGGGTCCGACCCGAGCAGGAACTCCTTTGCGCAGCCCCGCAGGTCCACGGCGCGTTCGTACCCCTGTGCCGCCCTGCGACGAGCGTCGGCCGGAACGCACCCCTCAGGGGCGACCGGGCGGACGTCCTTATGTTCACTGAACGGTGGACACGGGCGCCTGTGCGGCACAATGGCCCTGCCCGAAGATGTTCAGGTCTCAAGTGACGGAATCGGCGTGATGAGCAAGACGACAGTCAGGGACGTCTCCACGGAATCCGAGCCGGAGCGCGCCGCGGTCGCACCGCGCGCGGAGGGCGGCAGCCGGGCCCTCGCCCTGCTGCTGGTGATCACCGGCGCGGCCGGACTGCTCGCCGCGTGGGTCATCACGATCGACAAGTTCAAGATCCTCGAGGCCAAGGTCGAGGGCAAGACGTTCACGCCCGGCTGCAGCTTCAACCCGGTCGTCTCCTGCGGCAGCGTCATGGAGAGCAAGCAGGCCGCCGTCTTCGGCTTCCCGAACCCGATGCTCGGCCTCGTCTGCTACGGCATCGTCATCGGCGTCGGCGTGGCGCTGCTCGCCCGCGCCCGCTTCCCGCGCTGGTACTGGCTCACCTTCAACGCAGGCTGCCTCTTCGGCGTGGTCTTCTGCGCCTGGCTGATGTTCCAGTCCCTGTACCGGATCAACGCGCTCTGCCTGTGGTGCAGCCTCGCCTGGGTCGCCACGATCCTGATGTTCTGGTACGTGACGTCGTTCAACATCCGCAAGGGTTTCCTGCCCGCCCCGACCTGGCTCAAGAGCTTCTTCGGCGAGTTCACCTGGGTCATGCCCGTGCTGCACATCGGCATCATCGGCATGCTGATCCTGACCCGCTGGTGGGACTTCTGGCTGAGCTGAGCCCCTGGTTCCGGGGCCCGGCCGGATTGTCAGTGCCGTGATTTAGGGTTTCTGACGTGGAGCCCGACCTGTTCACTGCCGCAGCCGAAGAACGCCAGGAGAAGGAGCCGTCCAGCAGCCCCCTGGCCGTGCGCATGCGCCCGCGTACCCTCGACGAGGTCGTGGGGCAGCAGCATCTGCTGAAGCCGGGCTCACCGCTGCGCAGACTGGTCGGGGAGGCGTCCGGCCCGGCCGGCCCCTCCTCGGTGCTCCTCTGGGGCCCGCCCGGCACCGGCAAGACCACCCTGGCCTACGTCGTCTCCAAGGCGACCGACGCCCGCTTCGTGGAGCTGTCCGCGATCACCGCGGGCGTCAAGGAGGTCCGCGCGGTCATCGACGGCGCCCGCCGCGCCTCCGGCGGCTACGGCAAGGAGACCGTCCTCTTCCTCGACGAGATCCACCGCTTCAGCAAGGCCCAGCAGGACTCCCTGCTCCCGGCCGTCGAGAACCGCTGGGTGACGCTCATCGCGGCGACGACGGAGAACCCGTACTTCTCGGTGATCTCCCCCCTGCTGTCCCGCTCCCTGCTGCTCACCCTCGAACCCCTCACGGACGAGGACATCAGGAGCCTCATCCGCCGCGCCCTCACCGACGAGCGCGGCCTCAAGGAGGCCGTCACCCTCCCCGAGGAGACCGAGGACCACCTCCTGCGCATCGCCGGCGGCGACGCCCGCCGCGCCCTCACCGCCCTGGAGGCGGCCGCCGGAGCCGCCCTCGACAAGGGCGAGGCGGAGATCGGCCTGACCACCCTGGAGGAGACGGTCGACCGGGCCGCCGTGAAGTACGACCGCGACGGCGACCAGCACTACGACGTGGCCAGCGCCCTGATCAAGTCCATCCGCGGCTCCGACGTCGACGCCGCCCTGCATTACCTGGCCCGGATGATCGAGGCCGGCGAGGACCCCCGCTTCATCGCCCGCCGCCTGATGATCTCCGCCAGCGAGGACATCGGCCTGGCCGACCCGACCGCTCTGCAGACGGCGGTCGCCGCCGCGCAGGCCGTCGCCATGATCGGCTTCCCCGAAGCCGCCCTCACCCTCAGCCACGCCACGATCGCCCTCGCCCTGGCCCCCAAGTCCAACGCCGCGACCACCGCGATCGGCGCGGCCCTGGAGGATGTCCGCAAGGGCCTGGCCGGACCCGTCCCCGCCCACCTGCGCGACAGCCACTACAAGGGCGCGACCAAGCTCGGCCACGGCCAGGGCTACATCTATCCGCACGACCTGCCGGAGGGCATCGCGGCCCAGCAGTACGCCCCCGACGAACTGAAGGGCCGCGAGTACTACGAGCCGACCCGGCACGGCGCGGAGGCCCGCTACGCGGACGCGGTGGAGTGGACCCGGAAGAACCTCGGTCGAAAGCGGTCCTGAGCACCCTGTAAACTCGACCGGAGTGCCGCGTCCCGTGCAGTCAGAACGGGGCAGTCGGCCGGAGCCCGGTCCCCCGGGACCGGCTCCAGGAGCGTCGCGCACCGTCGAACGGTGTCGCGGGCAGCCCACCACCACCCGTCGCACGACGGGAGCGGTCGGTGGGCCACTCGCGTGCTGCACGTATGTGCCCAGACCAGGGAGCGGCTGCCCACCCGGTGCCCCTCAGGGCCCCAGGCGGGTTTCCCCGGCTGCGGATGCGACCTCCCTCAACCCTGACAAGCCGATACAAGGAAAGCGAAAAACAGTGGCGAACCAGTCCCGCCCCAAGGTCAAGAAGTCGCGTGCCCTCGGCATCGCGCTGACCCCGAAGGCCGTCAAGTACTTCGAGGCCCGCCCCTACCCGCCGGGTGAGCACGGCCGCGGCCGCAAGCAGAACTCGGACTACAAGGTCCGTCTGCTCGAGAAGCAGCGTCTGCGCGCGCAGTACGACGTGTCCGAGCGCCAGCTCGTCCGCGCCTACGAGCGTGCCTCCAAGGTCCAGGGCAAGACCGGTGAGGCCCTGATCATCGAGCTCGAGCGCCGTCTCGACGCCCTGGTCCTGCGTTCGGGCATCGCCCGCACGATCTACCAGGCCCGCCAGATGGTCGTGCACGGCCACATCGCCGTCAACGGCAAGAAGGTCGACAAGCCCTCCTTCCGTGTCCGTCCGGACGACGTCGTGCAGGTCCGCGAGCGCTCCAAGGAGAAGACCCTCTTCACGATCGCTCGTGAGGGTGGCTTCGCCCCCGACGGTGAGACCCCGCGCTACCTCCAGGTGAACCTCAAGGGCCTGGCGTTCCGCCTGGACCGCGAGCCGAACCGCAAGGAGATCCCGGTGATCTGCGACGAGCAGCTCGTCGTCGAGTACTACGCCCGCTGATCCTCGGCAGGCACGCGGTACCCCAGCCCGTCGTCTCCCCACCCGTCCGGGTGGGCGAGCCGGCGGGCTTCGCGATTCCCCTGCTCCCGCGCGGGAAACCGGTACGGAGCGCAACCTCCGGCGCGATAGGCTCGTCGCACGACTTTTTGATGTTCAGGCACGTTTCAGGGAGCGGGTGCACACAGTGTCCGGTGGAGAGGTTGCCGGGATCCTGGTGGCCGTCTTCTGGGCGATCCTGGTCTCCTTCCTAGCCGTCGCGCTGGCGAGGGTGGCCCAGACGCTCAAGGCGACCACCAAGCTCGTGGCGGACGTGACCGACCAGGCCGTCCCGCTGCTGGCCGACGCCTCCGCGGCGGTGCGCTCCGCGCAGACCCAGATCGACCGGGTCGACTCGATCGCCTCCGACGTCCAGGAGGTCACGTCGAACGCCTCGGCGCTGTCGACGACCGTCGCCTCCACCTTCGGCGGCCCCCTGGTCAAGGTCGCGGCCTTCGGCTACGGCGTGCGCCGGGCCCTGGGCGGCCGCAAGGAGGACGTGCCCGCCAAGGCGTCCAGGCGTACCGTGATCGTGGGCCGCACGGTCACCCGGCGCAGCGCCCGAGGGAAGAGGGACTGAGAGCCAGCGATGTTCCGCCGCACCTTCTGGTTCACCACGGGCGTCGCCGCCGGTGTGTGGGCCACCACCAAGGTCAATCGCAAGCTGAAGCAGCTGACCCCCGAGAGCCTCGCCAGAACCGCCGGGAACAAGGCGATCGAGGCCGGTCACCGCATCAAGGACCGTGCCGTGGGCTTCGCGCTCGACGTCCGGGACAACATGGCCGTGCGGGAGGCCGAACTGGGCGACGCCCTCGGAATCAATGAGAATCCCGAGCTCCCCGCACCCCGGCGTCACATCGCCATCGAGAACCGCAACAACCCGAAGTACGTCGAGGGTTCGACGTACCAGACGTACCCGTACAACCGGAATGAGGACCACTGATGGAGTCGGCTGAGATTCGCCGCCGCTGGTTGAGCTTCTTCGAGGAGCGCGGTCACACCGTCGTCCCTTCGGCGTCGCTCATCGCGGACGACCCGACTCTGCTCCTCGTCCCGGCCGGCATGGTGCCCTTCAAGCCCTACTTCCTGGGTGAGGTCAAGCCGCCCTTCAGCCGCGCCACCAGCGTGCAGAAGTGCGTGCGCACGCCCGACATCGAAGAGGTCGGCAAGACCACCCGGCACGGCACCTTCTTCCAGATGTGCGGCAACTTCTCCTTCGGCGACTACTTCAAGGAAGGCGCCATCAAGTACGCTTGGGAGCTGCTCACCAGCGCCCAGGACAAGGGCGGTTACGGCCTCGACCCCGAGCGCCTGTGGATCACCGTCTACAAGGACGACGACGAGGCCGAGCGCATCTGGCACGAGGTCATCGGTGTGCCGAAGGAGCGCATCCAGCGCCTCGGCATGAAGGACAACTTCTGGTCCATGGGCGTCCCCGGCCCCTGCGGCCCGTGTTCCGAGATCAACTACGACCGCGGCCCCGAGTTCGGCGTCGAGGGCGGCCCCGCCGTCAACGACGAGCGGTACGTGGAGATCTGGAACCTCGTCTTCATGCAGTACGTGCGGGGCGAGGGCATCGGCAAGGACAACTTCGAGATCCTCGGCGAGCTCCCCAGCAAGAACATCGACACGGGCCTCGGCCTCGAGCGCCTCGCCATGATTCTGCAGGGCGTGCAGAACATGTACGAGATCGACACCTCGATGGCCGTCATCAAGAAGGCCACCGAGCTGACCGGCGTGGCCTACGGCGACGCCCACGACTCGGACGTCTCCCTGCGCGTGGTCACCGACCACATGCGTACCTCGGTGATGCTCATCGGCGACGGCGTCACCCCCGGCAACGAGGGCCGCGGCTACGTGCTGCGCCGCATCATGCGCCGCGCCATCCGCAACATGCGCCTGCTCGGCGCCACCGGTCCGGTCGTGAAGGACCTGGTCGACACTGTGATCGAGATGATGGGCCAGCAGTACCCCGAGCTCATCACCGACCGCGAGCGCATCGAGAAGGTCGCCCTCGCCGAGGAGAACGCCTTCCTCAAGACGCTGAAGGCCGGCACCAACATCCTCGACACGGCCGTCAGCGACACCAAGGCCGCCGGCGGCAGCGTCCTGCCCGGGGACAAGGCCTTCCTGCTCCACGACACCTGGGGCTTCCCGATCGACCTCACCCTGGAGATGGCCGCCGAGCAGGGCCTCTCCGTGGACGAGGACGGCTTCCGGCGCCTGATGAAGGAGCAGCGGGAGCGCGCCAAGGCCGACGCCCAGGCCAAGAAGACCGGGCACGCCGGAGCCGGTGCCTACCGTGAGATCGCCGACCAGGCCGGTGCCACCGACTTCATCGGCTACACCGACACCGAGTCCGAGTCCACGATCGTCGGCATCCTCGTCGACGGCGCCTCCTCCCCGGCCGCCACCGAGGGTGACGAGGTGGAGATCGTCCTCGACCGCACCCCGTTCTACGCCGAGGGCGGTGGCCAGATCGGCGACACCGGCCGCATCAAGGTCGACACCGGTGCCGTCATCGAGATCCGCGACTGCCAGAAGCCGGTCCCCGGGGTCTACGTCCACAAGGGCGTCGTCCAGGTCGGCGAGGTCACCGTGGGCGCCAAGGCCCACGCCTCGATCGACGACCGCCGCCGCAAGGCCATCGCCCGCGCCCACTCGGCCACGCACCTGACCCACCAGGCCCTGCGCGACGCCCTCGGCCCGACGGCCGCCCAGGCCGGTTCCGAGAACCAGCCCGGCCGCTTCCGCTTCGACTTCGGCTCCCCGTCCGCCGTGCCGACGGCCGTGATGACCGACGTCGAGCAGAAGATCAACGAGGTGCTCGCCCGTGACCTCGACGTCCGCGCCGACGTCATGGGCATCGACGAGGCGAAGAAGCAGGGCGCCATCGCCGAGTTCGGCGAGAAGTACGGCGAGCGCGTCCGCGTGGTCACCATCGGCGACTTCTCCAAGGAGCTGTGCGGCGGCACCCACGTGCACAACACCGCCCAGCTCGGTCTGGTCAAACTGCTCGGCGAATCCTCCATCGGCTCCGGTGTCCGCCGGATCGAGGCCCTGGTCGGCGTGGACGCCTACAACTTCCTCGCCCGGGAGCACACGGTCGTCGCCCAGCTCCAGGAGCTGATCAAGGGCCGCCCGGAGGAGCTCCCCGAGAAGGTCTCCGCCATGCTCGGCAAGCTGAAGGACGCCGAGAAGGAGATCGAGAAGTTCCGCGCCGAGAAGGTCCTCCAGGCCGCCGCCGGTCTCGCCGAGTCGGCCAAGGACATCCGTGGCGTTGCTGTCGTGACCGGTCAGGTCCCGGACGGCACGACCGCCGACGACCTGCGCAAGCTGGTCCTCGACGTGCGCGGACGCATCCAGGGCGGGCGGGCCGCCGTGGTCGCCCTGTTCACGGTGGCGAACGGCAAGCCGCTCACGGTCATCGCCACCAACGAGGCCGCCCGCGAGCGCGGCCTGAAGGCCGGCGAACTGGTCCGTACGGCCGCCAAGACCCTCGGCGGCGGCGGTGGCGGCAAGCCGGACGTCGCCCAGGGCGGCGGCCAGAACCCGGCCGCCATCGGTGACGCCGTGGACGCCGTGGAGCGTCTGGTCGCCGAGACGGCCAAGTAAGAGACGGGTCGGACAGCATGCGCAGAGGACGTCGACTCGCGATCGACGTCGGGGACGCCCGCATCGGGGTCGCCTCGTGCGACCCCGACGGGATCCTCGCCACCCCGGTGGAGACGGTCCCGGGGCGTGACATCCCGGCAGCTCAGAGACGGTTGAAGCAACTCGTCGAGGAGTACGAGCCCCTCGAGGTCGTGGTCGGTCTCCCGCGCTCCCTCAAGGGGGGCGAGGGCCCGGCCGCGGTCAAGGTCCGGGGCTTCACCCAGGACCTGGCCCGCATGATCTCACCGGTTCCGGTGAGGCTCGTCGACGAGCGCATGACGACGGTCACGGCCAGCCAGGGACTGCGCGCCTCGGGCGTGAAATCCAAGAAGGGCCGGTCCGTCATCGACCAGGCGGCGGCCGTGGTCATCCTGCAACAAGCCCTCGAATCCGAACGGGTGTCAGGTAAAGCACCCGGCGAAGGCGTCGAAGTGGTCATCTGATCGCGATACGGTAACGTTCCGCGCGATGCGGCGGCATTCGAACAGCCACCGCACAGCAAGAGGCGGGACGGGAGCCGGGCCGGAAGCCGCGCGACCGCCGCCTCGCGGCTCTAGGGGATCGATGACTGAGTATGGCCGGGGCCAAGGCTCCGAACCGTGGCATCCGGAGGACCCGTTGTACGGGGACGGCGGATGGGGCGGGCAGCAGGCCCATCAGGGTCAGCAGCCCCCCTACGGCGGCCAGCCGCAGCACTATCCAGAGCAGCCGCAGCAGCCGCAGTACGGCGACTGGGGCACGGGTGACCAGGCCGGATACGGTCAGGCGCAGCAGCAGTACCCGTACGACCAGCACTACGCGGCACAGGCCCACGGCCATCAGCAGTACCCCGGCCGGCAGGACCCCGGACACCAGCAGGCTCAGGGCTACCACCAGCAGCAGTACGACACCGGCGGCTGGGTGAACGACCCGCACCAGCAGGTCTCCTACCCCGGCGACCCGTCGGACCCGTACGGGCAGCAGACCGGGGCGTACGGCGGGGGCCAGCAGGACTACTACGGCACCCCCGACGCGTATCCGCCCCCGGAGCCGCCCGGCCGGCGAGGGGTCCCGCCCGCTCAGGAGCCCGCCCAGGAACCGGTGACCGACTGGGATCCCGGCCCCGATCAGGGCGAGCACGCCTTCTTCGCGGGCGACGACGATGACGACGACGACCCGGGGGAGCGCCGCGGGCGCGAGGACAAGCGGGGGCGCGGCGGCGGCAAACCGAAGAAGCGCCGCAACGGCATGGCCTGTCTGCTGGTCGTCGTGATCCTCGGCGGCGGCCTGGCAGGCGTCAGCTACTTCGGCTACCAGTTCTACCAGGATCGTTTCGGCGACGCCCCGGACTTCGCGGGTGACGGAAACGGGCAGCAGGTGTCCGTCGAGATCCCCGAGGGAGCCCTCGGCTACAAGATCGGCCAGGTGCTGAAGAGCGCGGGGGTCGTCAAGAGCGTCGACGCGTTCGTCGCCGCCCAGGAGGACAACCCGAACGGCAAGGGCATCCAGGACGGCGTGTACACGCTGCAGAAGCAAATGTCGGCCGCGAGCGCGGTCGAACTGATGCTCAGTCCGAAGAGCCGCGACAACCTGATCATCGCCGAGGGCCGGCGCAACGCCGACATCTACCGGCTCATCGACAAGCGCCTCAAGGTCAAGGAAGGCACCACTGCCGCCGTGGCCAAGAAGGACTACAAGCAGCTCGGTCTGCCTGCCTGGGCGCAGAACCACGCAAACGTCAAGGATCCGCTGGAAGGCTTCCTCTACCCCTCCAGCTACGGCGTCAGCGAGGGGCAGAAGCCCGAGGACGTTCTGAAGCAGATGGTCAAGAGGGCCACCACGACGTACGAGAAGCTCGGCATCGAGAAGAAGGCCGCGAGCCTCGGACTCGAGGACCCGTGGCAACTGGTCACCATCGCAAGCCTGGTCCAGGCCGAGGGCACGAGCCACAGCGACTTCCGCAAGATGGCCGAGGTCGTCTACAACCGGATGAAGCCCGGCAACCCGCAGACCAACGGCATGCTGGAGTTCGACTCCACCTACAACTACATCAAGAACCAGAGCAAGATCGACCTGAGCCTGAGCGAACTGCGGAACTACGACAACCCGTACAACACGTACTTCCACAAGGGCCTGCCGCCCGGTCCGATCGACAACCCGGGCGAGGACGCGATCAAGGGCGCCCTCAAGCCGACGGACGACGGCTGGTACTACTTCATCTCGCTCGACGGCAAGACCAGCAAGTTCACGAAGACGAACGCCGAACACCAGAAGCTGGTCGACCAGTTCAACGCCTCGCGGAACAACTGAGGACACCCTGATGGCCGCACCACGCCGGGCCGCCGTACTCGGCTCCCCGATCGCCCACTCCCTCTCCCCGGTCCTGCACCGCACCGCCTACCAGGAGTTGGGCCTGGCCGGCTGGACGTACGACAGGTTCGAGGTCGGCGAGTCCGGTCTGCCCGCGTTCTTCGAGACGCTCGGCCCCGAGTGGGCCGGGCTCTCGCTGACCATGCCGCTGAAGCGGGCCGTGATCCCGCTGCTCGACGAGATCAGCGAGACCGCCGCCTCGGTCGACGCCGTCAACACCGTCGTCCGCACCGACGACGGTCGCCGGATCGGCGACAACACCGACATCCCCGGCATGGTGGCCGCGCTGCGTGAGCACGGCATCGACAACGTCGACGCCGCCGCCGTCCTCGGCGCGGGTGCCACCGCCTCCTCCGCGCTGGCCGCGCTGTCCCGGATCTGCCCGGGCGAGATCGCCGTGTACGTGCGCAGCGAGGCCCGGGCCACCGAGATGCGGCAGTGGGCCGAGCGGCTCGACGTCGCCGTCCGGATCGCCGACTGGGCCGACGCCGAGGAGGCCCTGCACGCCCCCCTGGTGATCAGCACGACGCCGGCCGGTGTCACCGACGCCCTCGCCCGGTCCGTGCCGGAGCGCCCGGCGGCCCTCTTCGACGTCCTCTACGACCCCTGGCCGACCGACCTCGCCGCCCGCTGGTCGGCGTACGGCGGTGCCGTCGTCAGCGGCCTCGACCTGCTGGTGCACCAGGCGGTGCTCCAGGTCGAGCAGATGACGGGGCGGGCACCGGCACCCCTGGACGCCATGCGAAAAGCGGGCGAGCGGGCTCTCGCGGCCCGCTAAGATCCGCTCTCGGTTCCGCAGGGGGCGGAACAGGGGAGGGGAACGTCCGTCATGTCCGCAGGCCTGCCTCAGGCATCCGTCAAGTCCCAGATATTCGAGTCCCTCCTGGGATTCCTGCCCGACTGGGTGCAGATCACGGTGCTCGCCCTGATCGTGCTCGCGGTGGTGGCGTCCTGGGTCGTCAAGATCAAGCGCAAGATCGCCCACCGGCGCGCCGTGCGCACCGGGCAGCCGGTCCATGCCGCCGCCCAGTACGGGCAGGGGCGCGGTGCGGACTACCTCGGCCAGTACGCGCCGCAGCAGACACAGCCCGACCGGCAGCAGGGCAGCGGGGCCGACCACCTGGGGGCGTACGCCCCGCAGCGGCAGGCCGAGCCCGCACAGCAGCCGAGCGGTGCCGACTTCCTCGGGGCGTACGCGCCGCAGCAGCGTCAGGGCGACGGCCCGTCCGCGAACGCGTCCGCTTGATGGACCGGCCGCCGGGCGAGCGGCCCCGGCGTGGGAGGATCGGAGGTGGCGGACCGGGCCGCGCACCCGGGCCCGCCGTCGCCGTACGCGACGAGGCGCGTACGCAGGGCAGTACCAGAGCGCGAGCACTGAGGAGCACCGTTGAGCAGGTTGCGCTGGCTGACCGCGGGGGAGTCCCACGGTCCCGCACTCGTGGCGACGCTGGAGGGTCTTCCCGCCGGCGTGCCGATCACCACGGACATGGTGGCGGACCATCTCGCGAGGCGGCGCCTGGGCTATGGGCGCGGTGCCCGGATGAAGTTCGAGCGTGACGAGGTCACCTTCCTCGGCGGCGTCCGGCACGGCCTGACCCTCGGCTCCCCGGTCGCGATCATGGTCGGGAACACCGAGTGGCCCAAGTGGGAACAGGTCATGGCCGCCGACCCGGTCGACCCGGAGATCCTCGACGGGCTCGCCCGCAACGCCCCGCTGACCCGGCCCCGGCCCGGCCACGCCGACCTGGCGGGCATGCAGAAGTACGGCTTCGACGAGGCCCGGCCGATCCTGGAGCGTGCCTCGGCGCGTGAGACGGCCGCGCGCGTCGCCCTGGGCGCCGTGGCCCGGTCGTACCTGAAGGAGACCACCGGCGTCGAGATCGTGTCGCATGTGGTGGAGCTGGCGGCGGCGAAGGCCCCGCGGGGCGTCCACCCGACCCCGGCCGATGTCGAGAGGCTGGACGCGGACCCGGTGCGGTGCCTGGACGCGGACGCCTCGAAGGCGATGGTCGCGGAGATCGACCAGGCCCACAAGGACGGCGACACCCTCGGCGGCGTGGTCGAGATCCTGGCGTACGGCGTGCCCGTCGGCCTCGGTTCGCACGTGCACTGGGACCGCAAGCTGGACGCCCGCCTGGCCGGTGCCCTCATGGGCATCCAGGCGATCAAGGGCGTCGAGATCGGTGACGGCTTCGAACTGGCGCGGGTGCCCGGCTCCAAGGCGCACGACGAGATCGTGAAGACCGACGACGGCATCCGCCGCACCACCGGCCGCTCCGGCGGCACCGAGGGCGGCCTGACCACCGGTGAGCTGCTGCGCGTGCGTGCCGCGATGAAGCCGATCGCGACCGTGCCGCGCGCCCTGCGGACCGTGGACGTCACCACCGGTGAGGCCACGCAGGCCCACCACCAGCGCTCCGACGTGTCCGCGGTCCCGGCTGCCGGCATCGTCGCCGAGGCCATGGTGGCCCTGGTGCTCGCGGACGCGGTGGCGGAGAAGTTCGGCGGCGACTCGGTGGCCGAGACGCGCCGCAACGTGACGTCGTACCTCGACAACCTCGCCATCCGATGAGCGGCCCGCTGGTCGTCCTGGTCGGTCCGATGGGCGTGGGCAAGTCCACCGTCGGACAGCTGCTGGCCGAGCGGCTCGGCGTCTCCTACCGGGACACCGACGACGACATCGTCGCCGAGCAGGGCCGGACCATCGCCGAGATCTTCGTCGACGAGGGCGAGTCCGCCTTCCGGGCGATCGAGAAGGCGGCCGTGCGGCGGGCGCTCGGCGAGCACGACGGCATCCTGGCCCTGGGCGGCGGAGCGATCCTCGACACCGACACGCGCGCCCTGCTCGCCGGGCAGCGCGTGGCGTACCTGTCGATGGACGTCGAGGAGGCGGTCAAGCGCACCGGCCTCAACACGGCCCGCCCGCTGCTCGCGGTCAACCCGCGCAAGCAGTGGCGCGAGCTCATGGAGGCCCGTCGTCACCTGTACGAGGGGGTCGCCACTGCCGTGATCGCCACCGACGGCCGGACCCCCGAAGAGGTCACCGAAGCCGCCCTGGACGCACTGGAGTTGAAGAAAGCATGAGCGAGGCAGTCACGCGGATCCAGGTCGGCGGCACCGCGGGGACCGACCCGTACGAGGTCCTGGTGGGCCGGCAGTTGCTGGGTGAACTCGGCGGGCTGATCGGCGAGAAGGCCCAGCGGGTCGCGATCGTCCACCCCGAGGCGCTGGCCGAGACCGGTGACGCGCTGCGCGCCGACCTGGCCGAGCAGGGCTACGACGTGGTCGCCGTCCAGGTGCCCAACGCGGAGGAGGCCAAGACCGCCGAGGTCGCCGCGTACTGCTGGAAGGCGCTCGGCCAGTCCGGATTCACGCGCAGCGACGTCATCGTCGGCGTCGGCGGCGGCGCGACCACCGACCTGGCCGGCTTCGTCGCGGCCACCTGGCTGCGCGGGGTGCGCTGGATCGCCATCCCCACCACCGTGCTCGCCATGGTGGACGCGGCCGTCGGCGGCAAGACCGGCATCAACACCGCCGAGGGCAAGAACCTCGTCGGCGCCTTCCACCCGCCCGCCGGTGTGCTCTGCGACCTGGCCGCGCTGGACTCCCTGCCGGTCAACGACTACGTATCCGGCCTCGCCGAGGTCATCAAGGCCGGCTTCATCGCCGACCCGGTGATCCTGGACCTCATCGAGTCCGACGTCCAGGGCGCCCGCACCCCGGCCGGCCCGCACACGGCCGAGCTCATCGAGCGCTCCATCCGGGTCAAGGCCGACGTCGTGTCGTCCGACCTCAAGGAGTCGGGCCTGCGCGAGATCCTCAACTACGGCCACACGCTGGGCCACGCCATCGAGAAGAACGAGCGCTACAAGTGGCGCCACGGCGCGGCGGTCTCGGTCGGCATGCACTTCGCCGCCGAACTGGGGCGCCTGGCGGGCCGGTTGGACGACGCGACGGCCGACCGCCACCGCACGATCCTCGAAGCGGTCGGGCTGCCCCTGCACTACCGGTACGACCAGTGGCCCAAGCTGCTGGAGACCATGAAGGTCGACAAGAAGTCGCGCGGCAACCTGCTGCGCTTCATCGTCCTCGACGGTCTGGCCAAGCCCACCGTCCTGGAGGGACCCGACCCGGCCGTGCTGCTCGCCGCGTACGGCGAAGTGGGGCAGTAAGTCCTCCGGCGCGCCTTCCGCCCGAAATCGCCTTACGGGGCCGGGCACTTCGGACCGCCCCCGGCCGTTCACACATCGACGACCGGGGGCGGTACCGTTCGGTAGCAAGCGGGTTCCGCCCCGCTGTCAGCGCCCATCGCCTGTACGAGACGGAGTGGCACCGGATGCAGCACGCAGTGGGTTCTCCGCTGCCGCCGCCCCATCAGCCGGGGCACGGACCGGCCACGGGCTGGTCGCCGGCCGCACATCACCCGGGCCCGCAGCACGCGGGCGCGCACCAGGGCCCCGTGCCCGTGCCCCCACCGCCCCCGGCGCCCGGATATCCGGCGCCCCCGCCCGGACCGGGACCGGGACCGGCTTCCGCCCCGCCCACGCCGGAGACCACCGGGCACGTGCCGCTACCGCCCGGCGGCCCGGTCGCCATGCCGATGGCCCCGCCCGCCGCGACCGTCCCCGACCTCGCCGGCACGACGCTCGCGGTGCTGCTCATCGGCCCCGCGGGTGCCGGCAAGACCAGCGTCGCCAAGTACTGGGCGGACCACCGCCGGGTCCCCACGGCCCACATCAGCCTCGACGACGTACGCGAGTGGGTCCGCTCCGGCTTCGCCGACCCCCAGTCCGGGTGGAACGACAACTCCGAGGCGCAGTACCGCCTGGCCCGCCGCACCTGCGGCTTCGCCGCGCGCAACTTCCTGGCGAACGGCATCTCGTGCATCCTCGACGACGCGGTCTTCCCCGACCGCCCGGTCGTGGGCCTCGGCGGCTGGAAGCGTCATGTGGGGCCGGGCCTGCTGCCGGTCGTGCTCCTGCCGGGCCTGGAGATCGTCCTGGAACGCAACGCGGAGCGCTCGGGCAACCGACGGCTGTCCGACGAGGAGGTCGCCCGCATCCACGGCCGCATGGCCGGCTGGTACGGCTCCGGCCTGCCGATCATCGACAACTCGCAGTTGGGCGTCCCGGAGACGGCGAGGGTTCTCGACGACGTCCTGGCCAGGTCCATCGCCAGCCCACCCCAGTGGTGAGCACCCCTTAGTACGCGCCCCAAGGGGGCGCGGGGAACTGCGCGCCGAGCCCCCACGCACGCGCGGACGTCATACAACCCCGGGCGACACCCCTGCCCACCCGGACATCCAGGGCACCGCCCACTCAGCCGCCCTCAACCGGCGCAAAACCGGCGGAGCTCATACGCTCGGGTCATGTCAGAGGTGTACGCGGCCCGCCGGACGCGTCTGAGGGAATACTGCAACGCGGGCGGCAGCGCGGCGGCGCTGGTCTCCCGCCCCGCCAATGTGCGCTACCTCGCGGGCGCCGCCCCGCAGGGCGCCGTTCTGCTGCTGGGCAGGACCGAGGAGCACGACCTCCTGGTCAGTGCCGGAGCGGCGGCCGACCGTCCCACGCAGGAGCGCCTCGACGAGGCCCTGCGCGTCCAGACCCTGCCCGGAGTCGGCGGTGGTGACCCGGCCGTCGCGGCCGCCGGCCTCGCCGCGGATCAGGGCGCCGACTCCCTCGCCGTGGAGGAGCACCACCTCACCGTGGCCCGGCACCGCGCCCTCGGCTCGGTCGCCCCCGGGCTGCGCCTGGCGGGCCTCGGCAGCGCCGTCGAGCAGCTCAGGGTCGTCAAGGACGAGGAGGAGATCTCCTGCCTGCGCATCGGCGCCGAGATCGCCGACCAGGCCCTCGGCGAACTGCTGGAGTCGATCCTGGTCGGCCGCACCGAGCGTCACCTCGCCCTGGAACTCGAAAGACGGCTCGTGGACCACGGGGCGGACGGGCCGGCCTTCCCGACGTCCGTCGGCGCCGGGCCGAACGCCGGCCGCCCCGGCCACCGGCCCACCGACCGCCGGGTCGAGGAGGGCGACTTCCTCTCCGTCTGCCTCGGCGCGACCTACCGCGGCTATCGCTGCGAGATCGGCCGCACGTTCGTCATCGGCACGGCTCCGGCGGACTGGCAGATCGAGCTGTACGACCTGGTCTTCGCGGCCCAGCGGGCCGGGCGTGAGAGCCTGGTACCCGGCGCCGCCTGCCGGGACGTCGACCGCGCGGCCCGTCAGGTGCTCGACTCCGCGGGGTACACGGAGGGACTGACGGTCCTGACCGGACACGGCGTAGGGCTCGAAATCGACGAGGACCCTCAATTGAGTCCTGCGGCCATGGGTAAACTGGACGCTTGCGTGCCAGTCACCGTCGAACCGGGGGTCCACCTCCCGGGCCGGGGCGGTGTCCGGATCGATGACACGCTCGTCGTCCGCCCCGAGGCGGACGGCGGACCCGAGCTACTCACCATCACGACCAAGGAGCTGCTCGCCCTGTAGCCAGGCAGGCGCGTGCCCCGGGGTCGTACGTCAGTCCAGGAGATTCCGCAACCGTGGCTTCCACGAACGACCTCAAGAACGGCATGGTGCTCAAGCTCGAAGGCGGCCAGCTCTGGTCCGTCGTCGAGTTCCAGCACGTCAAGCCCGGCAAGGGCCCGGCCTTCGTGCGCACCAAGCTCAAGAACGTGCTCTCCGGCAAGGTCGTCGACAAGACCTTCAACGCCGGCGTCAAGGTCGAAACGGCCACCGTCGACAAGCGCGACATGCAGTTCTCCTACATGGACGGCGAGTACTTCGTCTTCATGGACATGGAGACCTACGACCAGCTGCACGTCGACAAGAAGGCCGTCGGCGATGCCGCGAACTTCCTGATCGAGGGCTTCACCGCCACCGTCGCGCAGCACGAGGGCGAGGTGCTCTTCGTCGAGCTGCCGGCCGCCGTCGAGCTCGTCATCCAGGAGACCGAGCCGGGCGTCCAGGGCGACCGCTCCACCGGCGGCACCAAGCCCGCCATCCTGGAGACCGGCCACCAGATCAACGTGCCGCTCTTCATCACCACCGGTGAGAAGATCAAGGTCGACACCCGCACCAGCGACTACCTCGGCCGGGTGAACAGCTAACCGTGGCTGCCCGCAACACGGCCCGTAAGCGCGCCTTCCAGATCCTCTTCGAGGGGGACCAGCGCGGCGTCGAGGTGCTGACCGTCCTCGCGGACTGGGTCCGGCTCTCCCGGGCGGACACCCGGCAGCCGCCGGTCAGCGAGTACACGATGGAGCTGGTCGAGGGCTACGCGGAGCGCGCGAAGCGCATCGACGAGCTGATCGCGCAGTACGCCGTCGGCTGGACCCTCGACCGGATGCCCGTCGTCGACCGCAACATCCTGCGGCTCGGCGCCTACGAGCTGATCTGGGTCGACGGGACGCCGGACGCCGTCGTCCTCGACGAGATGGTGCAGCTGGCGAAGGAGTTCTCCACGGACGAGTCGCCCTCGTTCGTGAACGGCCTGCTCGGCCGGCTCAAGGAACTCAAGCCCTCGCTCCGCCGCGACGAGGTCTGAGACGGACCACATGCCCAAGGGCCCGCAGCGTCACCGCTGCGGGCCCTTGGGCGTTCTCCCAGGTCCCCGGGCCTTCTGGGCCCCGCCGAGGTCCTGCACAGCCGCACAACGCCGCCGGGGTGGCCGGAACCATACGGTTCCGGCCACCCCGGCGGCACGTTTCTGCTGGGCCCGCGGAGCGGGTCAGGCCTCCTCGTGGGACGCCACCGCGCGGCGCGCGTCCGCGTCCAGGACACCCCAGCTGATCAGCTGCTCCGTGAGGACGGACGGCGACTGGTCGTAGATGACGGCGAGTGTGCGCAGGTCGTCCTGGCGGATCGACAGCACCTTGCCGTTGTAGTCACCGCGCTGCGACTGGATCGTGGCCGCGTAGCGCTGAAGAGGGCCCGCCTTCTCGGCCGGCACCGTGGCCAGCCGCTCCAGGTCCAGGACCAGCTTGGGCGGCGGCTCGGCGGCGCCGCCCGGGGTGGTGCCCGGAAGCAGCTCCTGCACCGGAACGCCGTAGAAGTCCGCCAGCTCGGCAAGACGCTGCACGGTCACGGCACGGTCGCCGCGCTCGTACGAACCGACCACGACCGCCTTCCAGCGGCCCTGGGACTTCTCCTCGACACCGTGGAGGGAAAGGCCCTGCTGGGTGCGGATCGCCCGGAGCTTGGCCCCGAGCTGTTTGGCGTATTCGCTGGACATATAGCTCCCCGGCACTGTGTCGACGCGTCTGGCGTGGGTGCCAGGCCGCGCGGCTGGTAACTCACTGTGAGGTTACGCAGCGTTACTCTGCTGCGTCAAGCCGAATGGTCCGCACCGACTCTTCCGTGGTATCGGCCTCCCATTGGGCCGGATGAGTGATCCGAGGGGGCCGTACGGGCGATCTCGGGGACCTGCTACCGTGTATGGCGCAATCCCGACGTCCTTTAAGGTCCGTCCCGTGAGGCGGAGAAGGAGGTCCGTTTCGTATGGACACGCATGACACGCAGTCCGATGCCCGGCCCGTTCTCGAAGGGCCCGACATCGCGCGGGTGCTGACCCGCATCGCCCACGAGATCGTCGAGCGCGCCAAGGGCGCCGACGACGTGGTGCTCCTCGGCATTCCGACCCGGGGCGTCTTCCTCGCCCGGCGGATCGCGGACAAGCTCGAGCAGATCACCGAGCGCAAGGTTCCGTGCGGCTCGCTCGACATCACCATGTACCGCGACGACCTGCGCATGCACCCGCCGCGTGCGCTGGCCCGCACCGAGATTCCCGGTGACGGCCTCGACGGCAAGCTCGTCGTCCTCGTCGACGACGTGCTCTTCTCCGGCCGCACCATCCGGGCCGCCCTCGACGCCCTGAACGACATCGGGCGCCCGCGCGCGGTGCAGCTCGCCGTCCTCGTCGACCGCGGACACCGCGAACTGCCCATCCGTGCCGACTATGTCGGCAAGAACCTCCCCACGTCGTTGCGGGAGACGGTCAAGGTCCAGCTCGCCGAGGAGGACGGTCGCGACACCGTGCTGCTCGGTGCCAAGCCGGCCTCTCAGTAGCGCTCCCGGCGTACGCCGTCGTCGTACGTCCGCCAGTCGGGCCCTCGCGCGCCCGTCTGCCCCAATTCTCCCGAATGAACTGCCTTACGGAGCCTGACAGATGCAGCGTCATCTCATCTCGGCCGCCGACCTCACCCGCGACGACGCCGTCCTGATCCTCGACACCGCCGAGGAGATGGCCCGGGTCGCCGACCGGCCGATCAAGAAGCTGCCGACCCTGCGCGGCCGCACGATCGTCAACCTCTTCTTCGAGGACTCCACCCGGACCCGGATCTCCTTCGAGGCGGCCGAGAAGCGGCTGTCCGCGGACGTCATCAACTTCACCGCCAAGGGCTCCAGCGTCTCCAAGGGCGAATCCCTGAAGGACACCGCGCAGACCCTGGAGGCCATGGGCGTCGATGCCGTGGTCATCCGGCACGGCGCCTCCGGAGCCCCGTACCGCCTCGCCAACTCCGGCTGGATCGACGCCGCCGTCGTCAACGCCGGCGACGGCACTCACCAGCACCCCACCCAGGCCCTGCTGGACGCCTTCACCATGCGCCGCCGCCTGGTCGGCCCGGACGCCGGACTCGGCCAGGACCTCGAGGGCAAGCGCATCACGCTCGTCGGCGACGTCCTGCACAGCCGGGTCGCCCGTTCTAACGTCGACCTGCTGCACACCCTCGGCGCCGAGGTCACCCTCGTCGCCCCGCCCACCCTGCTGCCGGTCGGCATCGAGACCTGGCCCTGCGAGGTCTCCTACGACCTCGACAGCACGCTGCCCAAGTCCGACGCGGTGATGATGCTGCGCGTCCAGCGCGAGCGCATGAACGCCGCCTTCTTCCCGACCGAGCGCGAGTACTCCCGGCGCTACGGCCTCGACGGCGACCGCATGGCGCGGATGCCCGGGCACGCCATCGTGATGCACCCCGGCCCGATGGTCCGGGGCATGGAGATCACCGCCGAGGTTGCCGACTCCGACCGCTGCACCGTCGTCGAGCAGGTCGCAAACGGAGTGTCCATCCGGATGGCCGTCCTGTACCTGCTGCTCGGTGGGAACGAACCCGCCGTCACCCACCCCCGCACCGAGGAGAAGTAAGACAGATGAGCAAGACCCTGATCCGTGGTGCGAAGGTGCTCGGCGGCGAGCCGCAGGACGTGCTGATCGACGGCGGCACCATCGCCGAGGTGGGCGGCGGCCTGAGCGCCGAGGGCGCCGAGGTCGTCGAGGCCGACGGCAAGGTGCTGCTGCCGGGCCTGGTCGACCTGCACACCCATCTGCGTGAGCCCGGCCGCGAGGACTCCGAGACCGTCCTCACCGGCACCCGCGCCGCCGCCTCCGGCGGTTTCACCACCGTCTTCGCCATGGCCAACACCTTCCCGGTCGCCGACACCGCCGGTGTCGTCGAGCAGGTCTGGCGGCTCGGCAAGGAGCACGGCTACTGCGACGTCCAGCCGATCGGTGCCGTCACCGTCGGCCTGGACGGCAGGAAGCTCGCCGAGCTGGGCGCCATGCACGAGTCCGCGGCCGGCGTCACCGTCTTCTCCGACGACGGCAAGTGCGTCCACGACGCCGTGATCATGCGCCGCGCCCTGGAGTACGTGAAGGCCTTCGGCGGTGTCGTCGCCCAGCACGCGCAGGAGCCGCGGCTGACCGAGGGCGCCGAGATGAACGAGGGCATCGTCTCCGCCGAGCTGGGCCTCGGGGGCTGGCCGGCGGTGGCCGAAGAATCGATCATCGCCCGGGATGTCCTGCTCGCCGACCACGTCGGCTCCCGCGTCCACATCTGCCACCTGTCGACCGCCGGCTCCGTCGAGATCGTCCGCTGGGCCAAGTCCCGCGGCATCGCCGTCACCGCCGAGGTCACCCCGCACCACCTCCTCCTCACGGACGAGCTGGTGCGCACCTACAACCCCGTCTACAAGGTCAACCCGCCGCTGCGCACCGAGCGCGACGTCATGGCCCTGCGCGAGGCCCTCGCCGACGGCACGATCGACATCGTCGCCACCGACCACGCCCCGCACCCGCACGAGGACAAGGACTGCGAGTGGGCCGCGGCCGCCATGGGCATGGTCGGCCTGGAGACCGCGCTGTCGGTGGTGCAGGAGACCATGGTCGACACGGGCCTGCTGGACTGGGCCGGCGTCGCCGACCGGATGTCCGTCAAGCCCGCGCAGATCGGACAGGCCAGGGGCCACGGACGTCCCGTCTCGGCAGGTGAGCCCGCCAACCTCACCCTGGTCGACACGGCATACCGTGGGCTCGTGGAACCCGCGGGCTTCGCCTCGCGCAGCCGTAACACCCCCTACGAGGGGCGTGAGCTGCCGGGCCGTGTGACGCACACGTGGCTGCGGGGCAAGGCCACGCTCGTCGACGGGAAGCTCACGTGACACCTGTACTCCTGCTGGCCGCCGAGAAGGAATCGGCGCAAGTGACCGACTGGGCCGCCCGCATCGGCTGGGTCGTCGGCCTCGGCCTGTTCGTCGCGCTCGTCTACTGGCTGATGCGCGAGGGCTGGAAGTGGCGCGGCACCCTCCAGGGCGACCTGCCCGAGCTGCCCACCGCCCCGGACGACCCGGGCCCCGAGAAGCTGAGCCTGAGCGGCCGCTACCACGGCTCCACCACCGCCGGTCAGTGGCTCGACCGCATCGTCGCCCGGGGCCTGGGCACCCGCAGCCGGGCCGAGCTGACCCTCACGGACGCCGGACTCGACGTCGTACGCCCCGGGGCGAGCGACTTCTTCGTCCCGGTCGCACAGCTGCGCGAGGCCCGGCTCGACAAGGGCATCGCCGGCAAGGTCCTCACCGAGGGCGGCCTGCTGATCGTCACCTGGGAGCACGGTGACCGGCTGATCGACTCCGGGTTCCGCTCCGACCACGCGGCCGAGCACAACGAGTGGGTCGAGGCCCTCAACTCCATGATCGAAACGAACACCAGGGAAGGCGTCGAACGATGACCACCTCCACAAGGGGAGCTGCCAGGACTCCCGCCGTACTCGTCCTGGAGGACGGCCGGATCTTCCGCGGCCGTGCCTACGGGGCCGTGGGGGAGACCTTCGGCGAAGCGGTGTTCTCCACCGGCATGACCGGCTACCAGGAGACCCTCACCGACCCCTCCTACCACCGCCAGGTGGTCGTGATGACCGCCCCGCACGTCGGCAACACCGGCATCAACGACGAGGACATGGAGTCCCGGAAGATCTGGGTCTCCGGCTACGTCGTGCGCGACCCCGCGCGCGTGCCGTCCAGCTGGCGCTCCCGGCGCACACTCGACGAGGAGCTCGACGCCCAGGGCGTCGTCGGCATCAGCGGCATCGACACCCGAGCCCTCACCCGCCATCTGCGCGAGCGCGGCGCCATGCGCGTCGGGATCTTCAGCGGGGACGCCGTCCGGGAGGACTCGGCGCTCCTCGCGCGCGTGCAGGAAGCACCGCAGATGAAGGGCGCGAACCTCGCCGCCGAGGTCGCCACCACCGAGCCGTACGTCGTCCCGGCCATCGGCGAGAAGAAGTTCACCGTCGCCGCCGTCGACCTCGGCATCAAGGGCATGACCCCGCACCGCATGGCCGAGCGCGGCATCGAGGTGCACGTGCTCCCCGCCACCGCCACCGTCGAGGACGTCTACGCGGTCGACCCGGACGGCGTGTTCTTCTCCAACGGCCCCGGCGACCCGGCCACCGCCGACCACCCCGTCTCGGTCATGCAGGGCGTCCTGGAACGCGGCACCCCGCTGTTCGGCATCTGCTTCGGCAACCAGATCCTGGGCCGCGCGCTCGGCTTCGGCACCTTCAAGCTGAAGTACGGCCACCGCGGCATCAACCAGCCGGTGCAGGACCGCACGACCGGCAAGGTCGAGGTCACCGCGCACAACCACGGCTTCGCCGTCGACGCCCCCCTCGACCGGGTCTCCGAGACCCCGTTCGGCCGCGCCGAGGTGTCGCACGTCTGCCTGAACGACAACGTGGTGGAGGGGCTCCAGCTTCTGGACCGCCCCGCCTTCAGCGTCCAGTACCACCCCGAAGCGGCAGCCGGCCCGCACGACGCCGCCTACCTGTTCGACCGCTTCGTTTCCCTGATGGAGGGCCAGCGTGCCTAAGCGCACCGATATCCAGTCCGTCCTGGTCATCGGCTCCGGCCCGATCGTCATCGGCCAGGCCGCCGAGTTCGACTACTCCGGCACCCAGGCGTGCCGCGTCCTCAAGGCCGAGGGCCTGCGGGTCGTCCTGGTGAACTCCAACCCGGCGACGATCATGACCGACCCGGAGATCGCCGACGCCACCTATGTCGAGCCGATCACCCCCGAGTTCGTCGAGAAGATCATCGCCAAGGAGCGCCCCGACGCGCTGCTGCCCACCCTGGGCGGCCAGACGGCCCTCAACACGGCCATCTCGCTGCACGAGAACGGCGTCCTCGACAAGTACGGCGTCGAGCTGATCGGCGCCAACGTGGAGGCGATCCACAAGGGCGAGGACCGCGACCTGTTCAAGGAGGTCGTGGAGGAGGTCCGCAAGAAGATCGGGCACGGCGAGTCCGCCCGGTCCTACATCTGCCACTCCATGGACGACGTCCTCAAGGGCGTCGAGGAGCTCGGCGGCTACCCGGTCGTCGTCCGCCCCTCCTTCACCATGGGCGGCGCCGGCTCCGGCTTCGCCCACGACGAGGAGGAGCTGCGCCGCATCGCCGGCCAGGGCCTCACGCTCTCCCCGACCACCGAGGTGCTCCTGGAGGAGTCCATCCTCGGCTGGAAGGAGTACGAGCTGGAGCTGATGCGCGACAAGCACGACAACGTCGTGGTCGTCTGCTCCATCGAGAACTTCGACCCGATGGGCGTGCACACCGGCGACTCCATCACCGTCGCCCCCGCGATGACGCTGACCGACCGCGAGTACCAGGTGCTGCGCGACGTCGGCATCGCGATCATCCGCGAGGTCGGCGTCGACACCGGCGGCTGCAACATCCAGTTCGCGGTGAACCCCGAGGACGGCCGGGTCATCGTCATCGAGATGAACCCGCGCGTGTCGCGGTCCTCGGCGCTGGCCTCCAAGGCGACCGGTTTCCCGATCGCCAAGATCGCCGCCAAGCTCGCCGTCGGCTACACGCTGGACGAGATCCCGAACGACATCACGCAGGAGACCCCGGCCTCCTTCGAGCCGACGCTCGACTACGTGGTCGTGAAGGCCCCGCGCTTCGCCTTCGAGAAGTTCCCGAGCGCGGACGCCACCCTCACCACCACCATGAAGTCGGTCGGCGAGGCCATGGCCATCGGCCGCAACTTCACCGAGGCCTTCCAGAAGGCGCTGCGCTCGCTGGAGAAGAAGGGCAGCCAGTTCACCTTCACCGGCGAGCCGGGCGACAAGACGCAGCTGCTGGAGCAGGCCGTCCGCCCCACCGACGGCCGCATCAACACCGTCATGCAGGCCATCCGCGCCGGCGCCACACCCGAGGAGATCTTCGAGTACACGAAGATCGACCCCTGGTTCGTCGACCAGCTCTTCCTCATCAAGGAGACCGCCGACGAGCTGGCCGAGGCCCCCGAGCTGACCGCCGACCTGCTCGCCGAGGCCAAGCGGCACGGCTTCTCCGACCAGCAGATCGGCGAGATCCGCGGCCTGCGCGAGGACGTCGTCCGCGAGGTCCGGCACGCGCTCGGCATCCGCCCGGTCTACAAGACGGTCGACACCTGCGCCGCCGAGTTCGCCGCGAAGACGCCGTACTTCTACTCCTCCTACGACGAGGAGACGGAGGTCGCCTCCCGCGAGAAGCCGGCCGTCATCATCCTGGGCTCCGGCCCGAACCGCATCGGCCAGGGCATCGAGTTCGACTACTCCTGCGTCCACGCCTCCTTCGCGCTCAGCGACGCGGGCTACGAGACGGTGATGGTCAACTGCAACCCGGAGACCGTCTCCACGGACTACGACACCTCCGACCGCCTCTACTTCGAGCCGCTGACGCTGGAGGACGTGCTGGAGATCGTGCACGCCGAGCAGCAGGCCGGACCGGTCGCGGGCGTCGTCGTGCAGCTCGGCGGCCAGACCCCGCTGGGCCTGTCGCAGGCGCTGAAGGACAACGGCGTGCCGATCGTCGGCACCTCCCCGGAGGCCATCCACGCCGCCGAGGACCGGGGCGCCTTCGGCCGGGTGCTCGCCGAGGCCGGCCTGCCGGCCCCCAAGCACGGCACCGCCACCACCTTCGCCGAGGCCAAGGCCATCGCCGACGAGATCGGCTACCCGGTCCTGGTGCGGCCCTCGTACGTCCTCGGCGGCCGTGGCATGGAGATCGTCTACGACGAGACCCGGCTGTCGTCGTACATCGCCGAGTCGACCGAGATCAGCCCCTCGCGGCCGGTCCTGGTCGACCGGTTCCTCGACGACGCGATCGAGATCGACGTCGACGCCCTCTACGACGGCGAGGAGCTCTACCTCGGCGGCGTCATGGAGCACATCGAGGAGGCCGGCATCCACTCCGGCGACTCGGCGTGCGCCCTGCCCCCGATCACGCTCGGCGGCTTCGACATCAAGCGCCTGCGCGCCTCCACGGAGGGCATCGCCAAGGGCGTCGGGGTGCGCGGCCTGATCAACATCCAGTTCGCGCTCGCCGGCGACATCCTCTACGTCCTGGAGGCCAACCCGCGTGCGTCCCGGACCGTCCCCTTCACCTCGAAGGCGACGGCGGTACCGCTCGCGAAGGCCGCCGCCCGCATCTCGCTCGGCGTGACCATCGCCGAGCTGCGCGCCGAGGGCCTGCTCCCGGCCAACGGCGACGGCGGTGAGCTGCCGCTCGACGCGCCGATCTCCGTCAAGGAGGCCGTCATGCCGTGGTCGCGCTTCCGCGACATCCACGGCCGCGGCGTCGACACCGTCCTCGGCCCGGAGATGCGCTCCACCGGCGAGGTCATGGGCATCGACTCCGTCTTCGGCACGGCGTACGCCAAGTCGCAGGCCGGCGCCTACGGCCCGCTGCCCACCAAGGGACGCGCGTTCATCTCGGTCGCCAACCGCGACAAGCGCTCGATGATCTTCCCGGCCCGCGAGCTGGTCGCCCACGGCTTCGAACTGCTCGCCACGTCCGGCACCGCGGAGGTCCTCAAGCGCAACGGCATCAACGCCACCGTCGTGCGCAAGCAGTCCGAGGGCACCGGCCCGAACGGCGAGAAGACCATTGTCCAGCTCATCCACGACGGCGAGGTCGACCTCATCGTCAACACCCCGTACGGCACCGGTGGCCGTCTCGACGGCTACGACATCCGTACGGCGGCCGTGGCGCGCTCCGTGCCCTGCCTGACGACGGTCCAGGCCCTCGCGGCGGCGGTCCAGGGCATCGACGCCCTCAACCGCGGTGACGTGAGCGTCCGATCGCTCCAGGAACACGCGGAACACCTGACCGCGGCCCGCGACTAGCAGCCCCGAGGGGGACACCGGAAACGGTGTCCCCCTCTTCGTGAGGACGCCATGTCTTCGTGAGGACACCATGTACAAGATCTTCTTCCGTCTCGTCTTCAAGCGGCTGGACCCGGAGCAGGCCCACCACCTGGCCTTCCGCTGGATCCGCCTGGCCGCCCGCGTGCCCGTGCTGCGCACCTTCCTCGCGGCCGCCCTCGCGCCCCGCCACAAGGAGCTGCGCACCGAGGCCCTCGGGCTGCGCATGCACGGCCCCTTCGGGCTCGCCGCGGGCTTCGACAAGAACGCCGTCGGCATCGACGGCATGGCCATGCTCGGCTTCGACCACGTCGAGATCGGCACCGTGACCGGCGAACCGCAGCCCGGCAACCCCAAGCAGCGGCTGTTCCGCCTGGTCCAGGACCGGGCGCTGATCAACCGCATGGGCTTCAACAACGACGGCTCGCTCCGGGTCGCGGCCCGCCTGGCCTCCCGCAGGCCGGTCTTCAAGCCGGTCGTCGGCGTCAACATCGGCAAGACCAAGGTCGTCCCCGAGGAGGAGGCCGTCGCGGACTACGTGAAGTCCGCCGAGCGGCTCGCGCCGTACGCCGACTACCTGGTCGTCAACGTCTCCTCGCCGAACACGCCGGGTCTGCGCAACCTCCAGGCGACGGAGGCCCTGCGCCCCCTGCTGAGCGCCGTCCGCGAGGCCGCCGACCGCACGGTGTCCGCGCGGCGCGTCCCGCTCCTGGTCAAGATCGCGCCGGATCTCGCCGACGAGGACGTCGACGCCGTCGCCGACCTCGCCGTGGAGCTCGGCCTGGACGGGATCATCGCCACGAACACCACCATCGCGCGCGAGGGACTCGGTCTGACGTCCGACCCCACCCTGGTCAAGGAGACCGGCGGTCTGTCCGGGGCACCCCTGAAGGAACGCTCCCTGGAGGTCCTGCGCCGCCTCTACGCGCGCGTGGGCGACCGGATCACCTTGGTGGGCGTCGGTGGCATCGAGAACGCCGAGGACGCCTGGCAGCGCATCCTGGCCGGTGCCACGCTGGTCCAGGGCTACAGCGCCTTCATCTACGAGGGGCCCTTCTGGGGCCGCTCCGTCCACAAGGGGCTCGCCGCACGCCTGGCCACGAGCCCCTACGCCACGCTCGCCGACGCGGTGGGCGCCGACGTGAGGAAGACGGCATGAGTGCTCTCGAACCCTTCGGTGCGCGCCTGCGCCGCGCCATGGACGAGCGCGGTCCGCTGTGCGTCGGCATCGACCCGCACGCCTCCCTGCTCGCCGAGTGGGGCCTGAACGACGACGTGGCGGGCCTGGAGCGGTTCAGCCGCACGGTCGTCGAGGCGGTGGCCGACCGGGTCGCCGTGCTCAAGCCGCAGAGCGCGTTCTTCGAGCGGTTCGGCTCGCGCGGCGTCGCCGTGCTGGAGACGTCGGTCGCCGAGGCCCGGGCGGCCGGCGCGCTGGTCGTGATGGACGCCAAGCGCGGCGACATCGGCTCCACCATGGCCGCGTACGCCGAGTCCTTCCTGCACAAGGACGCACCGCTGTTCTCCGACGCCCTGACGGTCTCGCCCTACCTCGGCTACGGCTCGCTCAGCCCGGCCGTCGCGCTGGCCCGGGAGAGCGGCGCGGGACTGTTCGTGCTGGCGCTGACCTCCAACCCGGAGGGCGGCGAGGTCCAGCACGCCGTGCGGCCCGACGGACGGAACGTCGGAGCGACGATGCTCGCGCACCTGGCCGCCGAGAACACGGGGGAGGAGCCCCTGGGATCCTTCGGCGCGGTCGTCGGCGCCACCCTCGGTGATCTGTCGACGTACGACCTGGACATCAACGGTCCGCTCCTCGCACCAGGAATCGGCGCCCAGGGTGCCACGCCGGCCGATCTTCCCGGGGTCTTCGGGGCGGCGGTGCGCAACGTGGTGCCGAACGTCAGCAGGGGAGTGCTACGCCATGGTCCCGACACCGTCGCTCTGCGTGACGCCGCCGAGCGCTTCGCGGAGGAGATCCGGCACGCCGTGACCTCCTCCTGAGGCGGTCCAGACCTTCCCGCGAGACCTCCGATGAGTGGTCCGGGGCCCGCTTGAGTCTGAATACATCCTCAAATCCGGGGCAGTATGTCCTAAATGTCCATTCAGATGAAGGCTGACCAGGACTTTTCCGCTGTTCTCGCTGACTCCGGCGGACTTGCCCGCTAGTCTCCGACGAGAGAACGGGCAAGCGTGTGTTGCTCGTGGCTCCCCAGGTGTGGGGCGACTAGGTTCCTCACCGGTCCGTATCCGACAGTTCGACATCCGAGGTGACGTAGGCGTGGCTCTTCCGCCCCTTACCCCTGAACAGCGCGCAGCCGCGCTCGAAAAGGCCGCCGCGGCTCGCCGGGAGCGGGCCGAGGTCAAGAATCGACTCAAGCACTCCGGCGCCTCCCTTCACGAGGTCATCAAGCAGGGCCAGGAGAACGACGTCATCGGCAAGATGAAGGTCTCCGCCCTCCTCGAGTCGCTGCCGGGCGTGGGCAAGGTCCGCGCCAAGCAGATCATGGAGCGACTCGGCATCTCCGAGAGCCGCCGCGTGCGGGGTCTCGGTTCCAACCAGATCGCCTCCCTGGAGCGCGAGTTCGGCAGCACCGGCTCCTGAACCGGGCGCTCCGGGGAACCGAGTCCCGGGCACTCCGCGATTGCTGGATAATCGCTGCATGGCTGCAACACCCCGGGGGACGTCCCCCGTACCCCCGGACGTACGTCCGCGGCTGACCGTGCTCTCCGGCCCCTCCGGGGTCGGCAAGAGCACGGTCGTCGCTCATATGCGCAAGGAACACCCCGAGGTCTGGCTCTCCGTGTCGGCGACGACACGCAAGCCCCGGCCCGGCGAGCAGCACGGAGTCCACTACTTCTTCGTCTCCGACGACGAGATGGACAAACTGATCGCCAACGGGGAACTGCTGGAGTGGGCCGAGTTCGCCGGCCATCGCTACGGCACGCCGCGAGCGGCCGTGCAGGAGCGCCTGGAGAACGGCGAGCCCGTACTCCTCGAGATCGACCTCCAGGGCGCTCGCCTGGTGCGTGAGTCGATGCCCGAGGCCCAGCTGGTGTTCCTGGCTCCTCCCTCCTGGGAGGAGCTCGTGCGCCGACTCACCGGGCGGGGCACCGAATCGCCCGAGGTGATCGAGCGCCGGCTGGAAGCGGCGAAGATCGAACTCGCGGCCGAGCCGGAGTTCGACACCACCCTGGTCAACACCTCCGTCGAGGACGTGGCGCGCGAGCTGCTAGCCTTGATGAACGTCGTGTGACCATCGCCGATCGTCCCGGTCGGCAGATCAGCCCGACAGAATCTTTCCCATCCATCGGAAGGTAGAGCGTGTCCTCTTCCATCTCCGCGCCCGAGGGCATCATCAACCCGCCGATCGACGAGCTCCTCGAGGCCACCGACTCGAAGTACAGCCTCGTGATCTACGCGGCCAAGCGTGCCCGCCAGATCAACGCGTACTACTCGCAGCTCGGCGAGGGTCTCCTCGAGTACGTCGGTCCCCTCGTCGACACCCACGTCCACGAGAAGCCGCTCTCGATCGCCCTCCGCGAGATCAACGCGGGGCTCCTGACGTCCGAGGCCGTCGAGGGCCCGGCGCAGTAAGTAGGATTGTCAGCTTGACGCTGACTTATCCACAGGCCCGGCAGGCCGACTGCCGGGCCTGTGGTGTGTCATGGAGTCGTACGGTGTGCCGGTTGCCGAGGTCCGGGGAGAGACGTGGACAAGCCGAAGGTCGTTCTGGGGGTCAGCGGGGGCATCGCCGCGTACAAGGCCTGTGAGCTGCTGCGGCGGCTGACGGAGTCGGGCCACGACGTGCGCGTGGTGCCCACCGCCTCCGCGCTGCACTTCGTCGGCGCGGCCACCTGGTCCGCGCTCTCCGGCCACCCGGTCTCCACCGAGGTGTGGGACGACGTGCACGAGGTCCCGCACGTCCGCATCGGACAGCACGCGGACCTCGTCGTCGTCGCCCCGGCCACCGCCGACATGCTCGCCAAGGCGGCCCACGGCCTCGCCGACGACCTCCTGACCAACACGCTGCTCACCGCCCGCTGCCCGGTCGTCTTCGCCCCCGCCATGCACACGGAGATGTGGGAGCACCCGGCCACCCAGGAGAACGTGGCGACGCTGCGCCGCCGCGGCGCCCTCGTCGTCGAGCCGGCCGTGGGCCGCCTCACCGGCGTCGACACCGGCAAGGGCCGGCTGCCCGACCCGGGCGAGATCTTCGAGGTCTGCCGCCGCGTGCTGGCCCGGGGCGTCGCCGAGCCCGACCTCGCGGGCCGGCATGTCGTCGTCAGCGCCGGTGGCACCCGCGAGCCCCTGGACCCCGTCCGCTTCCTCGGCAACCGCTCCTCCGGAAAGCAGGGCTACGCCCTCGCCCGCACCGCCGCCGCCCGCGGCGCCCGGGTCACGCTGATCGCGGCCAACAGCACCCTGCCAGCCCCGGCGGGCGTCGACGTCGTGCCGGTCGGCACCGCCGTGGAGCTGCGCGAGGCGGTGCTGCGGGCCGCCCCCGACGCCGACGCCGTGGTGATGGCGGCCGCCGTGGCCGACTTCCGCCCCGCGGTCTACGCGGCGGGGAAGATCAAGAAGAAGGACGGCCAGGAACCGGAGCCGATCACTCTCGTGCGGAATCCGGACATCCTCGCGGAGATCTCCGGGGACCGGGCCCGCGCCGGACAGGTGATCGTCGGCTTCGCCGCGGAGACGGACGACGTCCTCGCCAACGGCCGCGCCAAGCTCAAGCGCAAGGGCTGCGATCTGCTGGTCGTGAACGAGGTGGGGGAGCGCAAGACCTTCGGTTCCGAGGAGAACGAGGCCGTCGTGCTCGGCGCAGACGGCAGCGAGACCGCGGTGGCGCACGGACCCAAGGAAGCCCTGGCCGACACCGTGTGGGACCTGGTGGCCGAGCGTCTGCGCTGATGGCTCAGACGCCGTGCACCCCCTCGAAAGCCGGTCGATCCTGGCGTGGCGCCTCTGGCCAACGTCGCTCGGCATTGGGCAGAATGCCCGTGCCGCAGGTCACAGCACTCCCGAGTGGCGAGACAGGGGGCCCGTGGCCGAAGCGTGACCCGTAAACTGTTCCACGGACGGCGCCGGGTGCAGCCCCCGCCGTCCGCCAATGATCAGCCAGCAGCCGCTGCAACCCCAGGGAGCGTTGTGTCCCGTCGCCTTTTCACCTCGGAGTCCGTGACCGAGGGTCACCCCGACAAGATCGCTGACCAGATCAGCGACACCATTCTCGACGCGCTCCTGCGCGAGGACCCGTCCTCCCGGGTCGCCGTCGAGACCCTGATCACGACCGGCCTGGTGCACGTGGCCGGCGAGGTCACGACCAAGACGTACGCGGACATCGCGACGCTGGTCCGGAACAAGATCCTCGAGATCGGCTACGACTCCAGCAAGAAGGGCTTCGACGGCGCCTCCTGCGGCGTGTCGGTGTCGATCGGCGCGCAGTCCCCGGACATCGCCCAGGGCGTGGACACGGCGTACGAGTCCCGTGTCGAGGGCGACGAGGACGAGCTCGACAAGCAGGGTGCGGGCGACCAGGGCCTGATGTTCGGCTACGCGACGGACGAGACGCCGACGCTGATGCCGCTGCCGATCTTCCTGGCCCACCGTCTGTCGAAGCGCCTGTCCGACGTGCGCAAGAACGGCACGATCCCCTACCTGCGCCCGGACGGCAAGACGCAGGTCACCATCGAGTACGACGGCGACAAGGCGGTCCGCCTGGACACCGTCGTGGTCTCCTCGCAGCACGCCTCGGACATCGACCTGGACTCGCTGCTGGCGCCGGACATCAAGGAGTTCGTCGTCGAGCCGGAGCTGAAGGCGCTCCTGGACGAGGGCATCAAGATCGACACGGAGAACTACCGTCTCCTGGTCAACCCCACCGGCCGCTTCGAGATCGGCGGCCCGATGGGTGACGCCGGCCTGACCGGCCGCAAGATCATCATCGACACCTACGGCGGCATGGCCCGCCACGGCGGCGGCGCCTTCTCCGGCAAGGACCCGTCCAAGGTGGACCGCTCCGCGGCGTACGCGATGCGCTGGGTCGCGAAGAACGTGGTCGCCGCCGGTCTGGCCACCCGCTGCGAGGTCCAGGTCGCGTACGCGATCGGCAAGGCCGAGCCGGTGGGTCTGTTCGTCGAGACCTTCGGCACCGCCAAGGTCGAGACGGAGAAGATCGAGAAGGCGATCGACGAGGTCTTCGACCTCCGCCCGGCCGCTATCATCCGCGACCTCGACCTGCTCCGCCCGATCTACTCCCAGACCGCCGCGTACGGCCACTTCGGCCGCGAGCTCCCCGAGTTCACGTGGGAGCGGACGGACCGCGTGGACGCGCTCCGCACGGCCGCGGGGCTGTAAGCCCCGTCCCTCAGGGCGACGCGTGAGGCCCGGCACCCTTCGGGGGGCCGGGCCTCCGCCGTTCCTCCGGGGAAAACGGCTCGCGGACGGCGGGGGGCCCTGCGCTGGTGGGCGTCGGGGCGGCTGGTGCCAAGGTGACGGAGGCTTCTGGGCCCGAAGCGGCCCCCGCGGGTTTGAATCCCGCCGTCGGCCGGGCGGTGCCCGGTGGCGTGGCCGAGTGGTGCAAGGCGCGTGCGTGCCGTCGGCGTGCGGGAACTCGGGCGTCTCCGCTTGTCAGTGCTGTTTGGTAAGAATGCAAGCGTGAGCGGCGAGAACGAACAGGCGGGCGGCGGGGCTGAGGGTGCCCCGCCCGAGCAGCTCGCGCTCATCCGGGACAGCGTGCGCAAGGCCAGGACACCCAGGGCCAAGCCGCGGACCTGGCGCGGGGCCGCGCTCGCCAAGGAACTGCCCGTCGCGCGCGTCCTCGTCGACAAGGGCGTGCTCCATCTCGACCGGTACTTCGACTACGCCGTGCCGGAGGAGCTCGACGCGGACGCCCGGCCGGGCGTGCGGGTGCGGGTCAGGTTCGGGGCCGGCCGGCATCGCGTGCGGGAGGGGAGGCGCGAGGGCGGCGGGCTGATCGACGGGTTCCTCGTCGAGCGGCTGGCCGAGTCCGACTACCCCGGCCCGCTGGCCGCCCTCGCCCAGGTCGTCTCGCCCGAGCAGGTGCTCAGCGCGGAACTGCTGGGTCTGGCCAGGGCGGTCGCCGACCGGTACGCGGGCAGCCTCGCCGACGTCTTGCAGCTCGCTGTACCGCCGCGCAACGCACGGGCCGAGCAGCGGCCCTCACCCGACCCGCTGCCACCGCCCCCGGCGCCGGAGGCCGGCTCCTTGCAGCGGTACGAGCGGGGAGCGGCGTTCCTGGAGTCCCTGGCCTCCGGCGGGGCGCCCCGCGCCGTGTGGAACGCGCTGCCCGGCCCGCAGTGGAGCGAGGAGCTGGCCCGGGCCGTCGCCGCGACACTGGCCTCCGGGCGCGGGGCGCTCGCCGTCCTGCCCGACGGACGGGCGGTCGCGCGGGTCGACGCCGCGCTGACCTCGCTGCTGGGAAAGGGGCGGCACGCGGTGCTCACCGCCGACGCCGGCCCGGAGAAGCGGTACGCGCAGTGGCTCGCGGTGCGGCGTGGCTCCGTACGGGCCGTGATCGGGACGAGGGCCGCGATGTTCGCACCCGTCCAGGACCTCGGCCTGGTCGCCCTCTGGGACGACGGCGACGACAGCCACAGCGAGCAGCACGCCCCGCAGCCCCACGCCCGCGAGGTGCTCCTCTTGCGGGCCGCGCTGGACAAGTGCGGCTTCCTGCTGGGGAGCTGGGGCTGCACGGTGGAGGCCGCGCAGCTCGTCGAGAGCGGCTGGGCCCGGCCGCTCGTCGCCGGGCGGGACCGGGTTCGGGCGGCCGCTCCGCTGGTACGGACCGTCGGGGACCAGGATCTCGCCCGGGACGAGGCCGCCCGGGCCGCCCGGCTGCCGACCCTCGCCTGGCAGGCCGTCAGGGACGGCCTGCGCAGCGGACCGGTGCTGGTGCAGGTGCCCCGCAGGGGGTACGTACCGCGCATGGCCTGTGCCAACTGCCGGGCGCCCGCGCGCTGCCGGCACTGCTCCGGGCCGCTGGAGGCGCCGGACGGCGGTGCCCTGAACTGCGGATGGTGCGGGCGCGAGGAGAGCGGCTGGCACTGCCCCGACTGCGGATCCTTCCGTCTGCGCGCCTCGGTCGTCGGGGCGCGGCGGACCGCCGAGGAACTCGGCCGGGCGTTCCCCGCCGTGCCGGTACGCACCTCGGGGCGGGAGCATGTGCTCGACACGGTGCCGGGGGCTCCCGCACTGGTCGTGAGTACGCCGGGGGCCGAGCCCGTGGCCGAGGGCGGGTACGCGGCGGCGCTGCTGCTGGACGGGTGGGCCATGCTCGGGCGGCCCGATCTGCGGGCGGGGGAGGACGCGTTGCGGCGGTGGATCGCGGCCGCGTCCCTCGTCCGGCCGCAGTCGGCGGGCGGCACGGTGGTGGTCGTGGCCGAGCCGACGCTGCGGCCCGTGCAGGCGCTCGTCCGCTGGGATCCCGTCGGACACGCGGTGCGCGAACTCGCCGAGCGGTCCGAGCTGGGGTTCCCGCCGGTGTCGCGGATGGCGGCCGTGTCGGGCCCCGCGGAGGCGGTGGCCGACTTCCTCCGTGCGGCCGAACTGCCGCCGGAGGCCGAGGTGCTGGGGCCGGTGCCGTTGCCCGTCCCCGCCGCCGGGCGGCCTCGGCGGGCGGGGGCGCCGCCGCCCGGGGAGCAGTGGGAGCGGGCGCTGCTGCGGGTGCCACCGGGCAGGGGTGCCGCGCTGGCCGCCGCGCTCAAGGCCGCGCAGGCAGCGCGGATGGCCAGGGGGAGCGGAAGCGGCGCCGGCGTGTGGGTGAGGGTCGACCCGGCCGACATCGGCTGATCGGCGGGTGACGGTTGCGGGGCCCAAGGGGGTGCCGCGTGTGCAGCTGTGGGTGCCGGCCGGGGTGCGGTCTCGCCCGGAGACGCGGCTGCCCTCCCGGAGGCCTTCCGGGAGGGCAGGGAGAGGGGGCGTCAGCCGTTGCGCGGGCCCGGGAAGGCCGTGGGCCGCACCTCGTCGCGGAGTGCGGGGCTGCCGGCCGTCGGCTGCGTGGGCATGGAGCGGGCGGCGGGGACCGTCGGGACCGTCGGCAGACCGGTGGTCACATTGACCGCGCGGCCGCCCGCGGGCGTCGGCTCCGGCGTGCGCTCCGGCTCCGGCACGGCCGACTGAGCCGTGGCACGGCGGGCGCCGTAACGGCGGTGGACCGCCTGCTTGGTGACTCCGAGGGCGGAGCCCACCGCGTCCCAAGAGAAGCCGAGAGAGCGGTCGAAGTCCACGGCTGCCGTCACCAGGGTCTCGACACTGTCCCGCAGCTCCTGGGCGAGACGTACCGTCGGGGCGGGGGCGCGTCCGTAGACGACGAAGCCCGTGGAGGGGCCGGAGCGGCGCGGGCGGTAGACGTTCCCCAGCTGGGCGGTGAGGGTGCGCAGTGCGTCCACCTGCCGGCGGACCCGCTCGATGTCCCGCACCAGCAAGTGCAGGCTGGCCCGAGCCTGGGCGTCGTGGGTTGCGTGGTCGGCCATGAACAAGCCTCTCGAACCGGCGTTGAAAGGAATGGGCCGCGATCGCGGCCTCTAGTGGTCAACTCTGTCTTGACCAACGCGGATCCGCTCCGCGGGTCACGGTGTGGGGCGTGGGATTACCTGCGTGCGCCTGTCTGCGTGGGGTGTGCGCCTCGGCCTTCGGCCGTCGGCTCATGTCTCCCGCCCGCGCCCCGCCCGCAACTTGTCAGCCGGCAGGCCCGGGTCTCCCGTGGGGGCCGGGCACCGTCGGCGGCTTTCCGTTCCCGGCTCATAGACTTGGGCGTTGCCCGTCATCGACCCCCGCCCGAGAGGCCGCCACCACCCCATGAAGCTCGTCTTCGCCGGTACACCCGAGGTCGCCGTTCCCGCCCTGGACGCTCTGCTCGCCTCCGGGCGGCACGAGGTGGCCGCCGTCGTCACGCGGCCGGACGCGCCGGCCGGGCGCGGACGCAGGCTCGTCGCGTCGCCCGTCGCGCAGCGGGCGGAGGAGGCCGGGATCGAGGTGCTGAAGCCCGCGAAGCCGAAGGACCCGGAGTTCCTGGAGCGGCTGCGGGAGATCGGGCCGGACTGCTGCCCCGTCGTCGCCTACGGGGCGCTGCTGCCCCGGGTCGCCCTCGACATCCCCGCGCAGGGCTGGGTCAATCTGCACTTCTCCCTGCTGCCGGCCTGGCGCGGCGCCGCGCCCGTGCAGCACGCCATCATGGCCGGCGACGAGATCACCGGTGCGTCGACGTTCCTCATCGAGGAGGGGCTCGACTCCGGGCCGGTGTACGGGACGGTGACCGAGGAGATCCGGGCCACCGACACCAGCGGGGACCTGCTGACGCGGCTGGCGTTCGCCGGTGCGGGGCTGCTCGTGGCGACCATGGACGGGATCGAGGACGGCACGCTGAAGGCCGTACCGCAGCCGGCCGACGGGATCAGCCTCGCCCCGAAGGTCAACGTCGAGGACGCGCACCTCGACTTCGGCGCGCCCGCGCTGCGCGTCGACCGGATGGTGCGGGGCTGCACCCCGGCCCCCGGCGCCTGGACCACCTTCCGGGGTGAGCGCCTGAAGCTCATCCAGGTCGTCCCCGTGCCCGACCGGACGGACCTCGCCCCGGGGCAGATCGCCGCCGGGAAGAACAACGTCCACGTCGGCACCGGCTCCCACGGCGTCGAGCTGCTGTGGGTGCAGGCCCAGGGCAAGAAGCCGATGCGGGCGGCGGACTGGGCACGCGGGGTGCGGATCGCCGAGGGCGAGCGGCTCGGCGGCTGAGACGGGGGCGGGGCTGACCACTCGGTCTGATACGCAGCCCCCGGCGGCGTAGGCTGGACGCGCACTTCATCTCACCCCCGGAGCACCTTTTTCGTGAGCGAACAGCCCCGTCGAGCCCGCACGTCAGGCAAGCCCTACCGTCGGCCCAAGAAGGACCCCGTCCGCATCCTCGCCTTCGAGGCGCTGAGGGCCGTGGACGAGCGGGACGCCTATGCCAACCTCGTTCTGCCGCCCCTGCTGCGCAAGGCGCGCGAGAAAGACGACTTCGACGCCCGGGACGCGGCGCTCGCCACCGAGCTGGTGTACGGGACGCTGCGGCGGCAGGGGACGTACGACGCGATTCTGGCGTCGTGCGTGGACCGGCCGCTCGGTGAGGTCGACCCGCCGGTGCTGGACGTGCTGAGCCTCGGCGCGCATCAGCTGCTCGGCACGCGGATCCCGACGCACGCGGCCGTGTCCGCCACCGTCGAGCTCGCGCGGGTCGTACTCGGCGACGGGCGGGCCAAGTTCGTCAACGCCGTGCTGCGCAAGGTCGCGCAGGACGACCTCGACGGCTGGCTGGAGCGGGTCGCGCCGCCCTACGACGAGGATCCCGAGGACCATCTCGCCGTCGTGCACTCGCACCCGCGCTGGGTCGTGTCCGCGCTGTGGGACTCCCTCGGCGGCGGGCGGGACGGCGTCGAGGAGTTGCTCCGCGCCGACAACGAACGGCCCGAGGTGACGCTGGTGGCACGGCCCGGGCGGGCCACCCCGGAGGAACTGCTCGACGAGGACGCCGCCGTACAGGGGCGCTGGTCGCCCTATGCCGTGCGACTGACCGAGGGCGGGGAGCCGGGCGCCATCGAAGCCGTGCGGGACGGGCGCGCGGGCGTGCAGGACGAGGGCAGCCAGCTCGTCGCCCTCGCCCTGGCCAACGCGCCCCTGGACGGACCCGACCGGCGCTGGCTGGACGGGTGCGCCGGACCCGGCGGGAAGGCCGCGCTGCTCGGCGCGCTCGCCGCGGAGCGAGGGGCCCTGCTCGTCGCCTCCGAGAAGCAGACCCATCGCGCGGGCCTCGTCGCTAAGGCGCTGGACGGCAACCCGGGGCCGTACCAGGTGATCGCCGCGGACGGGACGCGCCCGGCATGGCGGCCCGGCAGCTTCGACCGGGTACTGGTCGACGTGCCGTGCACCGGCCTCGGCGCGCTGCGCCGCCGCCCCGAGGCGCGCTGGCGGCGCCGCCCGCAGGACCTGGAGGGCTTCGCGCCGCTGCAGCGCGGTCTGCTGCGCACCGCCCTGGAGTCCGTGCGGGTCGGCGGTGTCGTGGGCTACGCGACCTGCTCGCCGCACCTGGCCGAGACCCGGGCCGTCGTCGCCGACGTGCTCAAGCAGCACCCCGACACGGACCTCGTGGACGCCCGGCCGCTGCTGCCCGGCGTACCGGACCTGGGCGACGGGCCCGACGTGCAGCTGTGGCCGCATCTGCACGGGACCGACGCGATGTACCTGGCGCTCATTCGCCGGACCGGCTGACCCCCGCCCCGACGCTCTCCCGAGCCGTACCGCCGTCCTCCCGCGCCAGCCGGTGCGGCCACCACACCTTGGGCCCCACGTCGAGGAACAGAGCGGTCACGAGGACCGAGCGCACGATGAACGTGTCGATGAGGACGCCGAGGGCGACCGTGAAACCGATCTCGGCGAAGGCGACCATCGGCAGGGTGCCGAGGGCGGCGAACGTGCCGGCCAGGACCAGGCCGGCGGAGGTGATGACCGCCCCGGTGGCCGCGAGGCCCGTGATCACGCCCGGTCTGGTGCCCTGGCGGGCCGCCTCCTCGCGGATGCGGGTGGTCAGGAAGATGTTGTAGTCGATGCCCAGGGCGACCAGGAACACGAAGACGAACAGCGGGAAGTCGGTCGCCTCGCCCGCGTAGTCGAAGACGTGCCGGAACGCGAGCGCGCTGATGCCGAGGGCCGCCGCGAACGACAGGATCACCGTCCCGATCAGCAGCAGCGGGGCGATCAGGGCGCGCAGCAGGCCGCACAGGATCACCAGGACGACCACCAGCACCAGCGGGATGATCAGTACGTTGTCGTGCGTGGTCGCCTCGTCCATGTCCAGCAGGGCCGCCGTACCGCCGCCGACCTTGGCGTCGGCGTCCGGCACCGCGTGCACGGCGTCCCGCACCCGCTCCACCGTCTGCTTGGCGGCCTCGCTGTCCGCCGGTGCGGTCATGGTGGCCTCGAAGAGGACCTTGCCCTCGAAGGCCGGTTCGGTGCCGGGCGGCAGACCGAGGGACTGCGGGACCACGCCCGGTGTCCCGGCGACCGCGCGCCCCACCTGCACGGCCTGCGCCTGGTTGCTGACGATGACCAGGGGGTCGCCGCTGCCCGCGGGGAAGTAGCGCGCCGAGACCTCCTGCCCGGTGATCGAGTCCGGCTTCCCGGTGAACGCGTCCGCGTTGCCGATGCCCTCCGCGCGCAGCTGGATCAGGCCCAGCGAGCAGACCGCCAGCGCGAGCGCCGTCACCACCCAGATCATCCGCGGGCGGCGGGCGATACGGCGGCCGATGCGGGCCCAGACACCGCGCTCGGTCGGGTCGGGACTGCCGTAGTGCGGGACGACCGGCCAGAAGATCCAGCGGCCGAAGATCACCAGCAGGGCCGGGAACAGGCTCATCATCGCCACCAGGGCGACGGCGACGCCGATCGCGGCCACCGGGCCCAGGCCGCTCGTGGAGTTCATCTCGGCGGCCAGGAGCACCAGCATGCTCAGCACGACCGTCGCGCCGGAGGCGAGCACGGCCGGGCCGGCGCGGTGCAGGGCCAGGGCCATCGCCTCGTGCCGGTCCTCGTGGCGGCGCAGTTCTTCCCGGTAACGGGCCACCAGCAGCAGGGCGTAGTCCGTCCCCGCTCCGAAGACCAGCACCGTGAGGATGCCCGCGCTCTGGCCGTTGACCGTCAGGCCCGCGTGCTCGGCCAGCAGGTAGATCAGCGCCTGGGAGGCGAACAGCGCGCAGACCACCGCGATCAGCGGGACCAGCAGCAGGGTGAGACTGCGGTAGGTGATGAGCAGCATGACGACGACGACCGCCATCGCGGAGAGCAGCAGGGTCGAGTCGATGCCCTCGAAGGCCTCCGCGAAGTCCGCGGACGTGCCGCCCGGGCCCGTGATGTGCACGGTCATCCCGTCGCTGCCCGTGCCGACGACGTCCCGGATCGAGTCCACGGCCGGTGAGATCCGTTCCCAGCCCTCCTCGTCCATCAGGATCGGCACGAAGACCTGGGCCGCGCGCGGATCGGCCTGCCGGTCGAACACCGGCCCCCGTGTCTGCTCCCCGATGATGCCGTGATCGCTCAGCTGCTTCAGCTGCCGCACGTCCTCGGCGATCCGCGCCCGGTCCTGCGCCGTCAGACCGCTCTCCCGCGCGTAGATCACCACCGCCGGGATCTGCTCCGGCCGGAAGTCCTCGGAGATCTGCAGCACCTGCGTCGACTCGGCGGACCCCGGCAGCCACGACGCGGCGTCGTTGTCCTGCGCGTCGGTGAGCTTCATGGCGAGCGGCGCGGCGACGACCAGCACGACCACCCAGAAGACCAGCACGATCCACTTGGCCCGCCGCCCGCAGACGAGATGCGCCACGCCCTGCTTCATGTCGTCCCCCTCCGCGAAGACGCCCGGTCAGGGGCGCGGGGCTGTGACACGTGCGGCTCCGCCGCGTGGGCCTGACAAGCCACGTGAGTCCCGCAGCCAACAGACCAGCTGGGTCCGATGCTCACAACCCCCCAAGGGCATGGCAGTCTTAGGGCATGGCCGCGCAGATCAACCCCAGCATCCTGTCCGCAGACTTCGCCCGCCTCGCGGACGAGGCGAAGGCCGTGGAAGGAGCCGACTGGCTCCACGTCGACGTCATGGACAACCATTTCGTCCCGAACCTCACGCTCGGCGTGCCGGTCGTAGAGTCGCTGGCGCGTGCGACGGACACCCCGCTGGACTGCCATCTGATGATCGAGGCCCCCGATCGGTGGGCGCCGCAGTACGTGGAAGCGGGGGCCGGCTCCGTCACCTTCCACGTCGAGGCGGCCGCAGCCCCGGTCCGGCTCGCCCGGGAGATCCGCGCCAAGGGCGCCCGCGCCTCCATGGCGCTGAAGCCCGCGACGCCCATCGAGCCGTACGAGGACCTGCTCCCCGAGCTCGACATGCTGCTGATCATGACGGTCGAACCGGGCTTCGGGGGACAGGCCTTCCTCGACATCATGCTTCCGAAGATTCGCCGCACCCGCGAGTTGATCAGCAAGCACGGACTGGAGCTCTGGCTCCAGGTCGACGGCGGAGTTTCCGCTTCCACGATCGAGCGGTGCGCGGACGCCGGAGCCGACGTCTTCGTGGCCGGATCGGCGGTCTACGGGGCAAACGACCCGGCCCAGGCGGTACGTGCACTACGCACACAGGCCGAGGCCACCACGGCGAAGGCCTCCTGGGCCTGCGACCACTGAGCCACAGCAAAGTGAACGGCTCTCATCAGGGCTGATCAACCGCGCCACATCTGCAAGGATGAACGGCGAATCCAGAGTGTGAACAGCAGTGAGGAGATCGCCGTGTCGGGTATGTCGGCGGGCCGGTCAGCCATGCGGATGGGACCCGCTGAGCTGGTGCAGGCGGCGGCCATGGCCCGCCGCTTCTACCTCGAGGGCAAGTCCAAGATCCAGATCGCGGAGGAGTTCGGCGTCAGCCGCTTCAAGGTGGCCCGGGTCCTGGAGACCGCTCTCGAACGGGATCTCGTACGTATCGAGATCCGTGTCCCTGCCGAGCTGGACGCGGAGCGCTCGGACGCGCTGCGCGCCCGCTACGGCCTCAGGCACGCCGTCGTGGTCGAGTCTCCGGCCGAGGCCGAGGAGACGCCCGACCCCGAGAACCTGGGAGAGGTGGCCGCCGACCTGCTCGGCGAACTGGTCAACGAGGGCGATGTGCTGGGCCTGGCCTGGGGCCGCTCCACCATCCACATGGCGGCGGCGCTCGACCGGCTGCCCCCGTGCACGGTGGTGCAGCTGACGGGCGTGTACGACGCCGGGACCGCCGAGCGCGGCTCGGTCGAGGCCGTGCGCCGCGCCGCCCAGGTGTCCGGCGGCGACGCCCACCCCATCTACGCGCCGATGCTGCTGCCCGACGCGGCCACGGCCACGGCGCTGCGCAACCAGACCGGGATCGCCCGGGCCTTCGAGCACTTCGACAAGGTCACGGTCGCCTGTGTCTCCATCGGCTCCTGGGAGCCGGGCATCTCCACGGTGCACGACATGCTGAGCGACGAGGAGCGCGCGCACTACGCCTCGCTCGGTGTCGCCGCCGAGATGTCCGCGCACCTCTTCGACGCCGACGGCCGCCGGGTCGGCCGGGACCTGGGCGAGCGGTGCATCACGGTGAAGGCCGACCAGCTCCGCCGGATCCCCGAGGTCGTGGCGATCGCCGGCGGGCAGCGCAAGGGCCCCGCGATCGACGCGGTGCTGCGCTCCGGGCTCGTCACCAGCCTGGTGACGGACACGTCGGCCGCGGACTACCTGATGACGGCCGGACCGGCGCCGAAGTCCGCGCTCAACCGCTCCGACCCGGACGGGGTCTGACGGGTGGCGGACCAGGCGCACGCGGTGCCGGACGACCCGGCCGGGCGGATCGTCGTCGTCCTGGACCTGGACGGCGTCACGGACAAGGCGGGCCTCATGGACCGCTGCGCCCGTGACCTGGACCTGCCCGACTGGTTCGGCCGCAACTGGGACGCGCTGGCCGACTGTCTGGCCGACCCCGCCCTCTGGCCCGAGGAGGCCGGGGAGCGGGGGCTGCTGGTCGTCGTCCAGGGCTGGCGCGGGTACGCCGAGACGCGGCCCGACGAGTGGCAGGTCGCCGAGGAGATCTTCGCCGAGGCGACGGACCGGGGTCCGGGCCTGTTCGTGGCCCTCGGCCTTGGAGAATCCTCCGAGAGGCCCCCTGACCAGCCTGGATGATCCGCTGGGGGTTGTTCCGGCAGGTGGCATGGGAGAATGAAGTACGTGCTCTTTCCCCCTGGCCGGCCGGTCCGGGGGTCACCTCTGATCGACTGGGATGTGCAGCACGTGCGTTTCCTCAATGACATCCAGCCCGGGTACGACCTGACGTACGACGACGTCTTCATGGTGCCGAGCCGCTCTTCGGTGGGCTCACGGCAGGCCGTCGACCTCAGCTCCCCGGACGGCACGGGCACCACCATCCCGCTCGTCGTCGCCAACATGACCGCCATCGCCGGCCGCCGCATGGCCGAGACCGTGGCCCGCCGCGGCGGCCTCGTGGTGATCCCGCAGGACATCCCGAACGACGTGGTCACCGACGTCGTCTCCTGGGTGAAGAGCCGGCACCTGGTGCTGGACACCCCGATCATCCTGTCCCCGCACCAGACGGTCGCGGACGCGCTGGCCCTGCTGCCCAAGCGCGCGCACGACGCCGGCGTCGTCGTCGACGAGGACCACAAGCCGGTCGGCGTGGTCACCGACGCCGACCTGTCCGGCGTGGACCGCTTCACGCAGCTCGCCGAGGTCATGTCCCGGGACCTGCTGCTCATCGACGCTGACATGGACCCGGGCGAGGCCTTCAACACCCTCGACCACGCCAACCGCCGCTACGCCCCCGCGGTCAACCAGGACGGCACGCTCGCCGGCATCCTGACCCGCAAGGGCGCCCTGCGCGCCACGCTCTACCAGCCGGCCACCGACGCGCACGGCCGGCTGCGCATCGCCGCCGCCGTCGGCATCAACGGCGACGTCGCGGGCAAGGCCCGGCAGCTGCTGGACGCCGGTGTCGACGCGCTGGTGATCGACACGGCCCACGGTCACCAGGAGTCGATGATCAGCGCCCTGAAGCTGGTGCGCGACCTCGACCCGCAGGTGCCGGTCGTCGCGGGCAACGTGGTCGCCGCCGCGGGTGTGCGCGACCTCATCGAGGCCGGCGCGGACATCGTCAAGGTCGGTGTCGGCCCCGGTGCCATGTGCACCACGCGCATGATGACCGGCGTCGGCCGGCCGCAGTTCTCCGCCGTCCTGGAATGCGCCGCCGAGGCCGCGAAGTACGGCAAGCACGTCTGGGCCGACGGCGGCGTCCGCCACCCGCGCGACGTGGCCATGGCCCTCGCCGCCGGCGCGTCCAACGTGATGGTCGGCTCCTGGTTCGCGGGCACCTACGAGTCCCCGGGCGACCTCCAGCACGACGCCCAGGGCCGCGCCTACAAGGAGTCCTTCGGCATGGCGTCCGCCCGGGCCGTGCGCAACCGCACCTCGGAGGAGTCGGCGTACGACCGCGCTCGCAAGGCGCTGTTCGAGGAGGGCATCTCCACCTCCCGCATGTTCCTCGACCCGGCCCGCCCGGGCGTCGAGGACCTGATCGACTCGATCATCGCGGGCGTCCGCTCCTCCTGCACCTACGCCGGCGCGGGCTCCCTGCAGGAGTTCGCCGAGCGGGCCGTCGTCGGCATCCAGAGCGCCGCGGGTTACGCGGAGGGCAAGCCCCTGCACGCCAGTTGGAGCTGACACCCGCGACGCTTCGCCGAACGGCCCCCGCCGACCCGCCCCGCGGGACGTGCGGGGGCCGTTTCGTTGCGTGGCCGGGGCCCTCCGGGAAGCGCCTGCGCAACACTCGACAGCCGTCCCGCAACGAACACCCGCCCAGTCCCGCGGAACGCAATGATCTTGCAGGTGTGCGCAAGGTTGCTGCATTTCGACAGCAACGCAGTTGCTCATAGGCTGTCGCCTCGTACGTGGCGTGGCGGGGACTCCGCTCGGTGGGTCCCCGTCTTCCGGGGTGCCTGCGGTCCCTGCCGCCCTGACCGGCAGCGATAAGGAGCCAGCGCGTGCTCGACCAAGGCGCACCCCCGCAGAACCCAGGCCAGACAGCCGCCCCCGCGCCCCCCGGCCTCGGCGCGCGCCTCACGCGCCGCAAGCCCGTGGAACGCCTGGTCGCGGAGGGTGGCCAGGGCGAGGGAGGATCGCTGCGCCGCACCCTCGGGCTGTGGCAGCTGACCATGATCAGCATCGGTGCCACCCTCGGCACCGGCATCTTCGTCGTCCTCGGCGAGGCCGTCCCCAAGGCGGGCCCGGCGGTGACGCTCTCCTTCGTCATCGCCGGTCTCACCGCCCTGTTCTCGGCCCTGTCCTACGCCGAACTGGCCGGCTCCATCCCGGTCGCCGGCTCCTCCTACTCGTATGCGTACGCAACGATGGGCGAGCTGATCGCCTGGATATGCGGCTGGTGCCTGGTCCTGGAGTACGGCGTGTCGGTCGCCGCCGTCGCCGTCGGCTGGGGCGAGTACCTCAACGAACTGCTCGACGGGACCATCGGCGTCACCATCCCGGCGGCCCTGTCCGCCCCGCCCGGCGACGGCGGCGTGTTCAACCTGCCCGCGCTGATCGTCGTCCTGCTCGCGATGGCGTTCCTGCTGGGCGGCGCCCGCGAATCCGCCCGCGCCAACACCGTCATGGTCGTCGTGAAGATCGCCGCGCTGGTGATGTTCTGCGCCATCGGCGTCCAGGGCTTCCGCTCCGGCAACTACGAGAACTTCATGCCCCTCGGCATGGCCGGCGTCAGCGCCGCCGGTGCCACGCTGTTCTTCTCCTACATCGGCTTCGACGCCGCCTCCACCGCCGGCGAGGAGGCCAAGAACGCCCAGCGCGACCTGCCCCGCGCGATCATGCTGTCGCTGGTCATCGTCACCGCGCTGTACGTCCTCGTCGCGGCCGTCGCGGTCGGCGCCAAGCCCTGGAAGGGCTTCACCGACTCCGAGGCCGCCCTCGCCCAGATCATGCGCGAGGTCACCGGGCAGACCTTCTGGGGCACGCTGCTGGCGTTCTGCGCCGTCATCGCCATCGCCAGCGTGGTACTGACCGTGCTGTACGGCCAGACCCGCATCCTGTTCGCCATGTCCCGCGACGGTCTCGTGCCGAAGGTGTTCGCCAGGGTCCACCCGAAGACCGGCGCCCCCCGCGCCAACACCCTGATCGTGTCGCTGTTCTGCGGTGTGCTGGCCGCCGCGATCCCGCTCGGGCAGCTCGCCGACGCCACCAGCATCGGCACCCTGTTCGCCTTCGCCCTCGTCAACGTGGCCGTCGTGGTGCTGCGCCGCACCAAGCCGGACATGCCCCGCACCTTCCGGGTGCCGCTCTCGCCGGTCCTGCCCGCGCTGGGCTTCGCCTTCTGCGTGTGGATGATGGGCAGCCTGTCCACCGTCACCTGGGTGGTCTTCGGTGTCTGGATGGCCGCCGGTCTCGTGTTCTACTTCGGGTACGGCTACCGCCGTTCCCGACTCGCACCATCCGAGAAGTGATCAACCCACTGTGCTGAACGATCTCGACGAACGCATCGTGCACGCCCTCGCCGAGGACGCCCGCCGCTCCTACGCCGACATCGGCCAGCTCGTCGGCCTGTCCGCACCCGCCGTGAAGCGGCGCGTGGACCGGCTGCGGGCCACCGGAGCGATCACTGGCTTCACCGTACGGGTGGACCCGGGCGCGCTCGGCTGGGAGACCGAGGGGTTCGTCGAGATCTACTGCCGCGGGAACACCTCCCCGGAGACCATCCAGCGGGGCCTGGAGCGCTATCAGGAGGTCGTGGCCGCGTCCACCGTCACCGGGGACGCGGACGCGATCGCCCAGGTCTTCGCCTCCGACATGCGCCACTTCGAACGGGTCCTGGAGCGGATCGCCGGGGAGCCGTTCGTCGAGCGGACCAAGTCCATGCTCGTACTCTCGCCGCTGCTGCGGCGCTTCTCGTCGGGATCGCCCACGTAAGTCTGTGGCCCGCGCCGTGCGGCACCCCTAGCCTGGGTGTCATGACCTGGCGACATTGATCCACCAGCCGTGCCTCCCGGGGACCGCCCCGGCCGCCGTACCTCCGGCGTCCGAACCGTCCTTCCGGGAAGGCCCCATGACACTCTCACGCGCCCGCGTGCCCGCCACCGGTGCCCGCCGCCTGACGCGCACGCTGTACGGCTACGCGTTCCTCGACGACTTCGTCCTGCTCTACCCGGTGTACGCGCTGCTGTTCGCCGACACCGGCATGTCGCTCTGGCAGATCTCCTCCCTGTTCGCCCTGTGGTCGGTCACCTCGGTGGTGCTGGAAGTGCCCTCCGGGGCCTGGGCCGACGCCATGTCGCGGCGCCGGCTGCTGTGGACCGGCCCGCTGCTGACCGCCGCCGGCTTCGCGCTGTGGGTGATCGTCCCGTCGTACGGGGCCTTCGCGGCCGGCTTCGTCCTGTGGGGGGCGGGCGGGGCGCTCGGCTCCGGCGCGCTGGAGGCACTGGTCTACGACGAGCTGGACCGGCTCGGCGCCGCCGACCGGTACGCGCGGATCATGGGCCGGGCCCGGGCCGCGCGCCTGCTGGGCACCGTGGCCTCCACCGGCCTCGCGGGGCCCGTCTTCGCCCGGGCCGGCTACGAGGCCGTCGGCGTCGCGAGCTTCCTGGCCTGCCTGCTGACCGCCCTCACCGCGACCCGGTTCCCCGAGCACCGGGTGCGGCCGCGGAGCACCGGCGACACCTGGGCGAGCACCCTGCGCACCGGACTCGCCGAGGCCCGCGGGAACCATGCGGTGCGCGGCGCCCTGCTGCTGATCCCGGCCGTCGCCGCGGTGTGGGGCGCGCTCGACGAGTACACCCCGCTGCTGATCCGCGACCTCGGCGTCGCCGAGGCCACCGTGCCCTGGCTCGTCATGCTGATCTGGGCGGGCGTCACCCTCGGCGGCCTCCTGGCCGGACCGGCCGAACGCCTCGGCACGACCGGGCTGGCGGTGCTGCTCGCGGGTGCCGCACTCGCCCTGGCCGTGGGAGCCACGGCCCGCTCCCTGGCCGGTGTCGCCCTGGTGAGCCTCGCCTTCGCGGGGTTCCAGCTCGCCGAGGTACTCGCCGACGTCCGTCTCCAGCACCGCATCGACGAGTCCCGCCGGGCCACGCTCACCTCGGTGGCGAGCCTGGGCACCGAGCTGGCGACGGTCGCCACGTTCGGCGTGTACGCGCTGCTCGGTACCCGGCTGGCCCACGGCACCGTCTTCGCGGCGCTCGCCGTGCCCTACCTGGTGACGGCCCTGGCGCTGGTCAGAACTCGGGCTGCCAGGGCACGACCGTGAAGTCGCCCGTCCCCTTGGCGACCTTCTCGAAGGGGGCGGAGCTCACGCACTTGGGCAGCCCGTCCATCTCGGCGGGGGTTCCCGTGGCGGCCCAGCTGTAGCCGAGCCGGTCGTGGCGGTCGAGGTCGTGGACGGTGACCCCGACCCGCTTGCCCTCGACGCCCGGCAGGTCGGACTCGGTCACGATGCCCGAGACGACGGCGACCTTGCCGCCGGTCAGCAGGCAGTCGACGGCGACCTCGGCGCGGGCCCCGTTGCCGTTCTGGTAGTGGCTGAACGCGAAGGTGCCGGTGGCCTTCATCGGGTCGGCCTTGTCCTTCGCGGCCAGGTGCGCGTCGAAGGAGAAGGTGATGTCGTCCCCGGCCGAGCGGTGCAGCTTGGCGGTGCCGGTGAGGGCCGCAGCCTCGCGCGGCCGGTCCGTCTCCGACGCCGCCGCCTCGTGCGGCCGCAGTGCTTCCGGCGCCGCCGCCCCGCGCGGCCGGGGCGCCTCCGACGCGGTCGCGGCCGAGGCCGCCCCGGCGGTGAGCAGCAGTGCGGAGCCGAGCACGACGATCTTGGTACGGCGCTTCATTTCGGTCCTTTCCGCAGGTCGTGTGGACAGCCCTCACTCTCCCGGTCCGGCGCGGGCGGGACATCGCGCCGCGGACGGGACCCCGCCTCCGCCGCGCGGCGGGGAAGACCGGACCGGACCGGGCTCCCGGGAGGAGCGGGGCTAGGCCCGAAGTCGCGCAACGAATCGCCGCCGGCCCCGGGAAGGACGCAACAATCCGTTCGCCGACGCGCAACGGCTTCTTCTTGTCCCCCCTGGTCAGCCGCCCGTACCGTCTACGTGGCCCCTTCAACCATCCGGTGGGCCCTCCAACCACCCTTCGCCCGGTGAGGAACACGCATGCGCACCGCCCTGCTCCAGAGCTCCGGCCGCCCCGGCTCCACCGTCGAGAACCTCAAGGTCCTCGACGAGGCCGCGGGCCGGGCCGCCGCCGCGGGGGCCGGGCTGCTCGTCACGGCGGAGATGTTCCTGACCGGCTACGCGATCGGCGACGACATCGGCCGGCTCGCCGAATCCGCCGACGGCGACTGCGCCGACGCGATCGCCGAGATCGCCACGCACCACGGCCTGGCGATCGCCTACGGCTACCCCGAGCGGGCCGGCGAGGCGGTGTTCAACTCCGCCCAGCTGATCTCCGCCGACGGAACCCGCCTGGCGAACTACCGCAAGACCCACCTCTTCGGCTGCTTCGAGCGCGACCACTTCACGCCGGGCGACCTGCCGGTCGTCCAGGCCGAGATCGACGGCCTGCGGGTCGGCATCCTGATCTGCTACGACGTGGAGTTCCCGGAGAACGTCCGCGCGCACGCCCTGGCCGGCACCGACCTGCTGATCGTCCCGACCGCGCAGATGCACCCCTTCCAGTTCGTCGCCGAGTCGATGATCCCGGTGCGGGCCTTCGAGAACCAGATGTACGTCGCGTACGTCAACCGGGTGGGCCGGGAAGGCGAGTTCGAGTTCGTCGGCCTGTCCACGCTCGCCGGCCCCGACGGCGTCGCCCGGACCCGGGCCGGGCGCGGTGAGGAACTCGTGCTCGCCGACGCCGACCCCGCCTTCCTCGCCGCGTCGCGCGAGAACAACCCGTATCTGCGGGACCGGCGGCCCGACCTCTACGGGTCGCTCGTCTGACACCCCCTCACCCGCCTGTTCACATCTGTGCAAGGAGTCCGTACCCCATGACGTCCACCGTGCCCAACGCCGTCGAGCACGCAGACGCGCAGCAGCTGCCGATCACCATGTTCGGCCCGGACTTCCCGTACGCCTACGACGACTTCCTCGCCCACCCGGCGGGTCTCGGGCAGATACCCGCGACGGAGCACGGCACGGAGGTCGCGGTCATCGGCGGCGGCCTGTCCGGCATCGTCGCCGCGTACGAGCTGATGAAGATGGGCCTCAAGCCCGTCGTGTACGAGGCCGACCAGATCGGCGGCCGGCTGCGCACGGTGGGCTTCGACGGGTGCGACGAGTCCCTCACCGCCGAGATGGGCGCGATGCGCTTCCCGCCGTCCTCCACGGCCCTCCAGCACTACATCGACCTCGTCGGCCTCGAGACGCGGCCGTTCCCCAACCCGCTCTCCGAGGCGACCCCGTCGACCGTCGTCGACCTCAAGGGCGAGTCGCACTACGCCGAGACGGTCGGCGACCTGCCCCAGGTCTACCGGGACGTCGCCGAGGCGTGGAACCGCTGCCTGGAGGAGGGCGCCGACTTCTCCGACATGAACCGCGCCCTGCGCGAGCGGGACGTGCCGCGCATCCGCGAGATCTGGTCCAGGCTCGTCGAGAAGCTCGACAACCAGACCTTCTACGGCTTCCTGTGCGACTCCGAGGCGTTCAAGTCCTTCCGGCACCGCGAGATCTTCGGCCAGGTCGGCTTCGGCACGGGCGGCTGGGACACCGACTTCCCCAACTCCATCCTGGAGATCCTGCGCGTCGTCTACACCGAGGCCGACGACCACCACCGCGGCATCGTCGGCGGCTCCCAGCAGCTGCCGCTGCGCCTGTGGGAGCGTGAGCCGCAGAAGATCGTCCACTGGGCCCAGGGCACCTCGCTCGCGACCCTGCACGAGGGCGGCGAGCCCCGCCCGGCCGTGACCCGGCTGCACCGCACCGCCGGCAACCGCATCACGGTGACCGACGCGAACGGCGACATCCGCACCTTCCAGGCGGCCATCTTCACCGCCCAGTCCTGGATGCTGCTGTCGAAGATCGCCTGTGACGACTCGCTCTTCCCGATCGACCACTGGACGGCGATCGAGCGCACCCACTACATGGAGAGCTCGAAGCTTTTCGTCCCGGTCGACCGGCCCTTCTGGCTGGACAAGGACGAGGAGACCGGCCGGGACGTCATGTCGATGACGCTCACCGACCGCATGACCCGCGGCACCTACCTGCTCGACGACGGCCCGGACAAGCCCGCCGTCATCTGCCTCTCCTACACCTGGTGCGACGACAGCCTGAAGTGGCTGCCGCTGTCCGCGAACGAGCGGATGGAGGTCATGCTGAAGTCGCTCGGCGAGATCTATCCCAAGGTCGACATCCGCAAGCACATCATCGGCAACCCGGTGACCGTCTCCTGGGAGAACGAGCCCTACTTCATGGGCGCGTTCAAGGCCAACCTGCCCGGCCACTACCGCTACCAGCGGCGCCTGTTCACGCACTTCATGCAGGACAGGCTGCCCGAGGACAAGCGCGGCATCTTCCTCGCCGGCGACGACATCTCCTGGACGGCCGGCTGGGCCGAGGGCGCGATCCAGACCGCCCTCAACGCGGTCTGGGGCGTCATGCATCACCTGGGCGGCGCGACGGACGCGACCAACCCGGGCCCCGGCGACGTCTACGACGAGATCGCGCCCGTCGAACTGCCGGAGGACTAGCGGTACCCGGGCTCGGTCAGGGGCGTGAGCAGCATGCGTCCCGCGAAGCCCACCGCGGTGTCCATGCGTTCGGTGAACTCGCCCGCGACGTCGGGCAGTTCACGCAGGGCCCACAGCGCCCGGGCCGCCGTCCACGCGGCGTCCCGGGCGCGCTCCAGGCTCCAGGAACCGAGCAGATGGGTCAGCGGGTCGGCGATCCGGAACAGATCGGGGCCCGGCATCAGATCTTCGCGGATGCGCTCCTCCAGCGACAGGAGGAGATCGCCCACCATGTCGAACTCGTCCTCCAGATCGACGGGGGCGCAGCCGAGCGTACGGCAGGTGTCCACGACGGCCAGCGCGAGATCGTGCCCGATGTGCGCGTTGATGCCCGCCAGCGCGAACTGCAACGGCCGTACCCCGGGATGGCGGCGGAACTGGAACAGCGGCCGCCAGCACGCGGGCGGGCGCCGCTCGTCCGCGACCGCCTCGACGGCCGCCAGATACCGCCGCGCGAACCGTACGTCCAGCGTGATCGCCGCGTGGGCGTCCGTGAACCGGCCGGTGTCGACCCACCGGTCCACCGCCTCCGTCACCGCGAGGTAGACGCGGTTGAAGACCGCCACCCCGTCCCGCGGGTGCAGTGCCGCGTCGAGGGCGCGCATCCGGGAGATGACGGCGTCGACCGGCGTGTCCACGGCTGGGGGGAGTTGTTCGCATCGCGGCATGCGGGCAGAGTCGCAGCTCTAGGCTGGCGGGAGTACCGGCGGGCCCGGCGCTTCCCCGAAACGGGGGAACACCGCCCGCCGCAGGGGGAGGGGGAGCAGCACTGTGTCAGGCTCGCGTGCCCAGCGCCTGGCCGCCCGCAGGGCCGGGCGCAGGCGAGCCGCCCGGCGCGGCGCGATGGTCGCGGCGGCCTCGCTCGTCGTGGCGGCCGGAGCGGTCGCGGGCGTCCTCGCCGCGTTCGACGACAAGCCGGCCTCGGACGAGGCCGCGCCGCCCGAGGTGTCGGCTTCGCCCCGCCTGGCGCCCCTGCCGGCCGTGCCGTCCGCGTCCGCGCCGCCCACCACCGGGTCCGCCTCGCCCTCGCCCTCGCCGTCCCCGTCCGCACGCCGGACGCAGAGCCCCACGCCGCCGAGGACCGACACGAAGCGGGAGCACACCACCACCGCGGCCGGCCGGCTCTACCGCCACCCCGACTCCCAGGTGCTCGCCTGGGTCCGCTCGCACACCGGCGACCCCCGGCACGCGGTCATCGCGTCCCGCATCGCCGAGCAGCCCGCGGCCGTCTGGTTCGCCGACTACGCACCGGAAACCGTCACCGCCCGGGTCGCCGCCGTGACCTCGGGCGGGGCCGCGCTCGGCCGGGTGCCCGTCGTCGTGCCCTACGCGATCCCCGGCCGGGACTGCGGCGGCCACTCCCAGGGCGGGGCGCCCGGCCTGGACGCCTACGACGCCTGGATCGACCGGTTCGCGGCCGGGCTGGGCTCCGGTGAGGTCATCGTCGTCCTCGAGCCGGACTCGGTCGCCCAGACCGAGTGCCTCTCCGCCGGTGACCGCGCGGACCGCTTCGCCTCGCTGGCCCGGGCCGGCCGTGTCCTGAAGTCAGCCAACCCCCGGGCCCGCGTGTACTTCGACGCGGGCCACTCGGGCTGGAACGCGCCCGGCAAGCAGGCCGCCTGGCTCCGGCAGGCCGGCGCCGCCTCGCCCGAGTCCTCCGACGGCTTCTTCAGCAACGTCTCCAACTTCCACACCACGGCCGACGAGGTCGCCTACGACCGGCGGGTCCTCGACGCGCTCGGTGGCCCGGCGGACCTCGGCGCCGTCATCGACACCAGCCGCAACGGCAACGGCGCCCCGGCCGACGGCGAGTGGTGCGACCCCTCGGGCCGCAGACTCGGCCGGACCCCGAGCCTGAGCACCGGCGAGTCCCGGATCGACGCCTACCTGTGGGTGAAGCTGCCGGGGGAGTCGGACGGCTGCAAGGGCAGGCCGGGGACCTTCACGGCGTCGTACGCCTACGACTTGGCCTCGTCGTAGGAGGAGGTGCCCTCGTCCAGCAGCGGCGCCTGCGTCTTCAAGTGGGCCGGGGCGAAGGCCCGCAGGGCGTGGTAGCCGGTGATGACGACCACCGTGCCGAGCGCGATGCCGCTCAGCGAGAAGGTGTCCGAGAACTTCAGGGAGACGTTGCCGACGCCGATGATGATGCCCGCCGCGGCCGGGACCAGGTTCAGCGGATTGCGCAGATCGACCTTGGCGTTGATCCAGATCTGCGCGCCCAGCAGGCCGATCATGCCGTACAGGATGACGGTGATGCCGCCGAGCACCCCGCCCGGGATCGCCGCCACGACCGCGCCGAACTTCGGGCAGACGCCGAACAGCAGGGCGAAGCAGGCCGCGGCCCAGTAGGCGGCCGTCGAGTACACGCGGGTCGCCGCCATCACGCCGATGTTCTCGGAGTACGTGGTGTTGGGCGGGCCGCCGACCGCGGTGGACAGCATCGAGCCGACGCCGTCGGCCGCGATGGCCGTGCCCAGCTTGTCGTCCAGCGAGTCGCCGGTCATTTCGCCGACCGCCTTGACGTGCCCGGCGTTCTCCGCGACCAGCGCGATGACGACCGGCAGGGCGACCAGGATCGCCGACCACTCGAAGGACGGGGCGTGCAGGGTCGGCAGCCCGATCCAGTCGGCCTTGCCCACACCGGACAGGTCGAGCCGCCAGTGGTCAGTCAGCCTGCCGCTCGCGTCCACGGAGTGGATCTTGCCGAAGACCAGATCGAAGACCCAGGAGATGCCGTACCCGAAGACCAGCCCGAGGAAGATCGCGATCCGGGACCAGAAGCCCCGCAGGCAGACGACCGCCAGACCGGTGAACAGCATCACCAGCAGGGCCGTCCACTGGTCCTGCGGCCAGTACGTCGAGGCCGTCACCGGCGCCAGGTTGAAGCCGATCAGCATCACCACCGCGCCGGTCACGATCGGCGGCATGGTGGCGTGGATGATCCGCGCCCCGAACCGCCGCACGGCCAGCCCGACCAGGAACAGCGCGCCCCCGACGACGAACACCGCTCCCGTGACGGTCGCGCTGCTGCCGCCCTGCGCCCGGATCACCGCCGCCACGCCGACGAAGGAGAGCGAGCAGCCCAGGTAACTGGGCACGCTGCCACGGGTGGCGAGGAGGAACACGATGGTGGCGACGCCCGACATCATGATCGCGAGGTTCGGGTCCAGGCCCATCAGGACGGGTGCGACGAAGGACGCGCCGAACATCGCCACCACGTGCTGTGCGCCGAGTCCGGCCGTACGGGGCCAGGAGAGCCGCTCGTCGGGGCGGACCACCGCGCCGGGCGCCGGGGTGCGTCCGTCGCCGTGCAGTTTCCAGCGGACGCCGAGATCCATGGTGCGGTTTCGCTTTCGTCGTGCCTGTGCGTGTCCGGACCATTGTCGGGGTGCGCCCACTGTGCTGATGACCGGGGCGGGTGTCCGCTCAGGGCCGCGGGTCGGCGACCACCGTGTCCGGGCGGCCGATCCTCGTCCGCTCGCCGGGGCGCAGCACCCCCGCGAACGCCACCAGACCGCAGGACAGCGCCGTCACCAGGCAGAACGACACCATCAGGCTGGTCGCCTGCGCCAGCATGCCGATCGCGCTCGGCGCGATCAGGCCCGAGGTGTACGTGATGGTCGCGACACCCGCGATGGCCAGGCTCGGGTTGGAGCCGCTGCGGCCGGCCGCGGCGAAGCACAGCGGTACGACGACGGCGATGCCCAGCCCCATCAGCGCGAAGCCGCTCATGGCCACCGCCGGATGGTCCGCGACGACGATCAGCAGCCCGCCGAGGACGGCGAACACCCCGCTCGCCCGCACGGTCCGCACGGCACCGAAGCGGTCCACGACCCGGTCACCGGCGAGCCGGGCGACGGCCATGGTGAGCGTGAAGCCCGTCGTGCACGCCGCCGCGAGACCGGCCGAGGTCTCCAGCTGCTCGCGCAGATAGACCGCGGACCAGTCCAGGCTCGCGCCCTCCGCGAACACCGCGCAGAACCCGATCGCGCCGATGAGCAGCGCCGAGCGGGGCGGCAGGGCGAAGCGCGGCGGCGGCTCCTCGTCCTCGGCCGGCTGCAGGTCCAGCACCCACTGGCAGGACAGCACGCCGACGACGGTGAGGACCGCGGCGGCCAGGACGTGGTGCAGCCGGGCGTCCGAGCCGAGGTGCGCGGCGAGCGTGCCGGCCGCCGAGCCGATCAGGGCGCCGGCGCTCCACATGCCGTGCAGCCCCGACATGATCGACCGGCCGAGGCGGTTCTCGACCTCGACACCGAGGGCGTTCATCGCCACGTCCGCCATGCCCGCCGTCGCGCCGTACGTGAACAGGGCCAGGCAGAGCGCCAGGAGGTTCGGGGCGAGGGACGGCAGGACCAGGGACAGCGTCCACAGGGCGATCAGTCCGCGCAGCGCGTTGCGGGCCCCGAAGCGGTGGCTGATGCTGCCGGCGAGCGGCATCGCCAGGGACGCGCCGAGCGCGGGGAAGGCGAGCGCGATGCCCAACTGGCCCGCGCTCACGCCCGCGTGGTCCTGGATCCACGGCACGCGGGTCGCGAACGAGCCGGTCACGGCGCCGTGCACGGCGAAGACGGCGGCCACGGCGTACCGGGACCGCTTCACCTCGCGCTGTTCGTCGACCACGTTGCCCATTCTGCGGTCCCCTCCGGGTCTCGGCCGTGCTCACCTCTGGTGCGGGCGTAAACTATCAGGAACCCTGCCTGATAATAAGAGGGTCTCCCGGCGAGCCCCGGTGAACGGGTCCGCCGATCTGGAAGGATCCCGGCATGCCCGCATCCCCGAGCACCGCCCGGGCCATCAACGACCGGCTCGCCCTGCGTCTGCTCCAGCAGGAAGGCCCGTTGACGGCAGGGCAGTTGAAGCAGCTGACCGGCCTGTCCCGGCCCACCGTCGCCGACCTCGTCGAACGTCTCGGAGCCGCCGGGCTCATCGCGGTCGTCGGCGAAGCGGGGGAGCAGCGCCGCGGGCCCAACGCGAAGGTCTACGGCATCGTCGCCGACCGGGCGCACCTCGCCGCCCTCGACGTCCGCACCGAGGGCGTCGCGGTGGCCGTCGCGGACCTGGTGGGGCGGGTGCTGGCCGAGGCGTCGGTGCCGATCGCCGGTGACACGGGGACGGGCCCCGCCCTGGAGCAGGCGGTCACGCTGGTCGAGCGCGTGGCGAAGGAGGCCGGCGCCGAACGCCTGCACACCGTCGGCATCGGTGCGCCCGGCCTGGTCGACCCCTCCAGCGGTGAACTCCGCGACTCCACCGGGCTTCCGGAGTGGCACCGCCGCCTCGTCGTCACCCTCCAGGAGCGGTTGCCCGCGGCCCGCGTCAGCGTGGAGAACGAGACCAACCTCGCGGCGGTGGCCGAGCAGCGCGACGGGGCGGCCCGGGACCGGGACACCTTCGTCCTGCTGTGGCTCGGCCATGGAACGGGCGCGGCCGTGGTCCTCGACGGCGCCCTGCGCCGCGGTGCCTCCGGCGGCACCGGCGAGATCGGCTTCCTTCCGGTCCCGGGTACGCCGGCACTGCCGACCTCGACGGACTGCGAGGGCGGCTTCCACTCGCTGGCGGCGTCGGCCGCGGTCGTGGAACTGGCGGCGCAGCACGGCATTTCGGCGCAGGCGTCCGAGGCGGGGGTGGTCCGGGCGGCGGTCGACGCGGTGCGGGGGGCGGTGGCTCAGGCGGGGCAGCAGGGGGCCGGGTCCCTCGGCGGACCCGCTCCGGCCGTCACCTTCCTCGACGCCCTCGCCGACCGGCTGGCCGTCGGCGTCGCCTCGGTCGTCGCGATCCTGGACCCCGGTTGCGTGGTGCTCGGCGGGGAGGTCGGGCAGGCCGGCGGCGCCGAGCTCGCCACCCGCGTGCGCGACCGGATCGCCCGGATGACGCCGCTGCCCACGGAGGTGCGCGCCACCACCCTGGGCGGTGGCGCGGTCCTGCGCGGCGCCCTGCTCACGGCCCGGGACCGGGCCCAGGACGAGTTGTTCGAGCCGGGCGGCGTGGGAAGGCCCGACGGCGGGCAAGGGCCGTCGTCACCGCCGCCGGGCCGGTCAGTGGGGTTGAGCCGACCCTGGCGATGACCCTAGAAAGGACTAGACCACATCGTCAATAGGTGTGTACCAATGCCGGACCTCAAGAGGTGGGCCCGACGCGCGAGTTGGGATGCCGGTCGCACTCGGGAAGGAGTGCGACACGGTCTGTGAGGCAGCCCACATACCTCTCCCCTCGGAACATCCACCGGGCGTGGCACACTGGCCCTGTACCAGTAGCAGCGCACTCCGGGGTCGGTGAAAGTCCGAACCGGCGGTTACAGTCCGCGACCCGGTCGCCTCCAGCGGCCGGTTGACCAGGTGAAATTCCTGGACCGACGGTTAAAGTCCGGATGGGAGGCAGTGCGCGGCGAGCGGGCATTCGTGCGCGCCGCCGAGAAGTCCGTCCTCGTGGCGGGCTCCGTCCGGCGTCGTCCCCGGTGTCCCTGCTCGTATCTTCTGTCGTCATCGACAGCCCCGGAGTCCGTGCCCGAAGAGGCAGGAGGACCCGGGAAGTGTTCACCGGAATCGTCGAAGAGCTGGGCGAGATCACCGCCGTCGAGACCCTCGACGACGCCTGTCGCTTCCGCCTGCGCGGCCCAGTCGTCACCCAAGGTGCCAGGCACGGCGACTCGATCGCCGTGAACGGCGTGTGCCTCACGGTCGTCGACCACGAGGGCGACGAGTTCACGGCCGACGTCATGGCCGAGACCCTGAAACGCTCCAGCCTCGGTGCCCTGAAGGCCGGCTCCCGCGTCAACCTCGAACGCCCCATGGCCGTCGGCGAACGCCTCGGCGGGCACATCGTGCAGGGCCACGTGGACGGCACCGGCGAGATCCTGGAGCGCAAGCCCTCCGAGCACTGGGAGATCGTGAAGATCTCCCTCCCCGCGGACCTCACCCGGTACGTGGTCGAGAAGGGCTCCATCACCGTCGACGGCATCAGCCTCACCGTCGTCGACGCCGGCCCCGACCACTTCACCGTCAGTCTCATCCCCACCACCCTCGACCTGACCACGCTCGGCCACAAGCAGCCCGGCGACCCGGTCAACCTCGAAGTGGACGTCATCGCCAAGTACGTCGAGCGGATGCTGGGCGACCGCGCGCAGGGGGCCGGCCGGTGAACACGCTGAACTCCGAGGCGTTCGCCCTCTTCGGCCAGCACATCCTCTGGTCCGACATGGTCGGCAACCTCTTCGGCCTGGCCGCCCTCGCCCTCGGCTGGCGACGCTCCATCTGGACCTGGCCCGTGCAGTTCCTGGCCGGCCTCATCCTCTTCGGCGCCTTCTTGGGCCACCTCACCGGCAGCGCCGGCAAGCAGGCGGTCGTCATGCTCGTCGCGCTGTACGGCTGGTGGCAGTGGCAGCGCGGCAAGGGGCAGGGCGAGGACGGCCACATCGCCGTCCGGTTCGCCACCTGGCGCGAGCGCGCCGCGATGGCCGCGGCGGCCGCCGCCGGCACGGTCGCGGTGGCGCTGCTGTTCAAGGCGTACCCCACCCTGTCCTGGGACCCCTGGCCGGACGCCTACATCTTCGTCGGCACCGTCGTCGCCATGTACGCCCAGGCGCGCGGCATGGTCGAGTTCTGGTTCGCCTGGCTGCTCGTCGACGTCGTCGGCGTGCCCCTCAACTTCGCCAACGGCTACGCCTTCTCCGGCTTCGTCTACGTCATCTACGGCGCGCTCGTCCTGTGGGGCCTGCGCGACTGGTGGCTGCGCTCGCGCGCGGCAGCCCAGCCCACCCTGGAAGGAGCGCCGGCATGAGCGCCGCAACAACCCTGTACGGCACCGGCGACGTCGAGAACTTCGCCCTCGACCCCGTCGAGCAGGCCATCGCCGACATCGCGGCCGGCCGCCCCGTCGTGGTCGTCGACGACGAGGACCGGGAGAACGAGGGCGACCTCGTCATCGCCGCCGAGAAGGCCACCCCCGAGATCGTCGCCTTCATGATGAGCGAGTGCCGCGGCCTGATCTGCGCCCCCATGGAGGGCGACGAGCTGGACCGGCTGAAGCTGCCGCAGATGGTCGAGGACAACACCGAGTCGATGAAGACCGCGTTCACGGTCTCCGTCGACGCCTCCGCCGCGCACGGCGTGAGCACCGGCATCTCCGCCTCCGACCGCGCCACCACCCTCCAACTCCTCGCCGACGGCGTCTCGGGCCCTCAGGACTTCGTCCGCCCCGGCCACATCTTCCCGCTGCGCGCCCGGTCCGGCGGGGTCCTCACCCGCAACGGCCACACCGAGGCCGCCGTCGACCTCGCCCGGCTCGCGGGCCTGCGTCCGGCCGGCGCGATCGTCGAGATCGCCGGCGAGGACGGCACGATGCTGCGCCTGCCCGAGCTGATCCCCTTCGCCCGCAAGCACGGCCTGACGATCATCTCCATCGAGGACCTGATCGCCTACCGCCGCAGCAGCGAGCCCACCGTCCGCCGCGAGGCCAGGACCCAGCTGCCCACCGCCCACGGCACCTTCACGGCCTACGGCTACCGCTCCACCGTCGACGGCGTCGAGCACGTCGCCCTGGTGCACGGCGAGATCGGCGACGGCCAGGACGTCCTCGTCCGCGTCCACTCCGAGTGCCTCACCGGCGACGTCTTCGGCTCGGCCCGCTGCGACTGCGGCCCCCAGCTCGACGCCTCCCTCGCCCGCATCCAGGAAGAGGGCCGGGGCGTCGTGGTCTACCTGCGCGGACACGAGGGCAGGGGCATCGGCCTGATGTCCAAGCTGCGCGCCTACGAACTCCAGGAGCGCGGCCGCGACACCCTCGACGCCAACCTGGAACTCGGCCTGCCCGCCGACGCCCGCGACTACGCCGCCGGCGCGCAGATCCTCGCCGACCTCGGTGTGCGCGGCGTCCGGCTGCTGACCAACAACCCCGACAAGACCGACGCACTCGTCCGCCACGGCATCGCGGTCCAGGCCCGCGTGCCGATGCCCGTGAGCGCCGGCGAGCACAACCTCCGCTACCTGCGCACCAAGCGGGACCGGATGGGCCACGACCTGCCCTGGCTGGACACGACCACCGTGCCCGCCTGCGGCAACCAGTAAGAGAGCACAGAGGGAGCAACGTGAGCGGCAAGGGTGCACCGGAGCTGTCCGTACGCAATGTGGGTGACCTCCGGGTCGCCGTCATCGCGGCACAGTGGCACGAGAAGGTGATGAACGGTCTGGTCGACGGCGCCCTGCGCGCCCTGCACGACCTGGGCATCGACGAGCCGACCCTCCTCAGGGTCCCCGGCAGCTGGGAGCTCCCGGTCGTCGCCAAGGTCCTCGCGGGCCGCGGCTACGACGCGATCGTCGCCCTCGGCGTCGTCATCCGCGGCGGCACGCCCCACTTCGAGTACGTGTGCCAGGGCGTGACCCAGGGCCTCACCCAGGTCTCCGTCGACACCGGCGTCCCCGTCGGCTTCGGCGTGCTGACCTGCGACACCGAGGAGCAGGCCCTGGACCGCGCCGGGATCGAAGGCTCCAACGAGGACAAGGGGCACGAGGCGGTGACGGCGGCGGTGGCGACCGCGGCCACCCTCCGCTCAGTATCCGAACCCTGGCGCTGACGGAAGCCGGGTGTGGCATAGGCTGAGCGTCACCATGTCCAAGAAGACGTTCGAGGAGCTCTTCACCGAGCTCCAGCACAAGGCCGCCCAGGGCGACCCCGCCACTTCCCGCACCGCAGAACTGGTGGAGAAGGGCGTCCACGCCATCGGCAAGAAGGTCGTCGAAGAGGCCGCCGAGGTGTGGATGGCCGCCGAGTACGAGGGCAAGGAAGCCGCCGCCGAGGAGATCTCGCAGCTGCTGTACCACGTCCAGGTGATGATGGTCGCCCGCGGCATCTCCCTCGACGACGTCTACGCCCACCTCTGAGCCGCACCCGTTCCCGTCCCACACACCACGCAAAGGAAGCCGACCTCATGCTGCGCATCGCCGTCCCCAACAAGGGTTCCCTCTCCGGCCCTGCGGCGGAGATGCTGCATGAGGCCGGCTACCAGCAGCGCCGCGAGTCCAAGGAACTGCGGATCGTCGACCCGGTGAACGAGGTCGAGTTCTTCTACCTCCGCCCCCGCGACATCGCGATCTATGTCGCCTCCGGGCAGCTGGACATCGGCCTCACCGGCCGGGACCTGCTCATCGACTCCGGCGCCCAGGCCGAGGAGATCCTCCCCCTCGGCTTCGCCCGCTCCACCTTCCGCTTCGCCACCAAGCCCGGCACGATCAGCGGCCTGGCGGACCTGACCGGCAAGACGATCGCCACCTCCTACGAGGGCATCGTCGCGGCGCACCTCGCCGAGCACGGCATCGACGCCTCCGTCGTCCACCTCGACGGCGCCGTCGAGACCGCCATCCAGCTCGGCGTCGCCCAGGTCATCGCCGACGTCGTCGAGACCGGCACCTCGCTGCGCAACGCGGGCCTGGAGGTCGCCGGCGAGCCGATCATGCAGTCCGAGGCCGTCGTGATCCGCCGCACCGGCGCGGACGCCGACGACCCCAAGGTGCAGCAGTTCCTGCGCCGCCTCCAGGGCGTCCTGGTCGCCCGGACGTACGTGATGATGGACTACGACTGCCGCGTCGAGCAGCTGGAGAAGGCCGTCGCCCTCACGCCCGGCCTGGAGTCCCCGACCGTCTCCCCGCTGCACAACGAGGGCTGGGTCGCCGTCCGCGCGATGGTCCCGGCCAAGGAGGCCCAGCGGATCATGGACGACCTGTACGACATCGGCGCCCGGGCCATCCTGACCACGGCCATCCACGCCTGCCGTCTCTGAGGGGCACGACCCGATGTCCGATCTGCCCACCCTGCCCGTCACGTTCCGGCCGGGCAGCACCCGCGTGGTGCTGCTCACCGCGGCTGTCGCCATCTTCGTGGTGATCACGGCGGTCGCGATGCTGCTGAAGCAGCTCAGCCCCGCCGAGCGCGTCAGCTTCGTCTTCACGGCGCTCCTGCTGGACGCCGTGCTGCTCCTCCTGGCGCGTCCCAAGGTCGTCGTCGACGACGACGGCGTCACTGTCGTCAATCTCACGAACAAGCGCCGACTGGAGTGGGCGGAGATCCTCCAGGTGACCCTCCGGCCCGGCGACCCCTGGGTGTTCCTCAACCTCAGCGACGGCACCAGCCTGCCTGCCCTGGGCATCCAGCCGGGCCTGGCCAAGCAGCGTGCCATCGCCGACGCCCGGGCCCTGCGGGCGCTCGTCGAGGCCCGTTCCGTGGCGGACCCCGAGGGGCGTCAGGGCTGACTCGGGACATCCTCCGGGCGGCCGCCACTGCCGTACCGGGGCATGTCTTGATTAATCTGTTGGCGGAGGCGTGACGGATGCGCCTCCGCCTCTGTCGCCCCGACCGGTGCGCGGAGGCTCCTGCTAACCGAGGAGTGACTCCCTCCGGCGATGGACGGATCGTCCTGCAGTACCTGCGCCGCCCCCTGCCGACATAGCGCGTACCTCGTCTCCGAGGTACGCGACCGTGTGGAGGCGGCGGCATCATGACCACCCCCTTGCTGCTCCTCGCAGCCGCGTTCCTGCTGATTCTCGCCAACGGATTCTTCGTGGCGGCCGAATTCGGACTCGTGACGGTCGAACGGCCCGAGGCCGAGAAGGCCGCCGCCGAGGGCGACCGGCGCGCCCACCGGGTCGTCGCATCACTCAAGGAACTCTCCTTCCAGCTCTCCGGCACCCAGCTCGGCATCACCATCACCTCGCTCGTCGTCGGCATGCTCGCCGAACCGGCGCTCGCCGAGCTGCTGCACGGCCCGTTCACCTCGATCGGCATCCCCGAGGGCGCCGTCTCCGGTGTCACGGTCGTCGTCGGCATGCTGCTGGCCTCCGCCGTGCAGATGGTGATCGGCGAGCTCCTGCCCAAGAACTGGGCGGTGTCCAGGCCGCTGCAGGTCGCCCGCTTCGTCGCGGGACCGCAGCACGTCTTCGCCCGGCTGTTCCGCCCGGTCATCGCCGGCCTCAACGCCGTCGCGAACCGGCTCGTGCGCGCCCTGGGCATCGAACCCGCCGAGGAGCTGGCCTCCGCCCGCACCCCCGGCGAGCTCGTCTCCCTGGCCCGCCACTCGGCCCTGGCCGGCGCCCTGGAGCAGGACACGGCCGACCTGTTCGTGCGGACCCTGTCACTGGGCGAGCTCACCGCGCAGCATGTGATGACCCCGCGCGTGAAGGTCAGCGCCCTGCAGTCCTCGGCCACCGCCGAGGACGTCGTCAACCTGACCCGCGCCACCGGCCTGTCCCGCTTCCCGGTCTACCGGGAGAAGATCGACGAGGTCGTCGGCATGGCCCACCTCAAGGACGCCCTGGCCGTGCCCGTCCAGGACCGGCTGCGCACCCCCGTCGGCCACATCGCCCGCCCGGCGCTGCTCGTCCCCGAGACACTGCCGGTCCGGCCGCTCCTCACCCGCCTGCGCAGCGAGCAGCCCATCGCGGTCGTCGTCGACGAGTACGGCGGCACCGCCGGTGTCGTCACGCTGGAGGACATCGTCGAGGAGATCGTCGGCGAGGTCCGCGACGAGCACGACGGACACGACCTGCCGGAGCTGGCCGCCGCGCCGCCGGAGGACGGCAGGCCCGCCTGGGACGTCGACGGCAGCTGCCGGGTCGACATCCTGCTGCGCATAGGCCTCGACGTGCCCGAGGGCCCGTACGAGACGGTCGCGGGCCTGATCGCCGACCTGCTGGGCCGTATCCCGGCCGTCGGCGACAAGGCGGAGCTGCCCGGCTGGCGGCTCTCGGTGCGCCAGGTGGGCCACTACCGCGCGGAGCGGGTCCGGCTCGTGCGGACCGCCCCGGTGGTCTCCATGGCGGAGGCCGTCCGATGAGCGTGCTCCAACTCCTCTTCGCCGCGCTGCTCGTGCTCGCCAACGGCTTCTTCGTCGGCGCCGAGTTCGCGCTGGTCTCCGTACGGCGCAGCCAGATCGAGCCGCTCGGCACCGCCCGTGCCCGGCAGGTCCTCTACGGTCTCGAGCGGCTGCCGCAGATGATGGCGGCGGCCCAGTTCGGCATCACGATCTGCTCCCTCACCCTCGGCGCGGTCGCCGAACCGACGGTCGCGCACCTGCTGGAGCCGGTCTTCGAGTGGATCCACCTGCCGCACGGCATGATCCATCCGCTGACCTACGTCATCGCCCTGGCCGCCGTGGTCTTCTTCCACCTCGTCATCGGCGAGATGGTCCCGAAGAACCTGGCGATGGCGGCCCCCGAGAAGGTCGCGCTGTGGCTCAGCCCCGGCCTGGTCTGGTTCGCGCGCTTCTGCAAGCCCATCACCGCCGCCCTCGGAGCCGTCTCCCAGGGCATCCTGCGGCTCTTCCACGTCGAGCCCAAGGACGAGGTCGAGGCCGTCTTCACCAGCGAGCAGCTCAACCGGCTGGTGGAGGACGCCGGCCAGGCGGGCCTGCTCGACCCCGAGGAGGCCGAAAGCCTCGAGGACGCCCTGGAGCTGGGCTCCCGCCCGGTGACGGACGTCCTGCTGAAGCGGGAGTCCCTGGTGACGGTCAGCCCGTCGGTCACCCCCGGGAGGATCGTCGAGCTCACGGCCCGTACGGGCTACTCCCGGTTCCCGGTCGCCGCGGAGACCGGCGCCTTCATGGGGTACCTGCACGTCAAGGACGTCCTGGACGTGGAGGACTCGGACCGGGCCGTGCCGCAGCACCTGTGGCGCCCCATGACGACCCTGCGGCCCGAGCTGCCCCTCGACGACGCCCTCACGGTGATGCGCCGGGCGGCGACGCACCTGGCCCAGGTCGCCGACGCGTCCGGCAAGGTGCTCGGGCTGGTCGCCCTGGAGGACGTGCTGGAGTTGCTGGTGGGCGAGGTGCGGGATCCGGCGCACCGGCAGGTGCGCGAGGTGAGACTGACCGAGCCGAGGTCGGGCGAAGAGGTGCTGGCGACGTAGCGTCCCAGCTGCGGGATGCGTGCCGCTAGGGGCGGCACGGGTGGGCGCAGCGGCACCCCGCTTCGCCGGGTTGCGCGCCCACCCGGCCCCTGGCGGAACGCCAGTTCCTCACAAGCTCGATGGATTCCCCGGCCCGCGCCCCGACAGCACCTCTCCGTACGCCTGCATCAGATCCGGCAACCGCAACGTTGCCAGGTCGTCCCTGCTCAACACCCCCGGATACACCGACAACCGCAGATCCCGGTACGCGCAGCTCTTCTCGTAGAGCGTCCGCAGGAACCGCCCGTTGCCCAGCTCGTCGATCCACCCCTGGTCGACCACGTGCCCGGCGATGGAGCGCAGTTCGTCGAGGGCCTCCTCGTCCCACTGGTCGCCGTTCTCCGCCGCGAGCACCTTGCCGATCTCGGTGAGTTCGAGGGGCCGGTAGGACGGGAAGTCGACGCGGGTGGTGAAACGGGAGGACAGCCCGGGGTTCGCGGCGAGCAGGCGGTCCATGCCCTCCGGGTAGCCGGCCAGGATCACCACGAGGTGGTCGCGGTTGTCCTCGGCGCGTTTCAGCAGCACCTGGAGGGCCTCGTCGCCGTACGCGTCCCCTTTGCCGTAGCCCGAGTTGGAGAGCGAATAGGCCTCGTCGACGAAGAGGACGCCCCCGAGCGCCGAGTCGATCAGTTCGTTCGCCTTCACGGCCGTCTGACCGAGGTACTCGCCGACCAGGTCGGCCCGCTGGGCCTCCACGAGATGGTCGCCGCCGAGCAGCCCCAGGGCGTAGAAGACGCGGCCGAGGATGCGGGCGACGGTCGTCTTGCCGGTGCCGGAGGGGCCGGAGAAGACGAAGTGGCGTTTCGGCGGCTGGACCGGCAGGCCCTGCCCGGCCCGCAGCCGGGCCATGTTCAGCTGCGCCGACAGCGCCTTGACCTGGCGTTTCACCGGCTCCAGACCCACCATGCGCTCGAGCTCGGCGAGTGCCTCGTCCAGTAACGCCGGGTCGGTGGGCCCGGCGGGCAGGGAGGAGAGGGGGCCGGTCCTCTCGCGGACCGGCGGGCCGGTCACCGGCGGCAGGGGAGGGAGCGGCGGCTCGGGATCGGGCAGCCTCAGGTCGCGTCCTTCGAGTCCGAAGAGCGGATCGAATCCGTCCGGACCGTCCACCGCGTCCTGGCCCGCACCGGTGAGGGTGATCGCCGCGAGGCCCGTGGCGTCCTCGTAGCCGTCGCCCTCGGCGATGGCGGCGAGCCGGGCGGAGGTGTCCATGAACGCCGGGTCGACGCGGTGCACGGCCCGGTACAGGGGGAGCGCGGCGGCGCTGCGGCCGGTGCCCTCGTGCGCCCGGGCCAGCCAGTAGCGCAGCTCCTTGCGCTGGGGCTGCTCGCTGCGGCAGCGCATCAGCGCGGCGGACAGCAGGGGTTCGGCCTGGCCGTACATCTCCAGGCGGACCCGGGCCATGCCGCCGAACAGGCCCGCCTCGATGCCGAGCATCGGATCGTCGAGCAGCGGGTCGGTGTGGCGGACCAGCTGCTCCCAGTCCTTGACCAGATAGGCGCGGCAGGAGTGCAGGAAGCGGACCTGGTGATCGGTGTCCACGGGCGGCAGCCCGGCGAGCGCCCGGTCCAGTTCGGGGACGTGGCGGCCGTCCAGCCAGTGGGAGGCGTGCGCGAGCAGCAGATCACGGGGGCTCTCCAGCACCGGCTGCACCCACCAGCCCAGCCAGTACCAGGAGTTGAGCGTGCGGCGATAGCGGGTGCGCTGCTCCCCGAAGCGGTCCCGGTGCCGGAACATCCGCAGCAGCGCGGTTGTCGTGTCGACGCGCAGCGCGTGCAGCCCGAGCCAGCCGTCGGCCATCCCGGAGTCCATCCGCACGGCGGCGCGGAACTCCTCCTCCGCCTGCGGATACGCGCCCATGGTGTAGGCGTCAACGCCTCGCAGCCAGGCGAGGTCGGCCGGGGCCTGTGGGCCCTGCGTGCCGAAGTCCATCACGTCCCCCACAAACCGTGCCCCCGTCGGAATGCCAACGAGCCGTCCCCCAGTCGGCTGCCCTGCTCGAACCGCTGCGCCACGGACCGGAGTTGCACAGTGCGCGAAGCAACCGTCCGTAGGTCGCGACGAGGGCATCGTACCCGCGGGCGCGGCGCGCCCGCAGGGTGCCGCACGCGCCGTTCGGCGAGGTGGGAGCGGATGCCGCGGCGTCGGGAACGGTGACCCAGGGTGAGCGCTCGGCGCCCCGCGGCGGCCGGAGAACCGGAAGAAGGCAGAACGAAGCCCCCGATCACGGGGGAACAACCGGGGGCTTCGCGTCTGCGGGCGGCTGCGATGCCGCACATTGAGAACGTAAGACCTGTACGGCCCGACGGTCAAGCCGAGTTGAAGCACTCCGGCAAGTTGTCCCGCAAGGCCCTTCACGAGTTCAGCACACTGCGGGCGGTCCGTCACCGTGAGTGAGGGGCTGGTCCGGTCCAACGGCCCCAGCGGGTCCCGGAAGCACCTCGTACCCCTCCTCTCGCTGCCGTACCAGAAGGTCGGCGAACGGCCGCGAGGGATCGCCGGCGAAATGCCGGCGCTCCGCCGGAACCCACCCGTCCCAGAACTCCCGCTGCTCCTCCCCGTCCCGGGACCGCCCCCGCTGCCAGGCCTCCTCCTGCGGCAGATCCATCCACAGCAACAGGGCCAGGTGCGGGCGCAGCGCCCGGCGCCCCGCCCCGACGCCCTCCACGAGGATCACCGGCGCGGGCGGGACCGGGCGCGGGGAGCCGAAGCGGCGGGCCCGCCAGTCGTAGGGGGCGTAGTGCGCGGTCCGGCCGCGCGAGAGCGGCTCGATCAGCTGCTCCCGCAGCCGTCCCGTCCAGTCGAACAGCGCGTCGTGGCTGGCGATGTCGTCGAGGCGCAGCACCGGCGCGCCGTCCAGGGCCGCCGCCAGCCGCTCGGCGAACGTGCTCTTCCCGGACCCGGCGTGCCCGTCGACACCGACGAGCCGGACCGGGCCGCAGGAGGGGGAGAGGCGGCGGACCCGGGCGGCGAGGTCGCGGACGGCGTGGCCCGGTGCGGGGCGGAAGGACGGATTCATCTCGATCGGCACTCTAACCATGGGGTCCGGCGCGCATGCCACTGGTCGACGCCAATATTGGTGGACGCGGCGCGCGTCGAAGTGCTGGCAGGACACGGCGGGCTGTGCTCATATGTGGCGCACGCACGGATACGACCGACCGTGCACGGACCTGCCCCGCACCTGCCCGACTCCGACATCCGGGGGTCCCCGCCATGCGCAGAGCCGAACAGCCCTCCCGCAGAACCGTCCTGGCCGCCGCGGTCGCCGCCGCCGTCACCGCGGGCGCGGGTCCGGCGGCCGCCGACCCCGAGGCCCCCATGACGACCGACGCCGCAGACCCCACCCGGGCGGTCCCGGCCCGCACCGTCGACAACCGGGCCTGGGTCTCGTACACCGACTGGTCCGGCGGCACCGCCAAGGGCACCCGGGCCGTCGCGGGCACCCGCCCGGGCCTGGCGATCGCGAAACCCGCCGGAACCACCGCCTACCCGGACCCGCACACCGGCAGGACCGCCACGTGGGAGTACGGCACCTGGACCTCCCCCGTCCACCGGCTCGCCGTCCCCGCGACCGAGGCGATCGTCTCCTGGAACGCCCGCACCCCGGCCGGCACCTGGATCCAGGCCGAGATCAAGGGCACCTACACCGACGGCACCAGCACCCCCTGGTACGTGATGGCCCGCTGGGCCTCCGGCGACCAGGACATCCGGCGCACCTCGGTCGACGACCAGAGCGACGGCAAGAGCACCGTCTGGACCGACACCCTGGCCATCGACGACGCCTCGAGCGGCCTGCGCCTCGCCTCGTACCGGCTGCGCCTGACCCTCTACCGCAAGCCCGGCACCAAGGCCACGCCCACCGTGTGGCGGCTCGGCGCCATGGGCTCCGATGTGCCCGACCGGTTCACCGTCCCGGCCTCCGCGCCCGGCCTCGCGAAGGAACTGGCCGTCCCGCGCTACTCGCAGGAGATCCACAAGGGCCAGTACCCCGAGTACGACAACGGCGGCGAGGCCTGGTGCAGCCCGACGTCCTCCCAGATGATCATCGAGTACTGGGGCGGCCGGCTCACCGACGGGCAGCTGGACTGGGTCGATCCCGCGTACGCCGACCCGCAGGTGTGCCACGCGGCCCGCTTCACCTACGACTACCAGTACGCGGGCTGCGGCAACTGGCCCTTCAACGCCGCCTACGCCGCCACGTTCAAGGACCTCCAGGGCGTCGTCACCCGGCTCGGCTCGCTCACCGACCTGGAGACGCTGATCGCCGCGGGCATCCCGGCCATAACGTCCCAGTCGTTCCTCAAGGAGGAGCTGACCGGCGCCGGATACGGCACCGCCGGGCACCTGATGACCGTCATCGGCTTCACGGCCGGCGGTGACGTGATCGCCAACGACCCCTTCTCGCCCAGCAACGAGGCCGTGCGGCGCGTCTACCGCCGGCGCGAGTGGGAGAACATCTGGCTCAGGACCAAGCGGTACAACGCCTCGGGCAAGGTCGTCTCGGGTACCGGCGGCATCTGCTACCTGTACTTCCCGGCCCGCCCGAGCGCGGCCCAGCGGAAGGCGCTGACGGCCGTGGGCGTCCGCGTGTGAGCAAGCTCTCGGCGGCGAAAGCCGCTTCCGGTGGCAAAGTGGACGGAACTCCGGGGGGAGTCCGTCCGCACCACCGACCGAACGAGAAGCCATGACAGCGCACTCCGCCACCGCCGCCCGCGTCCGCACCGGCGGCCCTCAGGACGACCGCCCGAAGCTCGTCGAGCATGTGATGGGCTGGGTCCTCGTCGTGGCCGTCGCGATGCTCGTGACGCAGCTCGGGCTGCTGTGACCTGACCCACGACGTGAGGGTGAGGCCTGCCATACTGCGGAGGTCCCGCCCCGCCCGTTGAGACCAGGGTCGAAAGTGAATATCAGCCCCCAGCCTGCCGCCCGTCCCCGGGCCCGCGGCACCGAGCGCTCGACGGCGCGCCGTGCCGAGCTCATCGCCATCGGGCGGAGGTTGTTCGCCGACACCTCCTACGACGCCCTGTCGATGGACGACATCGCCCGGCAGGCGCACGTCGCCAAGGGGCTGATCTACTACTACTTCCAGTCCAAGCGCGGCTACTACCTGGCCATCATCCAGGACTCGGTCACCGAGCTGATCACCCTGGCGGCGAGCGGTCTCGAACTGCCCCCGGTGGGCCGGGTCCAGCGCACCATCGACAGCTATCTGCGCTACGCCGAGCACAACCAGGCCGCGTACCGCACGATCGTGAGCGGCGGCGTCGGTTTCGACACCGAGGTGCACGCCATCCGAGACGGGGTGCGCGAGGCCGTCGTGACCACCATCGCCGAGGGCGCCTACGAGCGGGCCGACATCACCCCGCTGGCGCGGATGGCCCTGCTGGCCTGGGTGTGCAGTGTCGAGGGCGCCACGCTCGAATGGATCGACCGGCCCGAACTGCCCCGCGACACCATGTGCGCGCTGCTGATGAAGACCCTCGGCGGCGCCCTGCGCGCGATCGAGGAACTCGACCCGGCCTACCCGGCCCCGCGGCCCGCGCGCCGGGGCGCATGAGCGAGGGGCGGAGGATCCGCCGCGGACCCTCCGCCCCTCGCTCCGGGCACTACTTGATCGCCTTGATCAGCTCACCGTTCGCGGTGTCGCCGCTCAGCTCCCAGAAGAACGTGCCCCCAAGGCCCTGCTGGTTCTTGTAGTTCATCTTGGTGCCGATGGTCGCCGGAGTGTCGTAACTCCACCAGTTGGCACCGCACTTGGCGTACGCCGTACCGGCCACCGTCCCCGTCGCCGGGCACGTGGCCTTGAGCACCTTGTAGTCCTCGATGCCCTGCTCGTACGTGCCCGCCGCGGGGCCGGTCGCGGTGCCGCCCGGTGCCGCCTGGGTGACGCCGGTCCAGCCGCGGCCGTAGAAGCCGATGCCGAGCAGCAGCTTCGAGGCGGGGATGCCGAGGCCCTTGAGCTTGGCGATGGTCGCCGAGCTGTGGTTGTCCGCCTTCGGGATGCCGGAGTACGAGGTCAGCGGCGAGTGCGGGGCGGTCGGACCGGCGGAGTCCCAGGCGCCGAAGAAGTCGTACGTCATCGGGTTGTACCAGTCGACGTACTGGGCGGCGCCCGCGTAGTCCGCAGCGTCGATCTTGCCGCCCGGGGTGGCGTCGGCGGTGATCGCCGCGGTGACGAGGTTCTTCGAGCCGAACTTCGCCCGCAGCGCCTGCATCAGGTTCCGGAAGGCCGCCTTGCCGCTGGTGTCGCAGGTGGCGCCGCAGGTGTTGGGGTACTCCCAGTCGATGTCGATGCCGTCGAAGACATCGGCCCACTTGGAGTTCTCGACCAGGTCGTAGCAGGACTGGGCGAAGGCGGCCGGGTTCTTCGCGGCCTCGCCGAAGCCTCCCGACCAGGTCCAGCCGCCGAAGGACCACAGGACCTTGAGGTTCGGGTGCTTCTGCTTCAGCTTGCGCAGCTGGTTGAAGTTGCCGCGCAGCGGCTGGTCCCAGGTGTCTGCCTTGCCGTCGACGGATTCGGCGGCGGTGTAGGCCCGGTCGGTCGCGGCGTAGCCGTCGCCCATGGCGCACTTGCCGCCGGTGACGTTGCCGAAGGCGTAGTTGATGTGCGTGAGCTTGCCGCCCGATCCGGACGTCTCGATGTTCTTGACGTAGTACTTGCGGTCGTAGGTGCCCCATTCGGTGAAGTAGCCGATGACCTTGGAACCGGCGGCCCTGGCGCCGGGGGCGGCCTTCGAGTTCGCGGCGGCCTCCTGAGCCGAGGTCGCCGCGGTGGCGGAGGTGCTTGCGCCGGCCAGCAGGCCGGCGCCGAGGACGGCGCAGCAGGCCGCGGACACGATGGCCCGGAAGCGGGAACGGTGGGGGGTGTGCATCCGGTGTCTCCTCGTGGGGAGAGGGGAACACGCGCTCATTGGCATGAACGCGGTGAATCGGTGGAGCGAAACAGTAGGAGGACTAGACCAGTTGGGTCAATGGTTCGGACCAATTTCGCCGCTTCGGGTGCACTCGGCCATTTCTTGAAGTAAGCGGTCGTTAACTGGTGACTGGATGCCTCCGATCGGGCATACTCACAGCGCACAGCCGCTGGTCAGCAGCTTCCGAGACCCGGGACTGCAAGCATCGGCCAGGCACCAGAACGACCCGGCGGCGCCGCCCCCACCCATGGGCCCGACCGCCAGTGCCCGACAGGGAGGAGAGCGTCGCCATGCCCGACCGCGCCCCGCAGCCGGTGGACCGACAACTGCCCACGGAGGAGGCCCGGGACCTGATCACACTCGTCCGCGACATCGCGGCGCAGGAGATCGTCCCGAGCGCGGCCGAGGAGGAGGACGCCGGCCGCTTCCCGCGCGAGCTGTTCACCCTGCTCTCCCAGTCGGGGCTGCTCGGCCTGCCGTACGACTCCGAGTACGGCGGCGGCGACCAGCCCTACGAGGTCTACCTCCAGGTCCTGGAGGAGCTCGCCGCGGCCCGCCTCACGGTCGGTCTCGGCGTCAGCGTGCACTCCCTGGCCTCCTACGCGCTCGCCGCCTACGGCACCAAGGAGCAGCAGCTCGAGCACCTGCCCGCGATGCTCGGCGGCGGCATGCTCGGCGCGTACTGCCTCTCCGAGCCGCACTCCGGATCGGACGCGGCGGCCCTGCGCACCCGGGCCGTGCGGGACGGCGACGACTGGGTGATCACCGGCACCAAGGCCTGGATCACGCACGGCGGGATCGCCGACTTCTACACGGTGATGGCCCGCACCGGCGAGGAGGGCCCGCGCGGGATCAGTGCGTTCCTGGTGCCCGGCGACGCGGAGGGGCTGAGCGCGGCCGTGCCGGAGAAGAAGATGGGCATGAAGGGCTCGCCCACCGCCCAGGTCCACTTCGACGGCGTCCGCGTCCCGGACGCCCGGCGCATCGGCGAGGAGGGGCAGGGCTTCGCGATCGCCCTGTCGTCGCTCGACTCGGGGCGGCTCGGCATCTCGGCGTGCGCGATCGGCGTGGCACAGGCCGCGCTCGACGAGGCCGTGACCTACGCGGCCGAGAGGCGCCAGTTCGGCAAGCCGATCGCCGACTTCCAGGGACTGCGGTTCATGCTCGCCGACATGGCGACGCAGATCGAGGCGGGCCGCGCCCTCTACCTCGCGGCGGCACGGCTGAAGGACGCGGGGCGGCCGTTCGCGAAGCAGGCCGCCATGGCCAAGCTGCACTGCACCGACACGGCGATGCGGGTCACCACCGACGCCGTGCAGATCCTCGGCGGCTACGGCTACACCGCCGACTTCCCGGCCGAGCGCTACATGCGCGAGGCCAAGGTGCTGCAGATCGTGGAGGGCACCAACCAGATCCAGCGCATGGTCATCGCCCGCCATCTCGCGGGTCCAGAGGAACGCTGAACTGGTCGAGGCCCCGCCAAGGGGCCGCGAGCCGCATCCATTCCGGGTCGTGACGGCCCGGGAGGGTGCGGCCGCCCTCGGCCCAGGTCCGCATCAAGTCGCGGTAGATCGGCGGGTCCTGATAGCGGGGCGGAGCCGGCCGAACCGATTCTGCGGGCGGTGGGACGTACAGGAGGCGCTGACGCCCGGTCGCTGAGGAGATGGGGGTCATACCAGGGCAACGCGGCAGAGCCCGGACAGGTCACCGGATGGTGGAATCGGGCGTTCGTTCAGTGCCGCTCACGGCCGCGGGCACACTGGACCGCACCACGGCGGTCTGCGGGCCGTGGTGCGGGGCAGCTACGGGAGTGGCGGGCGAGGAGAGCCCGCGCTCAGGCCGCCTGGCGGCGCATGACCGGGACCCTGATGGGGCGTGAGCCCGGGCCGCCGACGTGCGAGAAGGGCTGGGTCCGCCAGTCGAGCCCCTGAGGGAGCGTCAACAGCAGTGCGGTGTCCTGCTCCTGCGGTTCCACGGACTCGTCAGCGGGGCGGGCGTCCGTGGCCCTGCGGCCGGTTCCGGCGCAGACCGTGAGTCCGAAGGGGTTCCACGGCGAGGCGCACATCGCGTGCTCCGGCAGGACCTCCTCGTCCGCCAGCAGGGCGATGGGCTGCGCGCAGTCCGGGCAGACGACCCGGAACATCTCGAACGTGTCGTAGGCGTCGAGTTCGTCGTCGTAGGCGTCGGGTTCGACGCCCTCCGGCTCGGGCTCGACGACGAGCTGCTGCCGCTTGGGTGCGGTGCGACCAGGGCGCTTAAGACTCTGCATTGGGATCTCCCCCTCGGACTGGGCCGTCACAGGCACTGCGGCCTCGGCCACAGCAAGCACTTCCCGTCCCCCCTGGGCGGTAATCACGAGAACATCACGGAGACTGTTCGAGGCCTGTGGCGTTCGTCACATGCCCTGCGCAGATGCCCTCCTCGGCGCCTCAGGTACCCGGGGAGATCAACCGCACTGTAGGTTCTTGCGCCATGGAGGAGCTGGACCGACAGATCGTGCAGCTGCTCGTCAAGGACGGGCGGATGAGCTACACCGACCTGGGCAAGGCCACGGGGTTGTCCACCTCGGCCGTGCACCAGAGGGTGCGGCGGCTGGAGCAGCGCGGTGTGATCCGCGGCTATGCGGCGGTCGTCGACCCCGAGGCGGTGGGGCTGCCCATGACCGCGTTCATCTCGGTGAAGCCGTTCGACCCCAGCGCGCCCGACGACATCGCCGACCGGCTGGCCGGCGTGCCCGAGATCGAGGCCTGTCACAGCGTCGCGGGCGACGAGAACTACATCCTCAAGGTGCGGGTGGCGACGCCGCACGAACTGGAGGAGCTGCTGGCCCGGCTGCGGTCACTGGCCGGGGTGTCCACGCGGACGACGGTGGTGCTGTCCACGCCGTACGAGGCCCGACCGCCACGGATCTGACGCCGGTTGCCCCGGGCGGGTCGTGCGGGGCCGTTCGCGCAGTTCACCGCGCCCCTGATGCGGGCGGCGCCCCCGCCCCCTGTGAGACTGTGCTCCATGAGTGAGTCCACCGCCCCGCCCAAGACCGTCCTGCTCCGCCGTGGAGAGGTGCACAGCCCCGCCGACCCCTTCGCCACCGCGATGGTCGTGGAGCGGGGACAGATCGCCTGGGTGGGCTCCGAAGGGGCCGCCGACGCCTTCGCGGACGGGGTCGACGAGGTGGTCGACCTGGACGGGGCGCTGGTCACCCCGGCGTTCACCGACGCGCATGTGCACACGACGGCCACGGGCCTGGCCCTCACCGGGCTCGACCTCTCCGGCGCCCCCACGCTGGAGGCCGCCCTCGCCCTCGTCCGGGACTTCGCCGCCGCCCGGCCCGACGACCGGGTGCTGCTCGGTCACGGCTGGGACGCCGCCCGCTGGCCCGGGGGCAGGCCCCCGACGCGGGCCGAGCTCGACGAGGCCGCCGGGCACCGGCCCCTCTACCTCAGCCGGATCGACGTCCACTCGGCGGTCGTGAGCACCGCCCTGCTCGACGCGGTTCCCGATGTCACCCGTGCGGATGGTCCGCTCACCGCCGACGCCCATCACGCCGTGCGGGCCGCCGCGTTCGCCGCCGTGACGCCTCGGCAGCGCACCGAGGCGCAGCGCGCCGCGCTCGCGCACGCCGTGTCACTGGGGATCGGCACGCTCCACGAGTGCGCCGGGCCGGAGATCTCCTCCGAGGACGACTTCACCGGCCTGCTGCGCCTCGCCGCCGAGGAGCACGGGCCGCGCGTCGTCGGCTACTGGGCCGAGCAGGACGTCGCCAAGGCGCGGGAGCTGGGCGCCGTGGGCGCCGCGGGGGATCTGTTCGTCGACGGCGCCCTCGGCTCGCACACCGCCTGTCTGCACCACCCGTACGCCGACGCCGGGGACACCGGCATCGTCTACCTGGACGCCGACGCGGTCGCGGCGCATGTCGTGGCGTGCACCGAGGCGGGCCTGCAGGCCGGGTTCCACGCCATCGGCGACGCGGCCGTGGACGCTGTGGTGGAGGGCGTGCGCGCCGCCGCCGAGCAGGTCGGGCTCGGCCGGATCCGGGCCGCCCGGCACCGCGTGGAGCACGCCGAGATGCTCACTCCGGAAAGCGTCGCCGCCTTCGCCGAACTGGGCCTCACCGCCTCCGTGCAGCCCGCCTTCGACGCCCTGTGGGGCGGCGAGGAGGGCATGTACGCCCAGCGGCTCGGAAAGGAGCGGGCCCGGGCCCTGAACCCCTTCGCGGCCCTGCTGCGCGCCGGTGTCCCGCTCGCCTTCGGCTCCGACAGCCCGGTCACCCCGCTCGACCCGTGGGGCACGGTCCGGGCCGCCGCCTTCCACCGCACGCCGGAGCATCGCGTCTCCGTGCGCGCCGCGTTCACGGCGCACACGCGCGGCGGCTGGCGGGCCGTCGGACGGGACGACGCGGGCGTTCTGGTCCCGGGCGCCCCCGCCGACTACGCCGTCTGGCGCACCGGCGAACTCGTCGTCCAGGCCCCGGACGACCGCGTCGCCCGCTGGTCGACGGATCCCCGCTCGGGAACCCCGGGTCTGCCCGACCTCACTCCGGGCCGCGACCTGCCCGTCTGTCTGCGCACCGTGGTGGGCGGACGCACGGTCTTCGTACGGCCGGGCGAGTGATCTACGGGGGTGGCGCGCATGAAGTCGTGCGCGGCGCCCCCGTCGCGCGACCTGCGCATCCTCGGCTCTGACCAGGGCTTTGCCGCCGAACGCGCAGGTCAAACGGCTGTTGACAGGCGGCCGCAGGGGGCCGGTAGGTTCGGCCGAGTCCACCACCGGACGCCCGACCGGGGAACGTCCGAGCACTCGCCGCGGCGCCGCCGGGTCAGGGACGGTGTGCCGCACCGGGGCACCGCCACTGGGAGCCAGGCTCAGGCCGGCGCAGCGCCGAGAGAACGTTCCGGCCGGTCGGGGAGGTGTGACCCGGGTGGGGCCCGTGCGCTCAGTAGACAACGGCTTCAGGTCGATCCGCAGCCGGCGGATCCCAGGTCGGCCCGAAGGGCGCCGGGCCCCCATCCGCCGCGTACGCGCACACGGAGGCGCGCTCTCACCCGCGTCGTGCGGATTCGACACCACGATTCGAACGTCCTGTCACGTCGGCGCAGGCCGGGCCCACTATGGTGGACCTCTGCGTATGGACATGAAGGGGCAGCAGTGAACGACGGCGACGGGACCCTCGCGGCAGGGGCCCAGGTGAGGACGTTCGGCCCGCTCGGCACGGCCTTGGTGATCATCCCGACCTACAACGAGGCGGAGAACATCAAGAGCATCGTCGGCCGGGTGCGCAAGGCCGTCCCCGAGGCGCACGTGCTCGTGGCCGACGACAACAGCCCGGACGGCACGGGCAAGCTCGCCGACGAGCTGACCGTCGAGGACGACCAGGTCCACGTGCTGCACCGCAAGGGCAAGGAGGGCCTCGGAGCCGCCTACCTCGCGGGCTTCCACTGGGGCCTGGAGCGCGACTACGGCGTGCTGATCGAGATGGACGCCGACGGCTCCCACCAGCCCGAGGAACTGCCGCGTCTGCTCACCGCCCTCAAGAGCGCCGACCTGGTGCTGGGCTCGCGCTGGGTGCCGGGCGGCCGGGTGGTCAACTGGCCGAAGTCCCGCGAGGTGATCTCCCGGGGCGGCAGCCTCTACTCCCGGCTGGCGCTCGACCTGCCGCTGCGTGACATCACCGGCGGCTACCGTGCCTTCCGCCGCGAGACCCTCCAGGGGCTCGGTCTCGACGAGGTGGCCTCCCAGGGGTACTGCTTCCAGGTCGATCTCGCCCGCCGCGCGGTCAAGGCCGGCTACCACGTGATCGAGGTGCCCATCACGTTCGTCGAGCGCGAACTCGGCGACTCCAAGATGAGCCGCGACATCCTCGTCGAGGCGCTGTGGCGCGTCACGGCGTGGGGCGTGGGGGAGCGCGTCGGCAAGGTCACGGGGCGCGGCGGCAAGCCCTCGAAGCCGTAACGGCAGACCGCTGCGAGGGCGGCCGTTCACGGAATCAGCTGATGGTGGCCTTATCCCGTGCTGAGCCGGGGCCAGGCACACTGGACGCATGACGACTGGCCCTCAGACCCCGCTGCCCTCCGCCCGGCCCAAGCGCTCCCGGCTGCGTACGTTCCTGCCGCTCGGCGTCGCCGCGTGGCTGGTCCTGGAGATCTGGCTGCTCACGCTCGTGGCGAGGGCGACCAGCGGGCTGGTGGTCTTCCTCGTTCTGCTGGCGGGTCTGGTGGCCGGCACGGTCGTCATCAAGCGGGCCGGCCGGCGGGCCTTCCGCAAGCTCTCCGAGGCGCTGCAACAGCAGCAGAGCGGTGGCATGCCGGAAGCGGCCCGGCCGGGCAGCGAGGGCAACGGCCTGATGATGCTGGGCGGTCTGCTCCTGATGATCCCCGGCCTGGCCTCGGACGCGGTGGGCCTGCTCCTGCTGCTGCCGCCCGTGCAGAAGGTCGTGAGCCGCTCGGCGGAGCGCACGTTCGAGCGCAAGCTCCGGGAAGCCCGCCCGGGCACCCTCGGCGGCGCCTTCCAGCAGGCCCGTATGCACCAGCCCGACGGCAAGGTCGTCCAGGGCGAGGTCATCAGGGACGAGCCGGGGGACACCCCGCAGCCCCCGCGCCCGCCCCTGACGCACTGAGCCGTCCCGGGGGCAGGCCCGCGCGTACGTAAGGGGAGATGCGTGGCAGGAGCCGCACGGGAACCGGACACGCGTGGCAGGTGCCGCACCAGGCCCCGGACATGCGGAAGACCGCGGGCGCCGTACTTCTCGTACGGCGCCCGCGGTCTTCTGATGCGCTGTTACTTCGGCCAGGCCCGTGAGGGACTATGCCGACTTGCGGCTGTCTCGGGGATGAACAGCGATGTTCATCGCACCGGAGCGCAGAACCGCCAGGCGCTCCTCGAGGACCTCTTCGAGTTCCTCACGGGTGCGCCGCTCCATCAGCATGTCCCAATGCGTACGCGCGGGCTTGCCCTTCTTTTCCTCAGGGACATCGCCGTCCACGAGGAGTGCCTGGGCCCCACAGACCTTGCACTCCCACTCCGGCGGGATCTCCGCCTCGACCGAGAAGGGCATCTCGAACCGGTGCCCCTTCTCGCATGCGTACTCCACGGCCTGGCGCGGGGCCAGGTCGATGCCGCGGTCCGTCTCGTAGCTGGTCACCACGAGGCGCGTGCCGCGAAGAGCTCGCTCACTCATGAATCGTGCCTCCCGGGCTTGTCGCCCACAGGACAGGTGTCGCTGTCGTCGTCATCCGGTCAACGTCCGGTCGGCGGTAAAGATTCCCGTTCCGAGTCCCGTTCCGGGTCATGCGTCGCCGTCGTAGCCGCCCTTGTTGTACCCACCAGCGCCCGGTTTGTCACATCTGATAGCAGATATAACCCAGCGTTTCGGCATCTTTGACGCGCAGTAACGGTCCGCCTGGCAGGCCAAACGCGTACACTACAGCCCTTTCGCTCCGAGTGCTAAATCCTGTCAGGAACCGGATTCCCCGCTTCGCCGATCGCACGCCGCACCGGAACCCGCGCGAGCAGGGCGAAACCGAGCACGAAGAAGACCACCAGCGAGATGATCGCGTCCCGGTAGCTCCCGGTCAGCTGGTAGGTGATCCCGAACAGCAGCGGCCCGAGCCAGCTCATGCCGCGGTCGCTCATCTCGTACGCCGAGAAGTATTCGGCCTCCCTGCCCGGCGGGATCAGATGGGAGAACAGGGAGCGGGACAGTGCCTGGCTGCCGCCGAGGACCAGGCCGATCCCGGCGGCCAGGACGAAGAACCACACCGGCGCCCCGGCCGGCAGGAAGTACCCGGCCGCCAGCGTCACCGTCCACGCGACCAGCGAGCCGAGGATCGTGCGCTTGGCCCCGTACACCCGGGCCAGCCGGCCCATGGCCAGCGCGCCCGCCACCGCCAGTACCTGCACCAGCAGTACGGCGGCGATGAGGGTGGACTGTTCCAGGCCCAGTTCCTCGGAGCCGTAGACCGAGGCCTGGGAGATCACCGTCTGGATGCCGTCGTTGTAGACGAGGTAGGCGAGCAGGAAGGCGAGCGTCAGCGGATGGCGGCGCATGTCGCGGACGGTTGCCGCGAGCTGCCGGAAGCCCGGGAGGGCCGCCTCCCGCCCGGCGGTCCCGCGATCGCGCAGCCGCCGCAGCGGGACGATGGCGAACGCGCCCCACCACAGGCCCGCCGACGCCAGGCAGATGCGGACCGCCGCACTCTCCGAGAGGCCGAAGCCCTCGTGCCCGGTGTAGAGGACCAGGTTGGCGACGAGAACCAGCGAGCCCGCCGCGTAACCGAAGGCCCAGCCGCGGGAGGAGACCGCGTCCCGCTCCTCGGGCGGGGCGATCTGCGGCAGATAGGAGTTGTAGAGCATCATCGCCACGGACTGCGCGGCGTTCGCGACGACCAGGAGCGCACCGCCCAGCAGGTAGCGGTCGCCGTCCAGGAAGAACATGGCCGCCGTGGCCGTGGCCCCGGTGTAGGCGGCGGCCGCGAGGAGCGGCTTCTTGCGGCCCGCGCGGTCGGCGGCGGCGCCCACCAGGGGCATCACCAGCACGGCCACGATCACCGACAGGGACACCGAGTACGCGAAGAAGGACCCGGCGCGCACCGGGATGCCGAGGGGGTGGACGTACCCGTCGGCGTCGGCCGCGGACTTGGCGACCGACGTCAGATAGGGGCCGAGGAACACGGTGAGCACGCTCGTCGAGTAGACGGAGCAGGCCCAGTCGTAGACGTACCAGCCGCGCTGTTCGCTCCTGCGCTCCGCGGCCTCGTCGGCCGGCGGTGTCCGCACGGTGTCGTGGCCCACCCGTGCCCCTCGCTTCCCCGTGAACGCGCAGAGGGGACGGGCCCGGGGTCTCAGACCCAGACGCCGCGGTCCTCCATGACCTTGCGCAACGTGTCGATGTGATCGGTCATGATGCCATCCACGCCCAGGTCGAGCAGCCGGTGCATGCCCTCGGAGTCGTTGACCGTCCACACGTGCACCTGGAGCCCGCGCGCATGGGCGGCGTGCAGGAAGCGCCGGTCCACGACCTGGATGCCGGACTGGATCTCGGGGACCTGCGCGGCGATCGCCGAGCGGCGCACCGCGGCCGGCATTCCCCAGGAGCGCAGCCGCAGGTTGAGCACGCCCCGGGTGCCGTACGACGTGGCCAGGCGGGGACCGGCCAGTCGCTGGGCGCGCACCACACGCGCCTCCGAGAACGAACCGAGGCAGATCCGGTCCCAGGAGTCCGTCCGCCCGACCAGGTCCAGGAAGGGCAGGAGGGCGGCCTCCGCCTTGACGTCCACGTTCCACCGCACGTCGGGGAAGGTCTCCAGCAGCTGCTCGAACAGGGGGAGCGGTTCCTGGCCCGCCACACGCGCCTGGCGGACCTCCTGCCACGGCAGGTCGGCGATCCGGCCCGCGCCGTCCGTCACCCGGTCCAGCGTCGCGTCGTGGAAGGCGACGACCTTGCCGTCCCGGGTGGTGTGGACGTCCGTCTCGATGTACCGGTACCCGGCCTCGACGGCGCACCGGAACTGCCGCACGGTGTTCTCCAGGCCGTCCGCCGCCCCGCCCCGGTGGGCGAAGGCGATCGGGCCGGGATGGTCGAGGTAGGGGTGGCGTATCCGCGGGGTCACGGACGCAGTATCGCTCCTCGGGGTCGACCGGTGGCAACGGCCGTGCTGCCGCCGGATGCCGACGGGACGGCGAACACGCGCAGGAAGGCCTGGGCGAGGGGGCCGATCGCCAGGGCGTACAGAAGGGTGCCGATCCCGACGGTGCCGCCCAGCGCGAAGCCGGTCGCCACCACCGTGAGCTCGATCCCCGTGCGGACCAGCCGGATCGAGACGCCCGTGAGCTGGTGCAGTCCGGTCATGAGGCCGTCGCGCGGGCCCGGTCCGAAGCGGGCCGCGATGTACAGACCGGTCGCCGCGCCGTTCAGGACGATCCCCGCCACCATCAGCGTGATGCGCGGCGCCGGGCCGTGCGCGTCGGGCACCAGGGCCAGCGTCGCGTCCATCGCCAGGCCGATGACCAGCACGTTGGAGATCGTGCCCAGGCCCGGCCGCTGGCGCAGCGGGATCCAGAGCAGCAGCACCGCGGCGCCCACCAGGGTCAGCACGACACCGATCGACAGGCCGGTCCGCTCGGCGAGTCCCTCGTGCAGCACGTTCCAGGGCTCCAGTCCGAGCCCCGACCGCACGAGCAGTGCCGAACTGGCGCCGTACAGCGCGAGACCGGCGTAGAGCTGGACGAGCCGCCGGGCGAGGTGCCCCCGCGTGGACATGATGTGCCCCCTGTGGTGGTAGTGGACTGATGCATGCCACCATGTGGCTTGGACGGTGAAGCCATCCATGGCCAATCCGGGGAAGGTGGACTGATTTCAATGGCGGAGTGGACCTCGGCCGTGGGCGCGGCGCAGCTCGCCCGGCTTCTCAGCTCCCAGCAGGACCGCCCGGCGGGGCCCGGCACGCGCCGGCCGCCGGCCTACCGCGCGCTCGCCGACGGCATCCGGCTGCTGGTGCTCGAGGGACGGGTCCCGGTGGCCGCCCGGCTGCCCGCCGAACGCGAACTCGCCCTCTCCCTGTCCGTCAGCCGTACGACGGTGGCCGCCGCCTATGAGGCGCTGCGCAGCGAGGGGTTCCTGGAGTCCCGGCGGGGCGCGGGCAGTTGGACCGCCGTCCCGGCCGGGAACCCGCTGCCCGCGCGGGGGCTGGAGCCCCTTCCGCCGGAGGCCCTCGGCTCGCTGATCGACCTCGGGTGCGCCGCGCTGCCCGCTCCCGAGCCCTGGCTCACCCGGGCCGTCCAGGGCGCGCTGGAGGAACTGCCGCCCTACGCGCACACGCACGGCGACTACCCCGCCGGGCTGCCCGCGCTGCGGGCGATGATCGCCGAGCGGTACACCGCGCGCGGGATCCCGACCATGCCCGAGCAGATCATGGTGACGACCGGGGCGATGGGTGCGATCGACGCCATCTGCCATCTGTTCGCCGGGCGCGGCGAGCGCATCGCCGTCGAGTCGCCCTCCTACGCCAACATCCTCCAGTTGATGCGGGAGGCCGGGGCCCGGCTCGTGCCCGTCGCCATGGCCGAGGGGCTCACCGGCTGGGACATGGACCGCTGGCGGCAGGTCCTGCGGGACGCCGCGCCCCGCATCGCCTACGTCGTCGCCGACTTCCACAACCCGACCGGGGCGCTCGCCGACGAGGACCAGCGGCGACGGCTGGTGGACGCGGCGCGCTCCGCGGGAACGGTGCTGATCGCCGACGAGACGATGAGTGAGCTGTGGCTCGATCCGGAAGTGCGGATGCCGCGGCCGGTGTGCGCGTTCGACCCGGCCGGATCCACGGTGATCACGGTGGGGTCGGCCAGCAAGGCGTTCTGGGCCGGGATGCGGATCGGGTGGGTGCGGGCCGCCCCGGACGTGATCCGCAGCCTGGTCTCCGCCCGGGCGTACGCCGATCTCGGTACGCCGGTCCTGGAGCAGCTCGCGGTGAACTGGCTGTTCGGGACGGGGGGCTGGGAGCAGGCCGTGGAGGTGCGGCGGGCGCAGGCGCGGGCGAACCGGGACGAGCTGGTGACCGCCGTGCGGCGGGAGCTGCCCGCGTGGGAGTTCGAGGTGCCCCAGGGCGGGTTGACGCTCTGGGTGCGCACGGGGGGTCTGTCCGGTTCGCGGCTGGCCGAGGCGGGGGAGCGCGTGGGTGTGCGGGTGCCGTCCGGGCCGCGGTTCGGGGTGGACGGGGCGTTCGAGGGGTATGTGCGGCTGCCGTTCACCGTCGGCGGGGCCGTGGCCGAGGAGGCGGCGGCGCGGCTGGCCGCTGCGGCGGGGCTGGTGGAGAGCGGCGCGGTGGGGAACGCGGAGGCGCCGCGGACGTTCGTGGCGTGAGGGGCGACGGGGTGGCTGCCGGGGTGTGCCGTCCGGCGGCCAGCGGCCTGGGCCCGGGCCTGGGGCCAGCGGCCCGGGCGCGTGGCTTGAGGCCGGCACCGGTGGCCCGTGGCTCGTGGCTGGCCCCGCGCCCCGCGCCCCGTGCCCGTGGCTGGCGCCGGTGACCCGTGCCCCGTGCCCTAGGCCAGCACCGGTGGGCCCGTGGCCCGAGGCTGGCACCGTGACCCGCGGCCCGTGGCCGGCACCCGTGGCCCGCCGGGCTGGCGGAACCCCTGACCCGAGGCCGGGGGGCTCTGATCCGAGGCTGGCGGCCCTGTGGCCCGAGGCCGGGGGCCTTGTGGCCCCCGGCCCCTGGCTACTTCTCCTTGGTCAGTACCGGTACCGGGTTCGGCAGGGGTTCCTCGGTCACGGTCAGGACGGGAGTCGGCTGCGGCTTTGATTCCGGCGTCTCCGGAGCCGGCGGCACCGATTCCGGTTCCCCCTCCGCCGGTACCGGCTCCGGCCCGCCCTCCGACTGGTCCTGCTCCGGGATCGTCTCCCCGTCCGCCGGGGTGGTGCGCGGCGGGAGAAGGTCCAGGACCGCCTCGCACAGGGCGTCGGGCGTGGCGTCGTCGTAGGGGTTCGGCGTGGCGGGGACCTGGAGGCGGTGGACCGGGCCGCTGCCCAGCCGGGCGTAGCCGCGGCCGGGTGGGAGCTCGTCGATCGGTGTCGTGTGCGGGGGCGCGCCCAGGACCGACTCGAGCTGTTCCGCCGTTGCCGGGCCCAGGACCACGTGGGCGCGGGTGTGCTGGCGTACCGGCTCGCTGAGGGCGTCCAGGCTGTCCAGCTGGTCGGCCACGACCACCGTCACGTTCGCCGGGCGGCCGTGCCGGAGGGGGACCTGGAGGAGGGACTGCGGATCCTTGCGGCCGTCCGCCGTCGCCAGGTGGGTGAACGCCGTCGGACGGTCGAGGAGGACCCACAGCGGGCGCTTGGTGTCGTCGGGCGGCGGGTCGCCCGCCTGGTGGGCCTGGTTGGCGGCGATGAGGCGGCGCTCCGTCTCGGTCGCCACCCACTCCAGACTGGCCGTGACCCCGGCCAGCCCGGCTTCGACGGCCAGGACGCCGTCCCTGCCGGTCAGGCACGCGTACTCGCCGGTGCCCCCGCCGTCGACGATCACCACGTCGCCGTGGAGCAGGGCCTGCAGGGCGATGGACCGCAGCAGGGTGGAGGTGCCGCTGCCCGGCTGGCCGAGCGCCAGCAGGTGCGGCTCGGTGGAGCGCAGGCCCGTGCGCCAGACGACCGGCGGCACGTCCCGCTGCTTCTCCCCGAAGGTGAGGGGGAGGGTGCGCTGGACCCGGGTGGGGTCGGTGAAGCCGAGAACCGTCTCGCCGGGGGTGGTGACGAAACGCTGGGCGGCGATGTCGACGGGCAGCGGCAGGAGCACACCGACCGTCAACTGGTTGCCCTCCTCGTCCCACGTGAAGTGGTATTCGCGGCCCCGGCCCGACTTGGCCGCGAGGAGGTGCTCGATCCGGGCGCGGGCCTCGGCCTCGCCGTCGGTGAAGTACGCCGGGTAGCGGACGACCAGCTGGGAGATCCGGCCGCCGCCGTCGAAGGCGTAGGTGGGGAAGGCCTTGTCCCACGCGCCGCCGTGGGAGTACAGCGGCTCGGGGTCCTCGGCGGCGGAGAAGTACGGCACGAGCGCCTCGTACAGCGACTTCAGCCGCTGGCTCTGCGACTCGTCGGGCCCGTCGGAAGCCGCCGGAGAGCGGTCCCGGCCCTGCCAGGCCGCCGCCGCCATCAGGGTGATGGCGGCGAGCAGCGGTCCGTACGGCACCAGCGCCACGACCAGGATCACGGAGGCCACCAGGAACAGCAGCGCCCCCCGTCTCTCCTTGGGGGTCTCGGCCCATCTGCGCCGCCCGGCCGCTGCCAGCCGGCGCAGACCCCGCGTGATCGTGATCAGCGGGTGGAGGACGTCCGTGGCGCTGTCGGCGGCCGTCCGGGCCAGCTCCCGGCTCCGGGCGAGCTGCGCGCTGCCGTTGCTCAGAATGCGGGGGAGGGGGCGCCGGGCCACTACTGCCTCCAGTGAGTGCGTACGGGCGTGCTGCGTACGGGGAACGGGGTTGTCAGAACTTGATTCCGCCCAGAAGGCTCGCCAGGCTCTCGCCGCCCGCCTTGATGCTCGGAGCGATGGCCGTACTCGCCAGATAGAAGCCGAACAGCATGGCGACCACGGCATGCGACGCCTTCAGTCCGTCCTTGCGGAAGAAGATGAAGACGACGATGCCGAGCAGGACCACGCCTGAGATGGAGAGGATCATTTGAGTTCTCCTGGTTCGCGGGGACAGTCACCATGAGTACTTCCAGGCTCACAGGATGTATCCATACGATAAAAGGTGCAACTGGGTGAAATTCTGGCGATTTCCCCCGTGTAGCGGAGTGGTCACGTGCCCGGTGGAGCCGGGCTGTTGCGCTTGTCCGGATCTGTGCTGATCTTTACCTCGGGCACATCGGGTCATGTGCCGCGCGAGCCAGTACCCTGGCGATTCACTCGTACGGCTGCGCCCCTCGCAGGCGTACGCACCGGAGGCGATGCGTAGTGGAGAGGCGGTCCGTCCGATGACCGAAGTCCCCGACCCCGAGGTCGTGGAGCTCGCGACCAAGGTCTTCGATCTGGCCCGGCGGGGACAGACCGAGGCCCTCGTGGCGTACGTCGACGCGGGTGTTCCGGCCAACCTCACCAACGACCGGGGCGACTCGCTCGTGATGCTCGCCGCCTACCACGGCCACTCCGACGCGGTGCGCGCACTGCTGGAGCGCGGTGCCGAGGCCGACCGGATCAACGACCGGGGCCAGACCCCGCTCGCCGGAGCGGTCTTCAAGGGCGAAACGGACGTGATCAAGGCCCTTCTGGAGGGCGGCGCCGACCCGTCCGCCGGCACGCCCTCGGCGGTCGACACCGCCCGGATGTTCGGCCGGACGGAATTGCTCGAACTGTTCGGCGAGCACTGAACCGACAGGTCTGACCAGGAAAAACACAGAAAACGGGGGAGGCGGTACAGGGCCGCCGAAATTTCGGTCGCGGCAGACGAGAGTGCCGAGTCATCATGACGACGTGGTTCACGGACGTGATGGCTGGGCAGGAGTTGCCGCACCGCGCGGGCCGTGACGCGGTCCGCAAGGGCCACCGACGAGAGGCAGAGGAAGATGGTCTACAGCAAGCAGGAAACGGCGGGCTCTCCGACGTGTTGTCGCGCGGCCAGGTAGTTACACGTCCCCGGTTGCGTCGACGCTTGATGTGAGGCTGTTTCCCATGTTCGATCCGGTCATAGCGCCCAGCGGTACGCTGCTCGGCCTGCTTCAGCGGGGCCGCGGCGACGGCACGCTGCACGCGCTCACCGCCCCACGCCCCGAGGCCCTGGCGGCGCTGAACCACTGTGTGCTGCGCGACCCCCGCCACGACTGGCAGGTGGAGAACCGCTCCCTCTACTACGCCCGCCTCTTCCTCGACCTGAACGGCGAGCTGGACGAGGTCGAGGCCCATCTCTTCTGCGCCGAGGACGTCCTCGACGGCGAGGAGTCACGCACCGGACTCGCCCTCGCCGTCCTCGGCCACCTCGCCTCCTACGGCAGGCGGGACGCCCTCGAACTGCTGCGCAGGTACGCCGCCCACGGCTCCAACTGGGCCTGGGCCCTCGACGAACTGGCCCTCAGGGACGACGACGCGGGACTGCGCGCCCTCGCCGCACCCGTCCTCGCCCGGTTCCCCGCGGACCCGGAGGGCGATGCCGAGCTGGCCGCCACCGTCCGGGACGCCTTCGAGCCCCGGCCGTGGCGGCTGTGGGCCGAGGATCCGCGCGCATCCGTCGCCGCACGCGTGCGTGCCGCCCACGAGACGGGCTCGTTCGACCGCTGGCAGCGGCAGATGCGGCCGTCCGGCCCCCGCCCGGGGTGGAGCGTGCAAGCCGTCTTCGAATGGGCCCAGCAGGGCATCGAGCGGGGTGCCGCCCTCCATGTGCCGGCCGCCCGCTGCCTGACCGCTGTGGCGGGCCCCGAGGACCGGGCCGAGATCGTCCGGGCCGCGCAGGACGGCACCGACGGAGCCCGCTGCACGGCCCTCAGGTACCTCGCTGACGGCAACGATCCGGAGGCCCTCGACCTGATCGAGGGCGCCGTGGCCACCGGCTCGACACTCGTCGTGGACGCCGCCGTCGACGCCTTCGAACGGATGCGCTCGCCGGCCGCGGTGGACCGGGCCCGTGGCTGGGCCCGGCGGCCCGACGTGCTCGGTGCCGCCGCCGGCCGCGTCCTCGCCTGCCGGGGCGGAGTCCCGGACCGCGACCTGGTCCTCGCGGCGCTACGGGAGGCCGTACGGGGCGAAGGCCCCGACGCGCCGACCCTGTGGACGCTGGTGGACGGCACCGGACGGCTCGGCATCGCCTGCGCCGCCCCCGTACTGCGCCATGTCTACCGCGAGACCGCCTCCTCCCATCTGCGCGGCCGGGCCGCCCGGGCCCTCGCCGCCACCGACCCCTCCTTCGCCACCGGTTTCGCCGTCGAGTGCCTGTGGGACTGCGAGGAGACCACCCGGGAGATCGCCGCCCGGCACGCCGAGACGGGAGACGCCCGCGTCGTCGAGCGCCTGCGCCGGCTCGCCGCCGACCCGGCCGAGGAGGCCGAGGTGCAGACGGCCGTACGCAGCCGGATCGGTCCCGGGGAGACCGCTGTGTGACCCCCTTCCCGAGGGAAGGCGGGGGCGGATTCGCGCCTTGAGGGTGAACTCGGGGTGACCCGCGGGCCAGGAGGGCATGGCCACCCCCTGACCTGCGCGGGTGCACCTCAGAACGCTCATAGGACGTTCCTCGTCCGGACAGATCCACGTTGACGCGACCACGTCCGGCACGGCGACAACACCGGTATGCGTGTCGTCATCGTGACCGAATCCTTTCCCCCCGACGTGAACGGCGTGGCCCACTGCGCGCTCCAGACCGCCCGGCACCTCGTCGATCGCGGTCACGCCCCCGTCGTCGTCGCCCCGGCCCCCGCGCCCGGGCACAAGCCCGACGCCTTCGCGCCGTGCCCCGTCGTCCACGTCCCCTCCCTCCCGCTCCCCGGCTACCCCCAGGTCCGCGTCGCCCTCCCCAGCCGCCGCCTGGCCGCCACCCTCGTCGAGCACCGTGCCGACGTGGTCCACCTCGCCAGCCCCTTCGTCCTCGGCGTACGCGGCATGGCCGCCGCCGCCCGGCTCGGCATCCCCGCCGTCGCCGTCTACCAGACCGATCTGGCCGGCTACGCCCGCACCTACATGGGCGCCGGAGAGGCCGCCGCCTGGCGGCGCATCCGCTCCGTCCACGGCGCCGCCGACCTCACCCTCGCCCCGTCCAGCGCCGCCCTGCACGACCTGGAGACCCACGGCGTGCCCCGGGTCGAGCTGTGGCCGCGCGGCGTCGACACCGAGCGTTTCCGGCCCGACCGGCGCGACGAGGCCCTGCGCCGCGAACTCGCCCCGAACGGCGAGCTGATCGTCGGCTACGTCGGCCGGCTCGCCCCCGAGAAGCAGGTCGAACTCCTCGCCGGCGTCTGCGGCCTGGAGGGCGTCCGGGTCGTGATCACCGGCGACGGCCCCAGTCGGCCCGGCCTGGAACAGGCCCTGCCCGGCGCCGTCTTCCTCGGCCGGCGCACCGGTGACGACCTCGCCCGGGTCTTCGCCTCGTTCGACGTCTTCGCCCACACGGGCCCCTTCGAGACCTTCTGCCAGACGGTCCAGGAGGCCATGGCCAGCGGCCTGCCGGTCTTGGCGCCCGCCGCGGGCGGACCGCTGGACCTGGTCGCCCACGGGCACACCGGGCTGCTCGTGCCGCCGCGCGACGCGACCGCGGTGCGGGACGCGGTGCGGTCCCTCGCCGCCGATCCCGGGGTGCGGGCCGCCTACGGCGCCGAAGGACGCGCCACAGTCGAGGGCCGTACCTGGGCGGCCGTGGGCGACCGGCTGATCGGGCACTACACGAAGGTGCTCGCCGGACGCCGTACGGCGGTGGCGGCATGAGCGACTCCCGCCCCGGCGGCGGCCGCGAGGCGCTGCGGATCGTCCGGGTCGCCAACTTCGTCGCCCCCTCGTCCGGCGGACTGCGCACCGCGCTGCGCGAACTCGGCAAGGGCTTCAAGGCCGCGGGACACGAACCCGTCCTCGTGATCCCCGGCGAGCGCATGAGCGACCGCGAGACCGAGCAGGGGCGGGTGATCACCCTCCCCGGGCCGCTACTGCCCGGCACCGGCGGCTACCGCGTCCTCGCCGGCCGGCGGCGGGTCGCCCGGCTTCTGGAGGAGCTCGCGCCGGACCGGCTGGAGGTGTCCGACCGTACGACCCTGAGGTGGACCGGCAGGTGGGCGCGGCGCGCCCGGGTCCCGTCGGTGATGGTTTCCCACGAGACGGCCGACGGGGTGCTGCGCACCTGGGGCGTGCCCGAGGGAGCCGCCCGGCGCGCCGCCGACGCCCTCAACGCCCGTACGGCCCACACGTACTCGCGCGTGGTGTGCACCACCGAGTTCGCCGAGCGGGAGTTCGTGCGGATCGGGGCCCGCAACGTCGTCCGGGCGCCGCTCGGCGTCGACCTGGTGCGGCGGCACCCGGCGCTGCGCGACCCGGACACCCGGGCCCGGCACGCGCGCGAGGACGAGACACTGCTCGTGATGTGCTCGCGGCTGTCCGTGGAGAAGCGGCCCGGCACGGCGCTGGACGCCCTGGAGGCGCTGCGGCGGCGCGGGCGGCGGGCCGTGCTGGTCGTGGCCGGGGACGGTCCGCTGCGCCCCCGGCTCGAACAGCGGGCACGCGAGAGCGGCCTGCCGGTCACCTTCCTCGGGCACGTCTCCGACCGCGGGCTGCTCGGCGCGCTCCAGGCGTCCGCCGACGTGGCCCTGGCACCGGGGCCCGCCGAGACCTTCGGGCTCGCCGCGCTGGAGGCCATGGCCTGCGGCACGCCGGTGGTGGCGAGCGCGTCGTCCGCGCTCTCGGAGGTGATCGGCTCCGCCGGGGCCGTCGCCGCGGACCACGGGGAGGCGTTCGCGGACGCCGTGGCCCTGCTGCTGGAACGCCTTGAGGCGGACCGGCGCGAGGCGGCACGCGCGCGTGCGGAGTGCTTCGGCTGGGACGCGGCGGTCGACGCGTTCCTCGCCGCGCACGACGCGGCCGTCCCGGCGCGCCCGGGCCGGCCGTTCGTGCCCGGGGGTGTGGCGTGAGACCTCGGTGGGTCGAGGGATGCTCGTGGATTGAGCGATTCCCGAGGGTCGGGGGGTCGTCGCGGGTCGAGGGACCTCTGCGTGTCGAGGGACCCCTGCGGGTCGAGGGATCTCTGCGGGGCGAGGGACCCCTGAGTGTCGAGAGATCCTCGGGCGTGGAGGGACCCCTGCGGGTCGAGGGACTGCCACGGGTCCAGGGACCCCCGAGGGTGGAGGGATCCTCGCGGGTCGAGGGGCCCCCGCGCTTGGACGGATGCGCGCGGTTCGACGGGCCGCTGCGGTTCGTGGCGCTCGGTGACTCGCTCACCGAGGGCGTGGGGGACCCCGTCGGTGACGGGGCGTGGCGCGGCTGGGCCGCGCTGCTCGCGGACGGGCTCGCGGAGCAGCCGGCCGGGTTCACCAACCTCGCGGTGAGCGGCTCACAGACCCGGGACGTGCTGGAGCGGCAGCTGCCCGAAGCGCTGGAGCTGCGGCCCGACCTCGTGTCCGTCGTCGTCGGCGTCAACGACACCCTGCGCTGCACCTTCGACATCCGGGCCGTGGCCGCCCGGCTCGACCAGGTGTACGCGGCCTGCGCCGGGGAGGGGGCGCTCCTGCTCACCGCGTGCCTGCCCGACCCGGGCACGATGCTCGGCCTGCCGGGGGCCCTCGCCGCCCCGCTTGCCCGGCGGCAACGGGCCGTGAACACCGTGGTGCACGCCCTGTCCGAGCGGTACGAGGCGCTGCACCTGCACGCGTGCGAGGGCGACTGGACCATCGACCGTGCCCTGTGGAGCGCGGACCGGCTGCACCCCGGAGAACGCGGGCACCGGCAACTCGCCCTGCGCTTCCACACACTGCTCGCCGAGCGGGGCCTCGCCACGGGGCCCGCGCCCTCGCCCGAGCCCGAATTCCCCGTCCCGTCGACGTCCGCGAGCCTGTGGTGGCTGGCCACGGCCGGCACCGGCTGGGTGGCGCGCCGCTGCACCGACCTGCTGCCCCAGCTCCTGTCCCTGGCCGCCGACGAACTCCGGCACCGCGCCCGCGGCACGAGCGCCCGGCTCGACCTGAGGGCCTCGGCCGCGGTGTCCGCCGCCCTGGCCGGCCTGTCGGCCGCGGAGCGGGCGGACGCGGCCTAGTGCCTGTCGCCCGGGTCACATGCAGACGCGGGGCCTGGGCGGCGGCGTACGGCCGCGAAGCGGACCGTTGCGCTCGCGACCGCCTGGGCGGCGGCCGGGAGGCCGGCGGCCAGGACCACGGCGATCACCGGGTAACCCCCGGTGGTCGGGTGGTCGGCGAGGAACACCACCGGCCTGCCGTGCGGCGGGACCTGCACGGCACCAGTCGATCGAGATCATGTGCCGTCTCTCCGGTCAGGCCACGCGGTACTGCTCGTCGTGTGCGTCGGTGAGGAACATCTGCCCCGGCGCGTGCGTGAGGGCGAACGGCGGACGCGAGGCCATCACGGCCGCCTGCGGGGTCACTCCGCAGGCCCAGAACACCGGGATGTCGTCCGGCTCGGCGTCCACCGGGTCCCCGAAGTCGGGACGGCCGAGGTCGTCGATGCCGAGGCCCGAGGGATCGCCGCAGTGCACGGGGCTGCCGTGCACCGCCGGCATGAGGCTGCTCTCCCGGATCGCCGCCGCCAGTTGCCCGGGCGGCACCGGCCGCATGGACACCACCAGCGGCCCGTGCAGCCGCCCCGCGGGACGGCACTGCCGACTCGTCACGTACATCGGGACGTTGCGGCCCTGCTCGACGTGGCGGATCGGAACACCCGCCTCGCCCAGCGCCCACTCGAAGGTGAAGCTGCACCCGATGAGGAACGACACCAGGTCGTCCCGCCAGTAGGCACGCACGTCCGTCGGCTCGTCCACCAGTTCGCCGTCCCGCCAGACCCGGTAGCGCGGCAGGTCGGTGCGCAGGTCGGCGCCCTCGGCCAGCACGGTCGTCCAGGAGCCGGCGTCCGTGACGTCGAGGACCGGGCAGGGCTTGGGGTTGCGCTGGCAGAACAGCAGCATGTCGTAGGCCCAGTCGGCGGGCACCGAGATCAGGTTGACCTGCGTGTGGCCCGCCGCGACCCCGGCCGTGGGGCCCGTCAGGCCCTCCCGGAAGCGGGAGCGGGCCGTTTCGGGGCTCCACGCGTGCGCGTCCTCGTCGACAAGGACCACCGGACGGTCCTCGGTGCCGGTACCCGTGCCGTTCACGCGAGTTCCTTCCCACGCGTCTCCGGCAGCCCGAGCAGGGCCAGGGCCGCGATGCCGTAGCCGATCGCGCCGAAGACCAGCGCGCCGCCGACGCCCCAGCTGTCGGCCAGGAATCCGACCGTCGTCGGGAACACGGCACCCACCGCGCGCCCGGCGTTGTACGTGAATCCCTGCCCCGTCCCGCGCACCGCCGTCGGGTACAGCTCGCTCAGGTAGGACCCGAAGCCGCTGAAGATCGCCGACATGCAGAACCCGAGCGGGAAACCGAGCACCAGGAGCAGGGTGTTCGCGCCGCTCGGGATGTTCGCGTACGCCAGGATGCAGAGCGCGGAGAGCAGCGCGAAGAGCCAGATGTTGCGCCGCCGGCCCAGCTTGTCGGTGAGGTAGCCGCCGGTCAGGTAGCCGATGAAGGCGCCCGAGATGAGGAACGTCAGATAGCCGCCGGTGCCGACGACCGACAGGTCCCGCTCGGACTTCAGATACGTCGGCACCCAGGTGGCCAGTGTGTAGTAGCCGCCCTGGACACCGGTGGAGAGCAGTCCCGCGAAGAGGGTGATCCGCAGCAGGCCGGGCTTGAAGATCGCCGTGAACGAGCCCCTCTCCGCACTCCGTTCACGTGCCGCGGCCGCCTCGGGGGCGTCGTGCACACTGCGCCGCAACCAGATGACGAGCAGCGCGGGCAGCGCCCCGGTCCAGAACATGATGCGCCAGGCCAGGTCGTCGCCGGCCACCGAGAAGACCAGGGTGTAGACGATCACGGCGAGGCCCCAGCCCACGGCCCAGGAGCTCTGGATCGCGCCGAGCGTGCGCCCTCGGTTCTTGGCGCTCGCGTACTCGGCGACCAGGATCGCGCCGACGGCCCACTCGCCGCCGAAACCGAGCCCCTGAAGCGCACGGAAGACCAGCAGCGTCTCGTAGTTGGGCGCGAAACCGCAGGCGACGGTGAACACCGCGTACGTGATCACCGTGAGCATCAGCGCCTTCACCCGGCCGACGCGGTCCGCGAGCACGCCCGCCAGGGCGCCGCCGACCGCGGAGACCACCAGCGTGACCGTGGTCAAGAGACCGGTCTGGCCGCTGTTCAGGCCGAAGTAGGCGGACAGCGCGACCATGCTCAGCGGCAGCGTGAAGTAGTCGTACGAGTCCAGGGCATAGCCGCCGAAGGCGCCGGCGAAGGCGCGGCGGCCGCGCGGGCCCAGGGCACGCAGCCAGCCGAACGCCCCGTCGTCCGAGGTGCGTTCGGTGGTCGCGGGGCGTGGGCCGTCGATCCGGGCCTGCGGTGGAGGGGTCGTGCTCATGGGCACCTCGCAGAGGGAGGAGGGAGGGTGCTTCGGAGTGAGCCGTGCCGTAGGGGTGGCAGGCGCCGCGGCGGGGGAAACCGGTGGGGAAAGCGGCCCCGCCGCCGCGACGCTGTGCGTAGCACCGTAGGGGATTGTTCAACGATCCCTCAATACCCATGCTGGTTCGTTCTTGTGATCTGCGATTGAATTCCGGCATGGCAGAGCAGTTGAAGGACCTCTCCGACGACCGGACCCTCCTGGGACGCACCAGCACCGCGGAGCGGGTCGCGGACATCCTCAGGAGCCGGATCGCCGAGGGGTACTTCCCGCCCGGGACCCGCCTGTCGGAGGACAGCATCGGCGGCGCGCTCGGCGTCTCCCGCAACACGCTGCGCGAGGCGTTCCGGCTGCTCACGCACGAGCGCCTGCTCGTCCACGAGCTGAACCGGGGCGTCTTCGTCCGGGTCCTGACCGTGGAGGACGTCGAGGACATCTACCGCACCCGGCGGCTCGTCGAGTGCGCGGTCGTCCGCGGTCTCGGTGAGCCGCCGTACGGCCTGGACGGGCTCGCCGAGGCGGTCGAGGAGGGGCGGAGCGCGGCCCGGGAAGGTGACTGGAAGGCGGTGGGTACCGCGAACATCCACTTCCACCGGGAGCTGGTCGCCCTCGCCGCGAGCGAGCGCACCGCCGAGCTGATGCGGAGCGTCTTCGCCGAACTGCGGCTGGCGTTCCACGTGGTGGACGAGCCGCAGCAGCTGCATGAGCCGTACATCGTACGAAATGCCGCGGTCCTCGAGGCTCTTCAGGGCGGGGACCGCGAGAAGGCCGAGAGCCTGCTCGCCGGGTACCTCGACGACTCGCTGGAGCGGGTGGTCGAGGTGTACCGGCGGCGGGTCGGCGAGGACGGCTGAGGGGGCGGCTCCGGAGTCCGTGGGGACGGCTGAGGCCGGCGGCCCACGGGGCGTACCGCGTCGTTTGGGTGGTTGTCAGACCCAGGACCTAGTCTGTGCACCGTGACTTCGCCTGCATCGACGGACAGCGTTCCGCCCCAGCTCAGCGCGGGGCCGCGCCCCGCCCCGGGGCCGGCCGCCGACGAGGGCCTGGCGCGGCGCCTGCGTGCGCTCGCCTGCACCGCGCCGTTGCACGACCTGGACGCGCGCAAGGCCAACCTGGCCGGCGCGTACTCGGTGTACGGCATGGCGGAGGTCGCCCTCGCGGCGATCGACCTGGTCACCCTCAACATGGACTTCGACACGGGCGCCGACCACGACCAGATCGTCGCCCGGCTCATCCCGCGCATCGCCGCCCAGGCCCCGCGGCGGCCCGCCGCCGAGCACGAGCGGGTGGCCCGCTGGGTCCTGGAGAACCTGATCAACGTCGGCAGCGTGGACCGCGGCTTCCGCGCCGTGTACGGCACGTTCGGGGCGGACGGCACCTATGTGCGCCGCGACTACGACTTCAAGCTGATCGAAGAGGTCCCCGGCCCCGGCGGCACGGTCTACCTCCGTACGACGGACGAGGCGGTCAACGTCCTCGTCGGCGCCCTCGACACGGACGTCACCAGCGCGCAGATCGCCGCCGAGGTCAAGCTGGACGTGCTGATCAGCCGCGGCCGGCTCGCCGACGCCCAGCTCGCGGCCGAACAGGCCCGCTACCGGACCGTGCAGTACTCGGAGACCCTGCGCCGCGCCCTGGACGCCACCCGGCGCAACGTGCGCGCGGTGGACTGGCTCGCAAGCGTGCCCGACATGATCGCCGAGGCGCTGGAGCACGTCGCCGACCGCTACCGCCACGAGAACGCGATCCTCACCAACATCCGCAAGGCACGGGACGAGTCCGAGGACCCCGAGCACAAGCGCCGCGCCGCCGAGCTCGTCGACATCGTCAAGGACTGCATCCGCCGGCACACACAGTTGCAGTCCCGCCTGCTGGAGGCCGGACCGCTGTTCCGCGCCGAGCAGGACCGGCAGGCCTTCGCCACCCCGATGACGACGTCGGGCACAGACCTCTACGGACATCTCGTCTCGCCCGTGCTCCCGCTGCCGCTGGAGCAGGCTGTCCGCGTCACCGACGCCTTCTTCAGCCGCGGCACCGGGCTGCGCACACCGGTGTCCGTCCGGGTCGGCGACCTGGTCGACATACTGCTGACGCCGCCGGTGGAGCGGGAGCACCTGGGTGCGGAGATGCCCGAGCCCGACCTGATCGCCACGCCGGACGACAGCCGGTTCAGCGAGGAGCAGATGGCGGCCGCGCAGGAGCTGCTCGACCTGCCGGCGGACGCGCCGCGCCGGCTGTCCGGACTGCTGGCGCAGGCCCGGCGGCAGGACCGAGAGCTGCCGTATCTGGTCGCCCTGCTCGCGGTGCACGCCGCCAGCCCGCCGGTCGGCACGGCCTATCGCCAGGGCGAGCAGAAGCTGCTGTTCGCCGTCGACGACGGGACCGAACTCGACGACCCGGAGTTCGGCGGGGCCGACCTCATCGTCGGCACCGCACTGCTGGACGCGGCGGGGATGGCGGCCGACAGGACGGAGGCCGCGTGATCCCGCCCCCGGTGGCCGGCCGCGGCGCCGTCGTGGCCCGTCGCGCAGTTCCCCGCGCCCCTGAGGGCGTGGCCCGCAATCCCGTCTACAAGGTCAAGGAGTTCCCGTCGTGAGCGAGCACGTCGAGTGGGGCGACGCGGAGAGCCCGGCCCCGGCGGCCACCGCCGCCGTCACTCCCGCCGACGCCGCCGACGCGGCCCGGCTCGTGTCGTTCGGCCTGCAGCCCAAGCTGCAGCCCGCCCGCGACCAGGAGTACGCGGACCTGCTGCGGCGCTACCGCGAGGACCCGCCCTTCGCGCGGCTCGCGGACGCCGTGGCGACCGGGCTCGGCCTGATCGTCCTGGAGGTCTCCCCCCGCGCGGGCATGGCCGTGACCGCCGCCGAGGACTCGGTGTTCGCCGTCCGCATGGGCGACTACGCGCGTCGTACGGCCGCCGACGGAGGCGACCGTTTCCTGCACGGGCTCGCCCATCTCGCCGTCGCCGCCATGGCGTTCCCGCGCCCCGAGGACCTCGCCGACGACGGCTACATCGGCCGGGTCTCGGTCAACGGCGTCGACGCCTTCGTGCGCCAGGCCTGCCGCCGCCTGGAGGAGCGCGCCGACGAGCAGGGCGAGAACACCGACCCGGCCACCGACGCGCCCGGCCTGGAGGCCGCCTGGCGGATCTGGGTGCGGCGCAGCGCGACCGGCGCCACCAAGGACGCCCGCCGGCTGGCCGGTTCGACCACCGGCATCGTCGCCAAGGCCGTCGCCTTCCTCACCGACTCCGGATTCCTGCAGCGCACCGGCGACGACCACGGCGGCACCTACCGCACCACCGCCCGCTACCAGCTCCAGGTCCGCGACATGGCCGGCAGCGCCGCCATGGCCGAACTGCTGGAACTGGGCGTCGTCCCGGTCACCGACGGCACACCGACGCTGCTGCCCGCCGAGGAGAGCGACGACCTGGAACTGGTCGCCGACGCCGGGCTGCCGTTCCACTCCTCCTGAACTCCCCATCTCACGAAGACTTACGAGAGTCCGCCATGTACGAGCTGTCCCGGGTCCGCCTCTACTCGATCGGGCCCGCCGGTGCGCGCTACGCCGACACCGTGCTTGACCTGCGGGGGGTCGGCGAGATCGTGCCCGACCCCGCGCCCACGCAGGCGGAGTTCTTCGAGGACGAGCCGGTCGGCCCGCCGCGCCGGCCCGCACCCGCCGGGGTGCTCTTCCTGGAGAACGGCGGCGGCAAGTCGGTGCTGCTCAAGCTCATCTTCTCCGTGATGCTGCCGGGCCACCGCAACACCCTCGGCGGCGCCAGCTCCGGTGTGCTGCGCAAGTTCCTCCTCGCCGACGACTGCGGCCACGTGGCGCTGGAGTGGCAGCACGTGCTGACCGGCGAGTGCGTCGTCGTCGGCAAGGTCAGCGAGTGGCGCGGGCGGCAGGTCTCCAACGACCCGCGGAAGTTCGCCGAGGCCTGGTACTCCTTCCGGCCCGGGCCCGGACTGAACCTGGACGGTCTGCCCGTCGCGGAGTCCACCGCCGTACGGGCCCCGGTCGAGGGCCAGTCCAGTGCGCGCGGGCGGCGCCGCACCATGAAGGGCTTCCGCGACGCCCTCACCGAGGCGGGCAGGAACTACCCGCACCTGGAGGTGCACTGGGAGGAGACCCACGACCGCTGGATCGAGCACCTCGGCGACCTCGGCCTCGACCCCGAGCTCTTCCGCTACCAGCGCGAGATGAACGCCGACGAAGGTGAGGCCGCCGGTCTCTTCGCGGTCAAGAAGGACGCCGACTTCACCGACCTGCTGCTGCGCGCCGTCACCGACACCCGCGACACCGACGGACTCGCCGACCTGGTCAGCGGCTTCGGCAACAAGCTGGGCCGGCGCGCCGAGCTGATCGCCGAACGCGACTTCACCGCCGGGTCCGTCGACCTCCTCGGGCGGATCGTCGAGGCCGCCGAGGCCCGCTCCCGCGCGCGGGACGTCCACGCCGGAGCCGAGCGCCGCACCCGGACCCTGGCCCGCAGGCTGTCCGCGCGCGGTGTGCGGGAGCGCGTCCGGGCCGCAGACCTGGCCCAGCGGGTCACCGCCGCCGCGTACGCCGTCACGCACGCCGGGGCGGCCCGCGAGCGCAGTGCGCTGATCTCCGCCGAACTCGCCTACCGGCACGCCTCGCTCGCGCTCGCCGGAGCCGAGAAGTCCGCCGCCGCGCAGAAGCGCGAGCTCGCCGACGCCCGCACGCTGTACTCGGCGTGGCAGGCCGCCGAGGCCGTGCTGCGCCACCGCGCCGCCTCCGACCGCGTCACCCGCGTGTCCGCCGCCATCCAGGAGGCCGAGCGGGACGCCGCGCCTGCCCTGGCCGCCCGCTCCAAGGCCGCCGTCGACCTCGTACGGGCCCTGCACGCCGCAGCGGAGAAGGCCGAGAGCCACGCCAATGAGGAGGAGGAGCGCTCCGCCGCCCTCCAGGAGGTCAGCGACGCGGCCTACCGCGACTCCACCGCGGCCGCCACCCAGGCCCAGCGCGCCCGCAGCGAGATCGGTCACCTCAAGCAGCGCCTCGCCGAAGTCGAGCAGGAGACCGCCGAGGCGGTCCGGGCCGGCTGGCTCGACGACACCGCGCCCGACGCCGACCCCGCCCGCGCGGCCCTGGCCGCCAGCGACGCCGAGAAGACCGCCGTCGCGGCCTGGGACGCCGCCCGCGAGGCGTCCCGCCGGGCCGCCGAGCACGCCCGCGAAGCCGCATCCGCCGAATCCCGCGCCGAACTCACCGCGGCCCGCGCCGCCGACGCGGCCACGGCGGCCGAGCGTTCCTACGAGGCCGAGCGCCGCACCGCGGAGGCACTGGCGGGGGAGGAGCGGCTCGCGGAACTGCTCAGCCTGACCCCGGAGACCCGCCCGGGCATTCCGCAACCCCGCCACGGCACGGACGGCGCGCCCGTCGCGCAGCCGGCCGCTGCCGAACAGGGCCTCACCCCGGAGGAACTCGACCGCTTCGCCGACGACCTGCGCGACCTGCTCGACGACGCCGTCTCCTCGGCCGAGCGGCAGCTGTTCGACCTGCGCACGGCCGCCGCCGACGACTCCCGCATCCTCGGCGCGCTCGGCGACGGCGGGCTGCTGCCGCCCGGCCCGGACGTGCTGGCCACGGTCGAGTTCCTCGGCGAGCACGGCATCCCCGCGCTGCCCGGCTGGCGCTATCTCGCCCAGGCCGTCGACCCCGCCGACCACGCACGTGTACTGGCCGCCCGGCCCGAACTCGTCGACGGCGTGATCATCACCGACCCCGACTCCCACGCACGCGCCCGGGAGGCGCTGGGCGAGGCGGCGCTGCTGCCCCGTTCGGCCGTCGCGGTCGGCACCGCCGCCGCCCTGCTCGCCCCGACGCCCGCCCCGGACTCCGGTAGCGGCGACGTGTTCCTCGTGCCGCCGAACCCGGCCATGCACGACGAGCACGCCGCCGACGAGGAGCGGCAGGCGCTGCGCGCCCGGGCCACCGAGCGGGACGAGGAGATCCGCACCCTCGCCGCCCGGCTCGACAAGGACCGCGAACTGGCCGCCCGGCTCGCCTCCTGGCGCACCGGCTGCCCCGCCGGCCGGCTGACCGAACTGGCCCGGGCGGCCCACGACAGCCGCGCGTTCGCCGAGGAGTCCGAGGCCGAACTGGCCGAGGCCCGGACCGTGCGGGCCGAGGCCGACGAGGTCGCCGCCGAGGCCGCCCGCGTCCGGGACGAGCGGCAGGAGGCAGCCCAGAAGGCCCGTCGCTCCGCCGACGCCCTCGCCGGGCTCGCCTTCCGGCTGCGCGAGCGGGCCGGCTGGCAGGTCAAACTGCGCGAACTGGCCGACGAGGCGGCCGAGTCCGAGGCGAGCGCCCAGTCCTGCCTGGAGCGGGCCCGGGCCGCCGACGAGGACCGGCGGGCCGCCCAGCGCGCCGCCGACGACACCCGCCGTACCGCCCGCGCGCTGCGCGCCGAGCGTTCCGAGATCGCGGGCGCCCCCGACGACGTGCCCGCGGACGACGACCAGGCGCCCAAGGCCTCCCTGCCGGCCCTGCGCGAGGCCTACCGGGCCGCGTCCCAGGTGTACGAGAAGGTCGGTGTGGGCGCCGACCTGCGCGCCGAGCAGGCCCGCGCCGAGAGCGACGAGAGCGCCGCCCGCGCGGAGCTGGACCGGCTGAGCAACAAGGTCCGCACCCGCGCGGAGCAGCTCCTCGAATCCCCCGACGGCTCCGACGGCCCCAGCCGCCAGGCCGCCGCCGCCCGCGCCGAGGAGCTGGTGCAGCTCCTGGAGACCCGGATGTCGACCGCGAGCGAGCAGCTGGGGCGGCTGCGCGGCGAGGCCGAACGCCTCGCCCCCGCCGACGACGGCGAGACGCACACCGACCTGCCCGAGGAGCTTCAGCCGCGCGACGCCGAGCACGCGCAGAACCTGCTGCGCACCGCCACGGGCGAACTCGCCTCCCACACCGAGGCGCTGAACCAGGCACGCGCGGCGCACGCCGAACTCCTCGACGCCCACCGCGCCGCCGAGGACGCGGCGAGCGGCTTCGACGAGATCGCCGCCATGCTCCGGGACCTGCTGCGCGAACACGCCACGGACGAGGAGCACGAGGAGCCCGAGCCCTACCCCGGCAGCCCCGAGGAGGCCCGGCAGTCGGCCGCGGAGGCCCGGCGCTCCCTGCGCGGCTGCGCCGCCGACCTGTCCGCCGCCGAGGCCGCCGTCCGTGAGGCCAGCGACATCCTCGTCCGGCACGCCAACTCCACCCGCTACGAGCAGGTCCGCACCCCCGCCCGCCAGCAGATCCGCGAACTGCCCGCCTCCGCGCTGCCCGACCACGCCCAGAAGTGGGCCGACGCCTTCGCACCCCGGCTCCGCGTCCTCACCGACGAACTGGAGCAGCTGGAGCGCAACCGCGACTCGATCGTGGACCGCCTGCGCGGCCTGGTCGAGTCGGCCCTGGCCACCCTGCGCTCCGCGCAGCGGCTCTCCCGGCTGCCGGAGGGCCTCGGGGAGTGGTCCGGGCAGGAGTTCCTCCGCATCCGCTTCGAGGAGCCCGACCAGGCCACCCTCACCGAGCGGCTCGGCGAGGTCATCGACGAGGCGACCCGCGCCGCCGTCAAGAAGAACTCCGACCTGCGGCGCGACGGCATGTCCCTGCTGCTCAGGGGTGTCGCCGCGGCGCTGGAGCCCAAGGGTGTCGCCGTCGAGATCCTCAAGCCCGACGCCGTGCTGCGCGCCGAGCGCGTCCCCGTCGGGCAGATGGGCGACGTCTTCTCCGGCGGCCAGCTCCTCACCGCGGCCATCGCCCTCTACTGCACGATGGCCGCGCTGCGGTCCAACGACCGGGGCCGCGACAAGCACCGGCACGCCGGCACCCTGTTCCTCGACAACCCCATCGGCCGCGCCAACGCCACGTACCTGCTGGAACTCCAGCGGGCGGTGTCGGACGCCCTGGGCGTGCAGCTCCTGTACACCACGGGCCTGTTCGACACCACCGCGCTGGCCGAGTTCCCCCTGGTCATCCGCATGCGCAACGACGCCGACCTCAGGGCCGGCCTCAAGTACATCAGCGTCGAGGAGCACCTCCGCCCGGGCCTGCCGCAGCAGGCCCGGACGGGGGAGGCGGTCCACAGCGAGATCACGGCGACCAGGATGTACAAGCGCCCGGTGTGACGACGACGCCGTCAGACTGCTGCGTCCTCACGGGTCCGCCTTCAGTCGGCCGCCGGGGCGGCGACAGCAGCGGTGTCCGTGGCCTGCGAACGGTGCTCGGCGAGCACACCGGTGCGGTGCCGCTGCACGAACCAGTAGTAGGCGAAGCCGCCGCCCGCGATGACGGCCACGAACAGCACCGCGCCCCAGCGCAGGTACCAGTGGTAGGGAGCCGCGGCGTTGTAGACCGCGGCCCGGGGCCAGATCAGGTTGAGCGTCATGGCCGTCCCCCACAGGACGGCCAGGATGTTGACCGGCAGACCCCAGCGGCCCAGGGAGAAGCGGCCCTCGCCCGCGGGCTGCCACGCGCCGCGCAGGCGCGCGACCAGCAGCGGCACCGTGACGCCCAGGTAGGCGAGGTAGATCATGATGATGCCGATGCTGGTGACGACCGTGAAGATCTGCGGCTGGCGGATGTTGACCACCAGGATCGCCAGCGCCAGGATCCCGATGATCACGGTCGGCAGGACCGGCGTGTGGAACCGCGGGTGGCACTTCGCCAGTTTCGAGGACGCGGGCAGGTTGTTGTCGCGGGCCATCGCGAACGCCAGCCGCACCGCCGCCGTGTGCACGGCCAGCGCGCACACCGTCACCGCGATCAGCACGCACCACAGCATCGCCTTGCCGGCCGTCGGGCCGAGCACGTCCAGCACGATGTACTGCAGACCGTCCGTGGAGAGCTTCTCGCCCTTCAGGCTGGACACGCTCATCAGCGCGAGCAGCAGGATCAGGCCGCCCAGCACGAAGGACGCGACGATCGCCCGGATGATCGCGCGCGGCGCGTTCCTGGTCGGGTCCAGGGACTCCTCGCCGAGCGAGGCGGCGGTGTCGAAGCCGTACATGACGTACGCCGAGGCCAGCGAGGCCACCAGGAAGGCGCCCAGGTAGCCGTCTCCATAGCCCGCGCCGGTGCCATGCGTCTCCAGGACGACCTGCGGACCACGCGTGATGTGGACCGCGAACAGGATGATCAGTACGACGGTGGCGATCAACTCGATGAACACGCCCGCCGTGTTGATCCGCGCCATCAGCTTGACGCCGAAGGCGTTCACGAGCGTCGTGAACAGGATCAGCACCGCGGCCAGGATGACCGCGTTGGTCGCCACGTCGTAGGTACCGGTGCCGTCCCCCACGAACTGGAAGAACGACGAGATCTGCGGCAGCGTCAGCTGGTAGGCCAGCGCGACGGCCGATATGGAGACGATCGAGGCGATCAGCATCATCCAGCCGGCGAGCCAGCCCAGGTGCGGATTGCCGATTTTCTTGGACCAGTTGTAGACGGAGCCGGCCACGGGGTAGCGGGCGGCGAGCTCCGCGAAGCACAGGGCGACCATGAACTGGCCGGCGAAGACCATCGGCCACGACCACCAGTAGGCGGGGCCGCCGCTGCCGTAGCCGAAGTAGAACAGCTGGAAGGTGCCGGTCAGGATCGAGATGTAGCTGATCCCCGCGGCGAAGGTATGGAAGTTGCCGAGGGTGCGTTTGAGCTCGGGTCTGTAGCCGAACTCGGTCAGTTCGGCGTCGTCCCGGCCGTGTGGATCGGTCGGCTCTGCGGTTGTTTTCACGGTCGGTTCCTCAATGGGTGTGCCTCACAGCGGCGTGGATCAGTCGAACCAACCCTGGCGGGTGGGACGGGTGTTGCGCCAGAGGTGCTTCGTCTCGTGACAGTCGGCCGCCCCCGCGGGCCCGAGCTCGCGTCCGAAGCCGGAACCGGGCGCCGAGACGGTCACCGTGTGCGCCGCGCACTGCACCGCCGAGCCGACCTGCTTTCCCGGTCACCGACATCGGCGTGGCCGGGCTGTGGGGTATCGCTGCCGTCGCTGGAGGGGGCCGCCTCACCGCGGCCGTCGCCGAGTGGGCTGCCTCACCGCGGCCGTCACTGGAGTGGGTCGCCTTCACCGCCGCGATATTTGGAGTGAGCCACCTCACCGACGGCCGCACCGTCCGCGGGGCCTCGTGATCGTCGTCATCGGCGCCGTCCCCAACGCGGAACGGCTGTACTCGCCGTGGACCGCCCGCGTGAGGACGCGCGGTGTCACTCGGTTAGGGCGCTTGGTGCACCACCGTGAAGACGAGCGATGCCCGACGATGAAGATGCGCGGGACCCTACGGCGAGGACGCGCCGGGCGGGGTCTCGGCCAGTGGCCGCTCTCGCATCCGGTGGCCTCGCCCTCGCCCCGGATCCTCCCCGTCGCCACGTCTCACGAGTGGGACAGCTGCCCCGCTCCACCCCGCCGGCGTATCCGCTCCTGTGCCCGCTCGGCGGTCCTCTCCTGCCGCCTGGTCCGGCGTCGCTCGCGCCGCAGGGCCCGCGCCGTGCTGCTCGGTACGGACACCACGCCGTTGCGCTGGTTCCAGACCTGGCGCGTCACCCACACGTCGAGCGCTCCCCAGGTGGCCGCGATCGTGCTGACCACACTGCTGATCACCATGGGGAACGCCAGCCAGGACCCGGCCATCGTGCACAGGAAGGCCACCATCGCCTGGATCAGCGTCACGGCTATGAGGAGGACCGCCCGCACCGCAGCCGTCCGCACCGGATCCGGCAGCCGACGCCGCCGGGCGGGCTCCTCGACCCAAAGGGGCCGGTAGTACTCCTCGCGGGTGCCACGGCCCCCCTCGCGAGCCCGAACCCCCGCCTCTCGCTGCAAGGGCCCCGCCGCGCCCTCGGAAATGCCGCGATCGGTCGCCTCGGGATCCCGATGCCCCGTCAGCTGCGCCCCACCCGCCCCGGGCGCACCGCGCCGTTCCGCCGTGCCCATCACCGTGTCACTCCCCACCGCCAGCAGACCAATCGCTCGCGTCCGAAGACCCGTGCTCCCCAGTGGCTGCCCGGCTTGCGCTGTTTTACGCCGCCCAGGTGCGGGACGCGGCTCCTGTGGCCGATTCCGCCCCCGTTTCCCATAGAGAAGGACGAACAACTCCTCATGAAGATTCCCGGAGACCGAAAAATTTCGGCCAACCACCCTGACGGAGTCGAGGGGTTGGTCCGCGCCGCGACCACCGGTTTCGGGAGACAACTCCCGCAATGCCCGGACAACTCGCCATGCCGCGTGGCTGGCGCGGAACTCCAGGCTCCGGACCAGTCTTCGAGTTCCCTGTGCGTCGGTAGTAGGCTCGCGCCGTTTGTTGACGCACATGTGTACCCCCGGTAGCCGGGGGCCCGAGCTGGGGGAGGCCATGCGCTTTCGCGGGAAGTCCATCCGCCGGAAGATCGTGGCGCTGCTTCTCGTGCCGCTGGTGTCCCTGACCGCGATCTGGGCCTTCGCCACGGTGCTCACGGGACGTGAGGCGGGCGACCTCTTCAACGTGTCGTCCGTGGTGGAGAAGATCGGCTACCCCATCGAGGACACCGTCCGCGTCCTCCAGGAGGAACGCCGCCAGACCCTCGTCCACCTCGCCGACCCCCGCGCGTCCGACGGTCTCGCCGCCCTCCGGCGCAGCCGGAACGCCACCGACAAGGCCGTCGCCGGCATCCGCGAGAACGCCCGGAACCCAGACGTGCGCGATGCGATGGGCGCGGACACCGACGAGCGACTGACCGCCGTCCTGGACGCCTTCGACGGCATCGACTCGCTGCGCCGCAGCGTCGAGGACGGCACCGTCAACCGCACCCAGGCCCTCGACCTCTACAACCGGCTGGTCGACCCCAGCTACGTGCTCCTCGCCAACCTGCACGTGGTCGACAACATCGAGCTGGACAAGCAGTACCGCGCGCTGGTCAACCTCGCCCGCGCCCGCGAGCTGCTCTCCCGTGAGGACGCCCTCCTCGGCTCCGCCCTGATCGTCGGCAGGATCTCGCACTCCGAGGAGCGGGACATCTCCGACCTCGTGGCCCAGCGCACTCTGATGTACGACGTCAACCTGCCGCTGCTGCCCGTGGCGGAACGCGACCGCTACCAGACCTTCTGGAAGAACGCCTCCTCCGCTCCCTTGCGCGTGGCCGAGGAAGCCGCCGTCTCCTCCGAGGCCGGGGCCGGAAGCCCCCGCGGCGTCTCCGCCAAGAGCTGGGACAGCGCCGCAGGGAACGTGCTCGACGAGCTCGGCACCCTCAACGACCAGGCCAACGACCGCTACCAGGACCGCGTCCACCCCGTCGCCGTCGGTGTCATCGCCAAGGCCGTGATCGCCGGTGCACTCGGCCTGATCGCGCTCCTGGTCTCCCTCTTCCTGTCCGTGCGCGTCGGCCGCACCCTCATCCGCGATCTGCGGCAACTGCGCCTGGAGGCCCACGAAGCGTCCGGAGTGCGGCTGCCCAGTGTGATGCGCCGCCTCTCCGCGGGCGAGCAGGTCGACGTCGAGACCGAGGTCCCGCGCCTGGAATACGACAAGAACGAGATGGGCGAGGTCGGCCAGGCCCTCAACACCCTGCAGCGTGCCGCCGTCGAAGCCGCCGTCAAGCAGGCCGAACTGCGCGCCGGCGTCTCCGAGGTCTTCGTCAACCTCGCCCGCCGCAGCCAGGTTCTGCTGCACAAGCAGCTCACCCTCCTCGACGCCATGGAGCGCCGGACCGAGGACACCGAGGAACTCGCCGACCTGTTCCGCCTCGATCACCTGACCACCCGCATGCGCCGGCACGCCGAGGGCCTGGTGATCCTCTCCGGCGCCGCGCCCTCCCGGCAGTGGCGCAAGCCCGTCCAGCTGATGGACGTCGTGCGTGCCGCCGTCGCCGAGGTCGAGGACTACGAGCGCATCGAGGTCCGACGTCTGCCGCGAATCGCCATCAGCGGCCCGGCCGTCGCCGACCTCACGCACCTCGTGGCCGAACTGCTGGAGAACGCCACGGTCTTCTCGCCGCCGCACACCGCCGTCCAGGTCCTGGGCGAACGCGTCGCCAACGGCTTCACCCTGGAGATTCACGACCGAGGCCTCGGCATGGCGGCCGAAGCGCTGCTGGACGCCAACCTCCGGCTCGCCGAGACGCCGGAGTTCGAGCTCTCCGACACCGACCGGCTCGGCCTGTTCGTCGTCAGCCGGCTCGCCCAGCGCCAGAACGTCCGGGTCTCCCTGCAGCCCTCCCCGTACGGCGGCACGACCGCCGTGGTCTTCATCCCCGACGCGCTGCTGACCGACGACGTCCCGGACACCAACGGCATCGGGTTCCGCCTCGACCGCCCCCAGCTGGCCCCGGACAGCGAACCGCAGGACAGCCGCCGCGCCGCGCTGTCCCAGGCGTCCGCGCAGCGCCCCGGCCTGCCCGCCACCCTGCTGGACGGACCGGTCGAGCTCGAGGCACCCGTCGGCCTGGACGCCATCGCAGACCTCCCCGGAGCCGTCGAGGACGACGACGGCGAACACGGTGGCCTGTTCCGGCCCCGCCACTCCCTCATCCGCGCCACGGACGAGACCGCAGCTCGCCGCACCGACCCGCGCCGGACCGCCGACGCCCGCGGCACGGGGGACGGGTCCGACGCCGACGACGAGCTGAGCCCGCCGGTCCCGCTGCCCCGCCGCCACACCCCCAAGCTGGTCAGCTCGCACGGACGCCCGGTCACCGAGCAGCGCACCCGGCGGGCCAAGACGGACGAGGAGACCACCACGGCCCTGGCCCGCACGGAGTCGAGCCCCACCTCCGCGCTCCCGTCACGCCGCCGGAGCGAGGATCCGACGGGCAGCCGGGCCACCGGCCGGCCGGGCCCCGAACCGGCGTCCGCCCTTCCGGCCCGGCGCCGCACCGAGAACTCCTCGTCCGGCAGCGTCCGGGGCGACGCCCTGCCGGACGCACCGCCACCGCTGCCGGCCCGCCGTCGCGGGACCGACTCCACCCGCCGCGGCATCGGCGCGGCCGGTCGCAACGAGGAGCACACCGCATCCCCGGCCTCGCCCGGCGCCACGGGCGACCGATCGGAGCCAGCCGTCCTCCCGAGGCGGACCCGCCGCGCGGAGATCGCCGCGAGCGGCTCCGAGACACCCGACCACGGCTCCTCGGAGACCGCCGCCGGACCCTCGCGCCACGGGACGGGCTCCGGCGCCACACCCCAGGGAACCGGCTCCGCACCACAGCCCGCTTCCGGCACGGCCCCGCTGCCCCGGCGCGTCCGGCAGGCGAACCTGGCCCCGCAGCTGAAACGGAGCTCGAAGCCGCGTACCGACGTCGGGGCCGAGCCCGTCGAACGCGACGCCGAGGAAGTACGCAGCCGCATGGCATCGCTCCAGCGGGGCTGGCAGCGCGGCCGTGAGGAGAACGCCGCGGGCGATACCGCCCACAGCGGCACAGCACCACAAGGAACGACAGAGGGGGACGGTCGATGACCGCACCGAAGGCGACCGGCCACACCGCGACGATCAAGGGGGAGCTGAACTGGCTCCTCGACGATCTGGTGGACCGAGTCGCGAGCATCCGCAAGGCTCTCGTGCTCTCCAGCGACGGTTTGCCGACGGGCGTGTCCAAAGACCTGACCAGGGAGGACAGCGAGCACCTGGCCGCCGTCGCCTCCGGGTTCCACAGCCTTGCCAAGGGCGTGGGGCGTCACTTCGAGGCCGGCAACGTCCGCCAGACGGTCGTCGAGCTCGACGACGCCTTCCTCTTCGTGACGGCCGCCGGTGACGGCAGCTGCCTCGCCGTCCTCTCCGACGCCGACTCGGACGTCGGCCAGGTCGCCTACGAGATGACGCTGCTCGTGAAGCGGGTGGGTGTGCATCTGGCCGCCGCTCCGCGCACCGATCTGCCCGCAGGCGGGTAGTGGGATGGCATGAGCGCTGACGGTCAGGGAAGAAGCCACTGGTTCGACGACGACGCCGGACCGGTCGTCCGCCCGTACGCCATGACCCGCGGCCGCACCAGCAGCCAGGGCCAGCACCGCCTGGACCTGATCGCGGTCGTGGTCGCGGAGCCGCACGCGGACGATCCCGAAGCGGACCACATGCTCTCCCCGGAGCACGTGGACATCGTCGAACTGTGCCGTGACGTCCCGCAGTCGGTCGCCGAACTCGCAGCGGAACTCGACCTGCCGATCGGAGTGGTACGGGTCCTCGTCGGAGATCTCGTGGACGGAGAATTCGTCCATGTGAACCGGCCCGTACCCCCCGCCGAGCTGCCGGACGAGAGTATTCTGCGCGACGTGATCAACGGCCTCCGGGCGCTGTGAGCAGCGTGGAAGCGGGGTACTGACGTGACTGGCTGGCAGTTCTGGGTGGACCGCGGCGGCACCTTCACCGACGTCGTCGCCCGGCGCCCGGACGGCCGGCTGCTCACGCACAAGCTGCTCTCGGACAACCCCACCCGCTACGCGGACGCCGCGGTCGAGGGCGTCCGCACCCTGCTGGGCGGCTCCGACGAGCCCGTCGACAGCGTGCGCATGGGGACCACCGTCGCCACCAACGCCCTCCTGGAACGCAAGGGCGAGCGCACGCTGCTGCTCATCACCCGCGGCTTCCGCGACGCCCTGCGCATCGCCTATCAGAACCGCCCGAGCATCTTCGCCCGCCGCATCGACCTGCCCGAGCTGCTGTACGAACGGGTCGTCGAGGTCGACGAGCGCATCGCCGCCGACGGCACCGTCCTGCGCGCCCCCGCCCTGGACGCCCTCGCCGGGCCGCTCCAGGAGGCGTACGACGACGGGATCCGCGCCGTCGCGGTGGTCTGCATGCACAGCCACCTCCACCCGGCCCACGAACAGGCCGTCGGGGAGCTCGCCGCCCGCATCGGCTTTCCGCAGATCTCGCTCTCCGGCGAGGCCAGCCCCTTGATGAAGCTCGTCCCCCGCGGAGACACCGCCGTGGTCGACGCCTACCTCTCGCCCGTGCTGCGCCGCTACGTCCGGCACGTCGCCGACGAACTCGAAGGCGTACGGCTGATGTTCATGCAGTCCAACGGCGGCCTCACCGAGGCCGGGCAGTTCCGCGGGAAGGACGCCATCCTGTCCGGGCCGGCCGGCGGCATCGTCGGCATGGCCCGGATGTCGCAGCTCGCCGGCTTCGACCGCGTGATCGGCTTCGACATGGGCGGCACCTCCACCGACGTCTCCCATTTCGCCGGCGCGTACGAGCGCGTCTTCACCAGCCGGATCGGCGGCGTCCGGCTGCGCGCCCCGATGCTGGACATCCACACCGTCGCCGCCGGTGGCGGTTCCGTCCTGCACTTCGACGGCTCCCGCTACCGCGTAGGGCCTGACTCGGCGGGCGCGGACCCCGGACCTGCCTGCTACCGGGGCGGTGGGCCGCTCACCGTGACCGACGCCAACGTCATGCTCGGCCGGATCCAGCCCGCCCACTTCCCGAAGGTGTTCGGGCCGGGCGGCGACGAGCCTCTCGACGAGGTGCTCGTCCGGGACCGGTTCACCGCCCTCGCCCGCGAGATCGGCGAGCGGACCGGCGACGACCGCACGCCGGAACAGGTCGCCGAGGGGTACCTGCAGATCGCCGTGGCCAACATCGCGTCGGCGGTGAAGCGGATCTCCGTCCAGAAGGGCCACGACGTCACCCGCTACGCCCTCACCACGTTCGGCGGCGCCGGCGGTCAGCACGCCTGCAAGGTCGCCGACTCCCTCGGCATCCGCAGCGTCCTCGTACCACCCATGGCCGGGGTCCTCTCCGCACTCGGCATCGGCCTCGCCGACACCACCGCCATGCGCGAGCAGTCCGTCGAGGCACCCCTGGAGGCCGCCTCGATGCCCGGCGTCCTCAAGACCGCCGAAGACCTGGAGGCGGCGGCCCGCGCCGAACTCCTTGCCGAAGACGTCCCGGAGGACCACATCGAGGTCACCCGACGCGCGGAACTGCGCTACGACGGCACGGACACCACCCTCACCGTCGAGCTGACCGAGCCGGGCGCGATGCGCCACGCATTCGAAGAACGTCATCGCGCCACGTACTCCTTCACGCTCGACCGCCCGATCGTCGTCGAAGCCCTCTCCGTCGAAGCCACCGGCATCACCGAACCCCCTGATCTCTCCGCTCTCGCCCCTTGGCGGGCCGCCCCCGAGGGCAACCCCGGCCGCGGCTCCGCAGCGCCCCGGACCGTCCGCCTCCACGCGGACGGCGCCTGGCGCGACGTACCCCTCCACCGCCGCGAGGACCTTCCTCCCGGCGACACCGTCACCGGCCCGGCGATCATCGCCGAAGCCGGGTCCACGACCGTCGTCGACGACGGCTGGCGGGCCGCGGCGACCGACGACGGGCATCTGGTCATGGAACGCGCCGCGATTACACAGAGTTCCGATCTCGACACGAAAGTCGACCCGGTTCTGCTTGAGGTCTTCAACAACCTGTTCATGTCGATCGCCGAGCAGATGGGCGCCCGCCTCGAATCGACCGCCCAGTCCGTCAACATCAAGGAGCGCCTGGACTTCTCCTGCGCCCTCTTCGACCCGGACGGAAACCTGGTGGCCAACGCCCCGCACATCCCCGTCCACCTCGGCTCCATGGGCACGAGCGTCAAAGAGGTCATCCGCCGGCGCGGCCCCCGAATGCGCCCGGGCGACACCTACGCCGTCAACGACCCGTACCACGGCGGCACCCACCTGCCCGACGTCACGGTGATCACGCCGGTCTTCGACACCGCACCACCATCCGACACGGAGAGTGACGCGAGGAACGGCTCGGAGGGTGCCCAGCACAGTGATCCGAAGATCCTCTTCTACGTCGCCTCACGCGGCCACCACGCCGAGATCGGCGGCATCGCCCCCGGCTCCATGCCCGCGGGCAGCCGCACCATCGAGGAGGAAGGCGTCCTCTTCGACAACTGGCTGCTCGCCGAGAACGGCCGCTTCCGCGAGGCCGAGACCCTCCGCCTCCTCACCGAGGCGCGCCACCCCTCCCGCAACCCGAAGACCAACCTCGCCGACCTGCGCGCCCAGATCGCCGCCAACCGCAAGGGCGTCGACGAGGTCGGTCGCATGATCGAGGACTACGGACTCGACGTTGTCCAGGCCTACATGAGGCACGTCCAGGACAACGCCGAAGAGGCCGTACGCCGGGTCATCGACGTTCTCGACGACGGCGACTACGCCTACGAGACCGACGCGGGCGCCGTCATTCGCGTGGCCGTGCGCGTGGACCGCGAGAACCGGGCCGCGACCATCGACTTCACCGGCACGTCCGCGCAGTTGCCCACCAATTTCAACGCCCCCTTCTCGGTCGTCAACGCGGCCGTCCTGTACGTCTTCCGCACCCTCGTCGCCGACGACATCCCCCTCAACGACGGCTGTCTGCGCCCCCTGAGCATCGTCGTCCCGCCCGGCTCCCTGCTCGCCCCCGAGCCGCCCGCCGCCGTCGTCGCGGGCAACGTGGAGACCTCCCAGGCCGTCACCGGCGCCCTCTACGCGGCGCTCGGCGTCCAGGCCGAGGGCTCAGGGACCATGAACAACGTCACCTTCGGCAACGAACGCCACCAGTACTACGAAACCGTTGCCTCAGGCTCCGGCGCGGGTGACGGCTTCCACGGCGCACCCGTCGTCCAGACCCACATGACCAACTCCCGCCTCACCGACCCCGAGGTCCTGGAGTGGCGACTGCCCGTACGCCTCGAGGAGTTCGCCGTGCGGCGCGGCAGCGGCGGCGCGGGCCGGTGGCACGGCGGGGACGGCGCCGTACGCCGCATCCGCTTCCTCGAACCCATGACCGTCTCCACCCTGTCCCAGCACCGCCGGGTCCCGCCTTACGGCATGGCCGGAGGTGAGCCCGGCGCCCTCGGCGCCAACCGGGTGGAGCACGCGGACGGCACGGTGACCGCACTCGGCGGCAGCGACTCCGCGGACCTCGTCACCGGCGACGTACTCGTCATCGAAACCCCAGGCGGCGGAGGCTATGGCCCGCCGTCGCCCGACCCCCATCAAGCAGGAGAAGAGATCGATGATCTTCGGGCGTTCTGAGCGCGGCAAGCCTCCGGTCGAGCCCGTCACGCTCAAGATCCTGGTGGCCGGCGGCTTCGGCGTGGGCAAGACCACGCTCGTCGGCGCGGTCAGCGAGATCAGGCCGCTGCGCACCGAGGAGCTGCTCACCGAGGCCGGGCGCCCGGTCGACGACACCAGCGGTGTGGAAGGCAAGAGCACCACGACCGTGGCCATGGACTTCGGCCGCATCACCCTCCGCGAGGACCTCGTGCTGTACCTCTTCGGCACGCCCGGGCAGGAGCGGTTCTGGTTCATGTGGGACGAGCTCTCCGAGGGCGCGCTCGGTGCCGTCGTGCTGGCCGACACCCGCCGCCTGGAGGACTGCTTCGCCGCCGTCGACTACTTCGAACGGCGCTCGATCCCCTTCCTCGTCGGCGTCAACTGCTTCGAGGGCGCTCCCCGTTACCCGGCAGAGGACGTCCGTCAGGCCCTCGACCTCGATGAGGGCGTGCCGCTCCTCATGTGCGACGCCCGGGACCGCGAATCGGTCAAGGAGGCACTCATCGGCGTCGTCCAGCACGCCATGGCGTACGCGGCCGACCGCCGCGAGGCCGTGACCGGCTGACACCGACGACCGACGCGAACGGCCCGAACCCGACGACCGGCGCACACGGCCCCGCCAACCGGGACCGACGCGCAGGGCCCCTGGTTGAGGACCGACGGGCAAGGCCCATAACCGACAACCGATGAGCACGGCCCATAACCGACAACTGATGAGCACGGCCCGTACACCCGCCGACCGGGAGTACGGGCCGCAGCCGTGGCGACGCTCCACGCGTGCGTGGTCAGCTGTCGCCCTCCTCCACCCAGCCGAAGCTCTTCTCCACGGCCTTGCGCCAGTTGTGGTACTCGCGGTCCCGCACAGACGCCTCCATGTTCGGCGTCCACTCGACGTCCTTCTGCCAGTGCGCCTTGAGCTCGTCCAGGTCGTTCCACACCCCGGTGGCCAGACCGGCCGCGTACGCGGCACCCAGGCAGGTCGTCTCGGAGACCTTGGGCCGCACCACCGGCACGTCGAGCACGTCCGACTGGTGCTGCATCAGCAGGTTGTTCTTCGTCATGCCGCCGTCGACCTTGAGGGTGGTGATGTGCACCCCGGAGTCCTGGTACATGGCGTCCACGACCTCGCGCGTCTGCCAGCTCGTCGCCTCCAGCACCGCGCGCGCGAGGTGAGCCTTCGTGACGTACCGGGTGAGGCCCGTGATCACGCCTCGCGCGTCGGAGCGCCAGTACGGCGCGAACAGGCCCGAGAACGCCGGCACGATGTACGCACCGCCGTTGTCCTCCACGCTCGCTGCGAGAGGCTCGATCTCGTCAGCCGTCCGGATGATGCCGAGCTGGTCCCGGAACCACTGGACCAGCGCGCCCGTGATGGCGATCGCGCCTTCCAGGCAGTAGACCGGCGCCTCAGTGCCGATCTTGTACCCCATGGTCGTCAGCAGACCGCTCTTCGACGGCACCGGGCGGTCACCCGTGTTGAGCAGCAGGAAGCTGCCCGTGCCATAGGTGTTCTTGGCCGTGCCGACGTCGTAGCAGGCCTGGCCGAACACGGCGGCCTGCTGGTCGCCCAGCGCGGAGGCCACGGGGACCCCGGCCAGCTGGCCCACCGCGGTGCCGTACACCTCGGAGGAGGACCGGATCTCCGGCAGCATGGCCTCCGGGACATTCATCGCCGAGAGGATCGACGGGTCCCACTGGAGGGTCTCCAGGTTCATCAGCATGGTGCGCCCGGCGTTCGTCACATCGGTGACGTGCTGCCCGCCGTCCGTGCCGCCCGTGAGGTTCCAGATCAGCCAGGAGTCCATCGTGCCGAAGGCGATCTCGCCGCGTTCGGCCCGCGCCCGGAGGTCGGGCACGTTGTCGAGCAGCCAGGCCGCCTTGGGCCCGGAGAAGTAGGTCGCCAGCGGCAGACCCGTCTGCTCACGGAAGCGGTCCTGCCCGTCCGAGCCGCCCAGCTGGTTGCACAGGGCCGCCGTCCGCGTGTCCTGCCAGACGATCGCGTTGTGTACCGGCTTGCCGGTCGCCCGGTCCCACAGCAGGGTCGTCTCACGCTGGTTGGTGATCCCCATCGCGCTCAGCTGGTCGGCCCTCAGACCGGCCTTGGCGAGCGCTCCCGCCACCACCGCCTGCACCTTGGACCAGATCTCGGTGGCGTCGTGCTCCACCCAGCCGGGCTTCGGGAAGATCTGGCGGTGCTCGCGCTGGTCCACGGCGACGATCGCGCCGTCCTGGCTGAAGACGATACAGCGGCTCGATGTGGTGCCCTGATCGATGGCTGCGACGTACTTCGCGGAGTTGTCCGTCATGGCTACCCCTTCGGCTGGTTCAGAAGGCTGCGTTGTAGATGACGCCACCGAGCAGGCCGCCGATCAGTGGTCCGACGACGGGGATCCACGAGTAGCCCCAGTCGGACGTGCCCTTGTTCGGGATCGGCAGGATGGCGTGGATGATGCGCGGGCCGAGGTCACGCGCCGGGTTGATGGCATAGCCGGTGGGACCACCCAGGGACAGGCCGATGCCGACGACCAGCAGGGACACCAGCAGGATCGCGATACCGGATCCGTAGATGCCGCCGCCCCCGGGAATCAGGCCGATGCCGACGCCCTCCACGTGCCTGTCCTGCCCGACCAGGGCCAGGATCGGCAACACCAGCGCGATGGTGGCGAGGATCTCCGTGACCAGGTTGGCGATCGGGTTCCGGATCTCAGGGATGGTCGCGAAAATCCCCAGCGTGGGCACTGGTTCGTCCGCCGTGCCCTCCGTGGTGCCCGTCGTCCGCACATTGGCCGCGAACTGGGCGTAGTACACGAGGTAGCACAGGACTGCCCCGATCATGGCGCCGGTGATCTGCCCCAGCAGGTACACCCAGACCTTGCTCCACACGCCGGTGTCGACGGCCAGGCCGAAGGTGACTGCGGGGTTGATGACCCCTCCGGACAGGGGAGCGGCGGTGTACGCGCCGGCCAGCACGCCGAAGCCCCAGCCGAACGCGATCACGATCCACCCGGAGGCCCGTGCTTTCGAGAATCTGAGGGTGACGGCGGCACACACGCCGGCACCGAAGAGAATCAGAATCGCCGTGCCTATCATCTCGCCGACGAAAATGTCTCCGTTAGTCATGGCTGCTCCTCAGCCTAGGCCCGGGACGATCGGCCCCGGTCCTCACCTGCAGGGTGCGTTTCCCGTGGCTACTTCAGCCGAAGGCAGGGAGATCCCGCGCCCCGCCCGGCATCCGTGACGAGCGTGCCGTCGCAGCCGAATCGCCCGTGGGGGAATGGGCCTTGGCGTAGGCGCATCCATGCGCCGCAGTGCCGGAATACGCCGCCTTTGGACGGCGATGTCGACTGACACCGGAAGTGTTCACCGGCACCCACAGGGCGTCAAGGTCGCCGACCGCAACGGTTGCGGCCATCCGACGGCCACCGGGCTCACGCCGGGCCGACGGGCCGGTTGCTCGGCCCTGGCGGCGCCCGGTCGGGTCGTTGTTCAGATCTGGTCCGGGCCCGCGCGGCCGGCGGTGCGCCGCGCGAGGCTTGGCTGATGGTGTCCGGCCTCCGCCGGGCTCCGCCAGGGGCGAAAACCCGGCCGCACCTGACTCCTTGCTTGCTAGTGTCCAGGATCCACCTGACCAGGAGGTTTCTCAACCGCAGGAGTTCCGCGGGGCTCTGGCCCGCGGCGGAGGTGGCCTGGCGGCGGGTCATGGCGGCCCCGGCGGCCGGTCACCGCCGCCCCGTGCACGACCTCGGCAGCGTCGCAACTCCACGGGCCCCAGTCGCCGGCTCGGCTGCCGAACGCCGCCGAAGGCCGACGAGCGCAGACGCACGACGACCGTCGAGCAGGGAGCGGCCCTGCAGGGGCCGGCCCACACGCCTCAGACGCCTTGCGCGCCCCTCTCGACCGCCGTACCGCACCCCGCAGACGCAGACGCAGACGCAGACGCAGGCGCAGACGCAGAGGCAGACGCAGGCGCAGACGCAGAGGCAGAGGCACGCGCGGGCGCAGACGCATACACCGGCTCCGGCGTGGGTTGTGAGCCCCGACGGGTTTCATGGCGCGCCACGCCCGCCCGGCCCAGCACCCAACTCGCCCCGCTCAACGCCTTCGCCGCCTTCTTCAACGGGGCCAGGCAGGCCGCGGCCTGCCGGTGGTCGCTCACGCTGCCCGGCGCGCAGAGCACCGTCGCGAGCGACAGCGTGACCGGCCGGCCCCCGGCCGACCAGGGAGCGTCCAGCACCGAGGCAACCAGCGGATCGAGGCCGTCCGGATCGGCGAGAACCAGGAAGTCGTCCCCGCCGATATGCCCCACCTTCGCGCCGTCCGCCGCGGCCTGGTGCAGCGCCCGGCCCACCGCCCTGATCAGCTCGTCGCCCGCCGCGAATCCGGCCCCGTCGTTGACTTGTTTGAAGTGGTCTACGTCCAGCCAGCTCAACGCGAACGCCCGCCCGGCCGCGATCCGGCGGTCGACCTCGCCGGTGATCGCGTCGGAGCCGGGCAGACGCGTCAGCGGATTGAGTCCCGCCGCCTCCTCCACTCGTGTCTCGGCCAGTGCTCGCACGAGGTCGGCGAGCCGCACGACCCCCACGCACCGTCCGTTCTCGTCCACCACGGCCACGTCGTCCGAGGTGCGGTCCCGCTCGCCGACCGCCACCACGTCCAGCACCTCCCAGGCCGTGGCGTCGACACCCACCGTCCGCGGCGGATCACCGAGCTTGGCCGCGGGGCGGTCGGCGTACAGGGCGTGCCCGTAGCGCCCCGACATCGACAGCAGGAAGCGGGAGCGGTGCACGGACCGCACCGGAACCCCCCTGGCGTCCACGAGCAGCACCCCGGACACATCCGGTGACCCGGTCAGCAGGGCTCGTACCTGCCCCGCGGACGCCGTGGCGGGCAGCAGGGCGGCGGGCCGGACGAACTCCCGCACCGACGGCCCGGACCCCGGAGCCGGCGCCTCGGCGGGGGAGCGGGGCGGTACGTAGACGTCCGCGGCGGGCAGGCGGGCCGGTGGCGCGAAGAGTTCGCCCTGCGCCAGCTGTGCCCCGGCCGCCAGCGCCACCGCACACTGCCCCTCGGTCTCCACCCCCTCCACGGCCAGGAGCGCCCCCATCTCGTCGCACAGCGTCCGCATCGACCGCACCACTGCCGGTCGCGCCAGCACCGAGGCGTCCAGCTTGACCAGGCCGGGCGCGAGGTCCGAGAGCAGCCGCAACGGCACATCCCCGTCCCCGACACCGTCCGCGCAGATCCGGAAGCCCTGCCCGCGCAGCACGGCCACCGCCTCCAGCAGAGAATGCTGCGGCACATGCGTGTACGGCGGGCAGACGTCGAGCGTCACCTCCCAGGGGAGCCGCCCGGCCTCACGCACGGCGTCGTGCAGCGAAGGGAGCCCTCCGAGGTCGCTGAGGGTCCCGGCGAACACGTTGACGAACAACGGAAGAAGGGTCTCTTTCCGCACCGCCGCGCGGATCGCCGACACCGCCAGCCGGCAGTCGAGCTCCGGGTCCCGGCGGGCCTCGGCCAGGATGTCGCCGGTCTCCGGCCGGGCGAGTATCTCCAGCCCAGCGACCGCTCCGGTCGTCAGATTGACCACCGGTTGGAAGGCGAAGCGGAGAGTGTCCGTCCAGGAGTGCACGGGAGCATGATTGACGCCACCGGTGCACGCCCAAGCCCAGTTCATGAGACGTTCACGCAGCATTTCGGCGTGATCACACAGCGTATTCCTCACGGCTCGATCGACCGTACGACCCGCATCAGGAGCAGCGCCGGCCACACGGCACCGAGGCTCACCGCACCGCGATCACCGCCGACCCGTGCCCGAACAGCCCCTGGTTTGCGGCGATGCCGACGCGCGCTCCCGGGACCTGCCGGTCACCCGCCACGCCCCTCAACTGCCGGGTCAGCTCACACACCTGGGCTATCGCCTGCGCCGGAACGGCCTCCCCGAAGGAGGCCAGTCCGCCGCTGACATTCACCGGTATACGCCCTCCCAGCGCCGTCGCCCCGTCCCTCAGCAGCTTCACACCCTCGCCCTCCCCGCACAGCCCCAGGTCCTCGTACCACTGCAACTCGAGGGCGGTGGACAGGTCGTAGACCTCGGCGAGCGACAGGTCCTCCGGTCCGAGGCCCGCCTCCTCGTAGGCCGCCCGGGCGATCGATCTGCGAAACGTCTCGCCGGGCGGCTCCACCGCCCGTGCCGAGTCCGTGGCGATGTCCGGCAGGTCCAGCACGGTGCTGGGGTAGCGCGGGGTCACCGTGGACACCGCGAGGATCCGCACCGGCTCCGCCTGCCCGTGCCGGCGCGCGTACTCCATGCTCGAGAGCACGACCGCCGCGCCGCCGTCGGAGGTCGCGCAGATGTCCAGCAGCCGTAACGGGTCGGCGACCACGGCGGAGGCGGCGACCTCCTCGGCGGTCACGCGACTGCGGTAGCGCGCGCGGGGATTCAGCGCTCCCATCGCCGAGTTCTTCACCTTCACCCGCGCGAAATCGTCCGGCGTGTCACTGTGCTCAGCCATGCGTCTGCGGGCGTACAGACCGAAGTAGACGGGGTTGGTGGCCCCGAGAATCCGGAACCGCAGCCAGTCGGGATCGTCCGGCCGGTCCCCGCCCGCGGGGCGGAAGAACCCCTTGGGGGCGGCATCGGCCCCGACGACGAGCACCACATCGGCGAGCCCGGCGAGGATCTGGGCCCGCGCGGCGTCGATGGCCTGCGCCCCGGACGCGCACGCGGCGTACACGCTGGTGACCCGCGCCCCTTGCCAGCCGAGTGCCTTCGCGAACGTGGCCCCGGCGACATGGCCGGGATAGCCGCCCCGCACCGTGTCCGCACCGACGATCGCGCCTATGTCCCGCCACTTCAGTCCCGCATCGGCGAGCGCCTCCCGGGCCGCTGCGACGCCGTACTCCACGAAGTTGCGCCCCCACTTGCCCCATGGGTGCATGCCCGCGCCGAGCACCGCCACCTCTTCCGTCATGCCGTCACCCCCGTCGGCCGCCAGTGCCATGTCATCCAGGTCGTCTCCGCGTCCTCATGGAGCACACCGGGTACGACCTCCACCTCCAGGCCCACCGCCAGGTCGGCGACGGTGACCCCGGGAGCCGCCTGCCCCAGCACCACCATCCGCTCGGCCTCCAGCTCCACAGCGATGAACGCGCACGGCTCCCACGAAAGTTCCGGATCGGTCACATAGGGTGACGGAGGGGGATACCGGCTGTCCGTGTAGGACCAGACGCGCCCACGCCGCGACAGCGGAACCTCCGTCAACTCGCCGCCCCTGCAGGAGGGGTTGCGGCAGTGATGGTCCTCCCGGGGGAAGAAGACAGAGGCGCACGCCGAACAGCGCGTGCCGAGCAGCCGGAAATCATTCCCCTCCCCGGCGAACCACCCCGTCACCACAGGTGTTCGTGCACGCGCCACAGCACCCTCCCGCAGAAAGAATCTGACGGAACGTCAGGAGTGTGTCACGGCCGGTCGGAGATCGGCAGTCCGCGAGCCCGAAACGAACGGACGCTCGCGATTCCGCATGCGGCCCCTTCCCACGACGTCACCGGTCCTGGTAGACGCAGGGGCATGACACGACTCACCACCGTGGCGCGTGCCCTCATCACCACGTTCGCCGCCCTCCTGGCATCGACCGCACCCGGCACGACCGCCCAGGCCGGCACCGACCCGAAAGCACCGAAGGACTTCGTGGCGCTGAGAAGCGTGGATCCGACCATCATCCAGGAGATGCGCTACGTCACCCCGCACAACTTCGTGGGTGAGCGCATCGACGGCTACCGGCAGCCCATCTGCATCCTCACCCGCCCCGCCGCAGAAGCCCTCCACAAGGCCCAGCGACAGCTCCTGCGCCAGGGCTACAGCCTCAAGGTGTACGACTGTTACCGGCCGCAGCGCGCGGTAAACCACTTCGTCCGCTGGGCCGAGGATCTCGACGACGAGGCCATGAAGGGTGAGTTCTACCCGAACGTCGACAAGACCCGGCTGTTCGCCGACGGCTACATCGCGGCGAAATCCGGCCACAGCCGTGGTTCGACCCTGGACGTCACGCTTGTCAAGCTCCCGGCGAAGCCGACCCGGCCCTACCGCCCCGGAGAGCCCCTGGTGCCCTGCTTCGCGCCCAAGGGCGAGCGGTTCCCCGACAACTCGATCGACATGGGGACCGGCTTCGACTGCTTCGACACCCTCTCGCACACCCTCTCGCACACCCTCGACCCACGCATCCAGGGCCGGCAGCGCGCCAACCGACTGCTGCTCAAGGGCACCCTGGAAAGCCTCGGCTTCGTGAACCTGGCGGAGGAGTGGTGGCACTACACCTTCAAGCCCGAGGCCCATCCGGACACGTACTTCGACTTCCCCGTGGCCAGGAAGTCCCTCGCCGGCGCTCACTGAGCAGCCTGCCCGAAGTGCCCTCTCCGTGATCGGCTACAGTCCGCGCGTGTCCGAATCTCAGCACTCCGCTTCCAACCCCGCGCCGAACCCCCACTGTTCGAGCTGCGGCGCGCCCTACGGAGAGGGCGTCACCGGCTGGCCCCGCACCTGCCCGGTGTGCGGGGCCGTGGCCTACCGCAACCCGCTCCCGGTCGCGGTCGCCCTCCAGCCCGTGTACGACACCCAGGGCACCGCCCTGGTCGTCATCACCCGAACCATCACCCCCGCGCGCGGGGGCATCGCCCTGCCCGGCGGCTACATCGACGACCGGGAGGACTGGCGGCAGGCCGTCATCCGCGAACTCCGGGAGGAGACCGGCATCGACGCGGCCGGCCGTGACGTACGGCTCGCCGACGCGATGAGCTCTCCCGACGGACACCTGCTGCTCTTCGGCCTCCTCCCGGAGCGCCCGGCCGAGGGCCTGCCCTCCTCCGCCGCCACGGACGAGACAGAGGGCTGGCACCTCCTGCGCAGGCCAGAAGAACTCGCCTTTCCCCTGCACACTCTGGCCGTGCGGGCCTGGTTCGAGGGCCGGTACATCTGAGCTCAGCGCTCCGCGGCCCCGCGGACGCGCACCGGGTAGGACGGCGCGCCGCCGCCGTCCTCGCCCTCCCGCTCGACGACCACCCGGGAGCCCGCCCACCGAGCGGTGTAGCGCTCGATCTCCGGCTCGTCCCACCCGTCGCCCCCGTCCGGCACGACCAGCCCGCCCCCGGTCCGTCCCGGGGCGGGCGCCCACACCTCCAGCTCCAGCCCGCCGTCCTCCCCGCGTACGGGAAGCACGGCACCCGCGCGCGCGAACACCGGAATCCGCGCCAGCGGCGCCTCGACGAGCACCTGCCCCGGCCCTTCGTACGCCCGCCCTGTCGCGGTGTCGTACCAGCGCCCCCACGGGAGCCGCACGGCACGCCGGTCGGCGCCCGGGGCCAGCACCGGCGCCACCAGCAGGCTGTCGCCCAGCAGGAAGGCGTCGTCGCAGTCGCGCAGCGCCCGCTCCTCCGGCGCCGCCCACCACAGCGGCCGCACGAAGGGCGCGCCGGTCCGCCGCGCCAGATGCGCCAGCGTCACGAAGTACGGCAGCAGCCGACGGCGTTCGACAAGCGCCACGCGCGCGTGCTCCAGCACCTCGTCGCCGAACTCCCACGGCTCCCTGCGGCCCGCGCGCAGACTCGCGTGCGTCCGGAACAGCGGCAGATACGCGCCCAGCTGGAACCACCGCAGATACAGCTCGGGAGACGGATCCCCGTCGAAGCCCCCGACGTCCGGCCCCGAGTACGGGACGCCGCACAGCCCGAGCCCCATCACCAGCGCCAGCGATGCCCGCAGCCCCGGCCACCCGGTGGCCACGTCCCCCGACCACGTCCCCCCGTAGCGCTGCATACCGGCCCACCCGGAGCGGGAGAACAGGAACGGCCGTTCCTCCGGGGCCAGCTTCCGCAGCCCTTCGTAGCCGGCCCTGGCCATGCACAGCGCGTACACGTTGTGCGCCTCACGATGGTCACCGCCGCGTCCCTCCAGGGAGTGACGGGCCGAGCGCGGCAGTGTCGACTCGCCGAAGGCGGTGAACGAAGTGGGCTCGTTCATGTCGTGCCAGAACCCGGAGAAGCCCTGCGCGAGCCGCTCCTCGTAGAGGCCGCCCCACCACGCACGCACGCGCGCGTGCGTGAAATCGGGAAACACCGCCTCCCCGGGCCATGCGACCCCCTCCACGACCTCTCCCGAGGCATCCCGCACAAACGCTTCCCCGGCTACACCGCTGTCGTACACCGCGTTGCCGGGAAGGGCCTTCACCGCAGGGTCGACGATCGACACCAGCCGGATGCCGTCCCGCCGGAGTTCCTCGGCCAGCACGGGCAACTTGGGGAAGCGGTCCTGGTCGACGGTGAACACCTGATGGGCGTCGAGATGGTCGATGTCCAGGTGCACGGCGTCCAGAGGCAGACCATGTTCCAGGTAGCCCGCGACGATCCGCCGCACCTCCTGTTCACTGCCGAACCCCCACCGCGCGTGATGGTGCCCGAGCGCCCACGCGGGCGGCAGCGCGGGCGCCCCGGTGAGCGACGCCCAGGTGAGCAGCACGCGCGCGGGGGTGCCCACCATCACCCAGCAGCGCAGTGGCCCGCCGTCCATCCGCAGCTCACTCGTCCCGGCCCGGTCGTGCCCGGAACCCGCGCCCTCCTCGCCCTCCCGCAGCGTCACCGTGCCGTCCCACGAGCTGTCGTGGAACGCCAGATGCGTACCGCCGTCGGACACGACCAGCTGCACCGGCATCGTGATGTACAGCGGGTCCTGCCCGGGCGCGAAGGCACGGCCGGGATCGCTGTTCCACAGCCGGTACGTCCCGTCCGGCAGCCGGGGACCCGAGGCACGCCCCCCGAGGCCGAAGAACCGTGCGTCGGCGCCCACCTCCGAACGCTGCATCCACCGCGCCGGACCGCCCCCGACCGGCTCCCACCACCGCGGCGGCAGATCACGCCGCAGGGTCACACCACCCGGGGTACGCACCTCCACCGCGCCGTACCGCGAGACCACCACCGTCACCCGCTCGGCCACCACACGCCAGCCGCCGTCCTTGTCCGGCTCCAGGAGCGCCCGAGGATCCGGCTCGGGACAACGACCGGCCAGCGCGTACGACGGCTCCGGCTCCGCCCCGTCCCAGCCCCAGAACACGGCCCCGTTCACGGCCACCAGAATCCGCAGCTCCGACCGGCTGAACCGGATCACACCGCCTCCCGGCCCCGGCTCCACGTCCTCCACGGCCCCGGGCACCCGTGCACGCTCCGGCCCCCGCGCCGGCAGTCCGATGGCGTCGGCCCGGCGCCTGCGCCAGGCTGCCCGTACGGTACGCACACCCTGCGCCGCCCCCACCGAGGCCACCGCTTTCACCGAACGCACCAGGTCACGACCGTTCATACTGCTCACCCTGCCACCGACCGACCCGCACACGTGTGTCGTTCAACTGCCGTTCACCCGTGCCAGGACCACATCTTCACGACAGGGACTATGTGGGGCGCGCCCTGGTGTCGAAGTCGATCACATGGCATTGTCCGTGCCAGCCGCTCACGCGCACACCCCAGCCCGTGCGCGGAGGACGCACACGACGCGCACAGTCCGGGAGCCGACCATGTCGACCGACAGTTTCCAGCCGCTCTGGCAGCCCGACCCCGAGCGCATCGCCCGCGCACGGATCACCAGGTTCCAGGCCTGGGCCGCCGAACACCACGGCGCCCCCGCCGAAGGCGGCTACGCGGCGCTGCAGCGCTGGTCCGTCGACGAGCTGGACACCTTCTGGAGAGCCGTCGCGGAGTGGTTCGACGTCCGCTTCTCCCACCCCTACGCGCGCGTGCTCGGCGACCGCTCGATGCCAGGCGCCCAGTGGTTCCCCGAAGCCACTCTCAACTACGCCGAACACGCCCTGCGCGCGGCCGCCACCCGCGCGGACGAACCGGCGCTCCTGCACGTCGACGAGACACACGAACCCCGCCCCGTCACCTGGGCCGAGCTGCGCCGCCAGGTCGGCTCCCTGGCCGCCGAACTGCGCGCCCTCGGTGTACGCCCCGGCGATCGCGTCAGCGGCTACCTCCCGAACGTCCCCCAGGCGGTGGTGGCCCTTCTCGCCACAGCCGCCGTCGGCGCGGTCTGGACGTCCTGCGCACCCGACTTCGGCGCCCGCAGCGTCCTCGACCGCTTCCAGCAGGTCGAACCGGTGGTGCTCTTCACGGTCGACGGCTACCGCTACGGCGGCAAGGAGCACGACCGGCGCGACGTCGTCACCGAGCTGCGCCGCGAACTGCCCACCCTGCGCGCAGTGATCCACATCCCGCTCCTCGGCACCGAGGCACCCGAGGGCGCCCTGGACTGGTCGGCCCTCACCTCGGCCGACACCGAGCCCGTCTTCGAGCAGGTGCCCTTCGACCACCCCCTGTGGGTGCTCTACTCCTCCGGCACGACCGGCCTGCCCAAGGCCATCGTCCAGTCCCAGGGCGGCATCCTGGTCGAGCACCTCAAACAACTCGGCCTGCACTGCGACCTCGGCCCCGAGGACCGCTTCTTCTGGTACACCTCGACCGGCTGGATGATGTGGAACTTCCTCGTCTCCGGCCTGCTCACCGGCACCACGATCGTCCTCTACGACGGCAGCCCCGGCTATCCCGACACCGGCGCCCAGTGGCGGATCGCCGAACGCACGAAAGCCACCCTCTACGGCACCTCGGCCGCCTACGTCATGGCGTGCCGCAAGGCCGGCGTGCACCCGTCCCGCGACTTCGACCTGTCCTCCGTCCAGTGCGTCGCCACCACCGGGTCCCCCCTCCCGCCCGACGGCTTCCGCTGGCTCCACGACGAAGTCCGCGACGACCTGTGGATCGCCTCCGTCAGCGGTGGCACCGACGTGTGCTCCTGCTTCGCCGGAGCCGTACCGACCCTCCCCGTGCACGTAGGCGAGCTCCAGGCCCCGTGCCTCGGCACCGACCTGCAGTCCTGGGACCCCAGCGGCAACCCCCTCGTCGACGAGGTCGGCGAACTCGTCGTCACCAACCCCATGCCGTCGATGCCCATCCACTTCTGGAACGACCCCGACGGCAGCCGCTATCACGACAGCTACTTCGACACCTACCCCGGCGTATGGCGGCACGGCGACTGGATCACCCTCACCTCCCGCGGATCGGTCGTCATCCACGGCCGCTCCGACTCCACGCTCAACCGCCAGGGCGTCCGCATGGGATCGGCCGACATCTACGAAGCCGTGGAGCGGCTCCCCGAGGTCAGGGAGTCCCTCGTCATCGGCATCGAGCAGCCCGACGGCGGCTACTGGATGCCCCTCTTCGTCCACCTGGCCCCCGGCGCCGTCCTCGACGAAGCACTGCTGAACCGCATCAAGCAGACGATCCGGGAACAGTTGTCACCGCGCCACGTCCCCGACGAGATCATCGAAGTACCCGGCGTCCCGCACACCCTGACCGGCAAGCGCATCGAGGTGCCCGTCAAGCGCCTCCTGCAAGGCACCCCGCTCGAGAAGGCGGTCAACCCGGGCTCCATCGACAACCTCGACCTGCTGAACTTCTACGAGGACCTGGCCCGCAAGCGCGCCTGACCCCTGCCGCGCAACTCCCCGTCACCATGACTCGGGGCGCAGGTCACCGCGCACACCCATTGTGACCTGCGCCTTCATGGTGCGATTGCGTGCACGCTCACCAGACCCGGACCGATTGTCAGTGCCGACGATTACTGTGAGTGAGCATTGATCGACCGTGCACAGGGGGAAACAATGGCGCACACCGACAACCGCACCATGCGACGCGTCCTGCACCGCGAGATCGCCGGCACCATCGGCCTGCTCACCGACGAACACGACTTCCGGGCCATGCGGCGCTACCGCACCTTCACCTTCGCCGACCACGCGACCTACCTGAAACAGGTGGAGTCCCTCCTCAGGACCCGGGCGCTGCAGGGCGGCCACACCACCGTGGCCCTCTTCGACCCCGAGGAATACGCCGGGTTCTGCAGGCAAAAGGGCCTGGACCCCGACAACGCGTCGAGCCGCACCCGCTTCACCGCGCAGATCGCAGCCACCGGCCCGACCCTTCCCTACGACGGCCGGCCGCTGGCAGACCTCGTCCCGGCCCTCGTCGACGAGGCCGTCCGGCGGGCCACCTGGGAGTACGCGACCACCCTCCTCGCCCGCCTGGGCGCCTGCACCACCTGCGGCGAAGACATCGGACGAGCCGCCTTCACCCGAGCCGCGGGCCTCCTCGTCCGCATTCTCGACACGGCCCCGCCCGGCGACCGCCACCTCGTCTGCAGCGTCACCGGACCGCCGGAGACCCTCATCGCCGCCCTGCACATCGCCGACGACGGAGCCGCCCTGGAACTGGACGAGACCGAGGCCCTCGAGTTCACCACGGTCCTGGCCGTCGGCCTGGCCACCGAAAGTCCCGGAGGACTCGTCATCCGCGCGAGCGCCCCGGATACACCCGACCAGGTCTATGGCTGGCGCCTGCGTGCATACGGACTCGAACCCCTCACCGCGGGAGAGGTCTTCGACGCCTACTGCACCGACATCGAATCCGGAGACCTGATCTCCCCGGAATCCAACGTCGACTACTGCGCACCGCCCGACCTCGGCGACGAGAAACCCGCCCAGGGCCACCAGCACTGAGAACACCGGAGGGGCGCCCCACCTCAGTGGAGCGCCCCTCCCCGGAAGCCGTGGGCGGCAAGGCCAGAGCTACTCGCCCGACAACACCGCCTGCGCCGCGCTGCGCGCGTCCTCGGCACTGTCCGTCGCCCGTGCAGCCGCAGCGGCCCGCTCGCACTGCGCCAGCGTGTACTTCGCCAGCGTCGCCCGGACATAGGGAATCGACGCGGCACCCATCGAGAGAGAGGTGACGCCCAGACCGGTCAGCACACACGCGAGCAGCGGGTCGGACGCGGCCTCGCCACAGACACCACAGCTCTTGCCCTCGGCCTTGGCCGCCTCGGCGGACAGCTCCACCAGGTCCAGGAGCGCGGGCTGCCACGGGTCCTGCAGACGGGAGACGGCACCCACTTGACGGTCGGCGGCGAAGGTGTACTGGGCGAGGTCGTTCGTCCCCAGCGACAGGAACTCGACCTCCTGGAGGATCGAGCGAGCCCGCAGAGCGGCCGACGGGATCTCGACCATCGCGCCGAACTTCGCCCGCAGCCCAGCCTCACGGCAGGCGTCGGCGAAGGCCCGGGCATCCGTCCGGTCCGCCACCATCGGGGCCATGACCTCGAGGTAGACCGGCAGCCCCTCGGCGGCCTTCGCCAGCGCGGTCAGCTGAGTGCGCAGGACGTCCGGGTGATCGAGCAGCGTCCGCAGCCCACGCACGCCGAGCGCCGGGTTCGGCTCGTCCGCGGGCGTGAGGAAGGCGAGCGGCTTGTCCGCGCCCGCGTCCAGCACGCGCACCACGACGCGCCCCTCGGGGAACGCCTCGAGCACCTGCCGGTAGGCAGCGACCTGCTTCTCCTCGGACGGCGCCTGCTTGCTGTCGTCCAGGAAGAGGAACTCGGTACGGAAGAGACCGACGCCCTCTGCACCCGCCTCGACGGCGGCCTCCACATCAGCGGGGCCACCGATGTTCGCGAGCAGCGGCACCTTGTGACCGTCAGCGGTGGCACCGGGTCCGGTAGAGGCCGCCAACGCAGCCTTCCGCTCGGCGGCGGCGGCCTCGAGCTGGGCCTTCTTATCCTCACTCGGCTCCACGAAGA